>JALSRI010000259.1 GCA_026984835.1 Thiohalobacter sp. | reverse complement strand
AGCACCTCGCCGTCCCAGTGCAGTCCCAGCGCCTCCAGCGAACGCAGGATGGCGTCGGCGGCGCCCGGCACCTCGCGCGGCGGGTCCAGGTCCTCGATGCGCACCCGCCACTCGCCGCCGGCCGCGCGGGCATCCAGAAAACTGCCCACCGCCGCCACCAGCGACCCGAAGTGCAGGGGGCCGGTGGGCGAGGGGGCGAAGCGTCCACGGTACGAAGGGGACACCTTTTTCACCGCGAAGGACGCGAAGGGAAAATACGCCCCGTTCGGGACAGCGCCCTGTTTTCCGTCCAAACAGGGTTTCCTTCGCGGGTAATCAAACCTCCCCTTCTTGACGGGTTTTGTCCGTGCTTTCCGGGTGTTCCGTGGCTATACCCGGCCAGTTCCCCCGCCGCCAGCAACACATCACGCGCGCTGTTTTTCGCGGATTTCGTCCAGGGTCTTGCAGTCGATGCACAGGGTGGCGGTGGGGCGCGCTTCCAGGCGGCGGATGCCGATCTCCACGCCGCAGGCCTCGCAGTAGCCATATTCGTCGTTGTCGATCTTGAGCAGCGACTCGTCGATCTTCTTGATCAGCTTGCGCTCGCGGTCGCGGGTGCGCAGCTCCATGCTGAACTCGGATTCCTGGGTGGCGCGGTCGTTGGGGTCGGGGAAATTGGCCGCCTCGTCCTGCATGTGGTGCACGGTGCGGTCCACTTCCTCCATCAGCTCGCGTTTCCAGGCATTGAGGATGTTGCGGAAATGTTCCTTCTGTTCCGGCCCCATGTATTCCTCGCCGCGCTTCTCCTTGTAGGGCGCGATGCCGGGGACGGGACCGATGGGCGCGGGGGCGCCCGCGCGCGGCTTCATGGTCGTCACCTTTCTGGCCGGGGCTTTCTTCGCGGCGGCCTTCTTCGGCGCAGCCTTCTTTGCGGCCGTTTTCTTCGCCGGCGCCTTCCTGGCCGCCGTCTTCTTTGCGGCGGCCTTCTTTGTCGTTGCCTTCTTCACCGGGGCTTTCTTCGCGGCGGCCTTTTTCGCCGCTGTCTTCTTCGTCGCCGCCTTCTTCGCTACGGCCTTTTTCGCCACCTTCTTCTTCGCCGCGGTCTTGCCCGCCGCCTTCTTCGTCACGGCCTTGCCGGCGGTTGCCCGGCTGGCAACCTTCTTTTTCGCTTTCGCTTTGGTCTTGGCAGCCTTCTTCTTGGTGGCCATGCAAAATCTCCTGAAAAACAAGCCGAAGCTCTATAGCAGAAACGTCAGGGGCGGGCAAGTGCGCGCGCCCCGGCAATGCCAAATGCCGTAGTTTCCGGCCCTTGCCGGCGCGAGTCAAGCACGATGTGCGGCTGTTGTTGGGCTCGCCGCGGCTGCGGTAGGCTACGCCAACCACCACTGCCGGAATGACGACGCAATGCCCGGATTGACCACCCTGCTGTTCGACGTGGACGGCACGCTCGCCGAGACCGAGGAAGTCCACCGCCAGGCCTTCAACAAGGCTTTCGCCCAGGCCGGCCTGGACTGGCAGTGGTCGCCGGACCGGTACCGGGAACTGCTCGCCGTCACCGGCGGCAAGGAGCGCATCCGCCACTTCATCGAACGCCATGTGCCGGATTTCGAGCCGCCCATGAATCTCGATGAGTATATCGCCGGCCTGCACGCCGCCAAGACCGATATCTATACCCGCATGGTCGAGACCGGCCAGGTGCCGCTGCGCCCCGGGGTGCGGCGCCTGCTGGAAGAGGCGCGCCGGGCCGGCCTGCGGCTGGGCATCGCCACCACCACCACGCCGGCCAACGTGACGGCGCTGCTCAGGAGCAGCCTGGCGCCGGACGCCATGGACTGGTTCGACGTCATCGCCGCCGGCGGGGTGGTTCCCGCCAAGAAGCCGGCGCCCGATATCTATATCCACGCCATGCAGCTGATGGGGGTGTCGCCGGACGAGTGCCTGGCGTTCGAGGATTCGGAGAACGGCGTGCGCTCGGCGAAGGCCGCCGGCCTGCGCACCCTGGTGACGGTGAGCGACTACACCCGCGGTCAGGACTTCAGCGACGCCGACCTGGTGGTCGACCAGCTCGGCGAGCCCGGCGCGCCGGCGCGGGTGCTGGCCGGCGACCTGGACGGTTACGACTACATCAGCGTGGATGCCCTGCGCCGGCGCTTCGATGGCTGAGTCATGAGCCGTCGCCTGGCCCGGCGCATGCAGTCCATCCAGCCGTTCCACGTCATGGCACTGCTGGGCCGCGCCCGCGAGCTGGAACACCAGGGCCGCTCCATCGTGCACATGGAGATCGGCGAGCCGGATTTCGTCACCCCCGAGCCGGTCGTCGAGGCCGGCCGCCGGGCGCTGGCCGAGGGCCGCACCCACTACACCCCCGCCGCCGGCCTGCTGGCGCTGCGCGAAGCCCTGGCGGGCTACTACCGGCGCCGCTTCGGCGTGGCCCTCGACCCGCGCCGCATCCTGCTCACGCCCGGCGCCTCCGGCGCCCTGCAGATGGTGCTGGCGCTGCTGGTGGACCCCGGTTCGCGGGTGCTGATGGCCGACCCCGGCTATCCCTGCAACCGCAACTATGTGCACCTGCTGGACGGCGAGCCCCGGTCCATCCCGGTCGGGCCCGACACCGGTTATCAGTTGAACGCGGCGCTGGCCGCCGCGCACTGGGACGAACGCACCTGTGCCCTGCTGGCCGCGACGCCGTCCAATCCCACCGGCACCCTGCTGGGTCGGCGCGAGCTGGTCGAACTGGCGGCGCTGGCGCGGGAGCGCGACGGCCACCTGATCGTGGACGAGATCTACCAGGGCCTGACCTACGGCGACGAAGCGCTGAGCGCACTGGAAGTGGCGGACGACCTGTTCGTCATCAACAGCTTCTCCAAGTACTTCGGCATGACCGGCTGGCGGCTGGGCTGGGTGGTGGCGCCGGAGGTCCACGTCGAGGCCCTCGACCGGCTGGCGCAGAACCTGTTCCTGGCCGCGCCCACGCTGTCGCAGTACGCGGCGCTGGCGGCGCTTCAGCCCGACACCCTGGCGCTGCTCGACATCCGCCGCGACGAGTTCCGCGCGCGCCGCGACTACCTGTTGCCGGCGCTGCGCGAACTGGGCTTCGACATTCCCGTCGAACCGCAGGGCGCCTTCTACCTGTACGCCGGCTGCAGCCGCTTCACCGACGACAGCTTCCGGTTCAGCCAGGAGCTGCTGGAGCAGGCCGGCGTCGCCGTCACCCCGGGCCTGGACTTCGGCCACCACCGAGCGCGCGAGCACCTGCGCTTCGCCTACACGACGTCGCTGGACCAGCTGCGGGAGGGGGTGGAGCGGATAGCGGCATTTGTCCGCCAGGGGGGTTAGGAGGGCGCGACGTCCATCGAAGTCACCCGCAGGGCTGGGTGAGTGCAGCGAACCCCGTCACGGCGCCGGCAGCGCAAACGCCGTGGTCCAGCATCCGGCGTCGCCCGCGCCCCGGCGTCACTCACCCCCGCCGGTCGCCGCCCGCGGTCGTTCCAGCCGGTGTTCGCGCACCCACAGGGCAGTGGCGCCGGCCACCGCCACCGGCATGACCAGGAAGTTGATGACCGGGATCAGGGTGAACAACAGCGCCGTGCTGCCGAAGCCGAGCGCCACCAGCGGCCGGCGGCGCAGGCGGCGGCGTTGTTCGGCGAAGAACAGGCGGTTGTTGGCGGCCGGGTAGTCGACGTACTGGAGCGCCAGCATCCAGGCGCTGAACAGGAACCACAGGAAGGGCGCGGCCAGGTTGACGATCGGGATCAGGAACAGGATGCCGAGCGGGATGGCGCGCAACACGAAGTAGGCCAGCTTGCGCAGCTCCGACAGCAGGCTGGGCACGATGTCGCGGAGCAGTTCCTTCCAGCCGCTCTGCATCACCTCGCCGCGCAGTTGCCGCTCAACGGCCTCGGCCAGCAGCCCGTTGAAGGGCGAGGCGATGAAGTTGGCGACGGTGGAAAAGCTGTAGAACACCAGCACCAGGCCCAGCGCCCCGAACAGCGGCCACAGCAGCACGCTCAGCCAGTCCAGCCAGGCGGGCAGCCAGCCCATCAGGTACTGGCTGAGCGTCTCGACCCAGCCGACGGCCGCCCACAGCAGGCCGCCGAACAGCAGCAGGTTGACCAGCAGCGGCACGAGCACGAAGCGCCGCAGGCCGGGGCGGCGGATGAGACGAAAGCCTTCGAGAAAGTAGCGGGCGCCTTGCAGGAATCCGGTCATGTCGTTCCTCTGGTCGGGGCCTTCGAGGGTGATGGAGCGAGCGCAGCCAACCCCACCGGAACGGCGGCCGACACCCCGTGCTACCATCGCTCCGGGGTGCAGAGCCGATGCGCATTATAAACACAGTCCTGGGCGATGCGACCGGCGGCCGCTGGTCGGTGGTCGAGACCTATGCACGCGTGCTGGCTTCAGCCGGCCACCAGGTGACCCTGTTGTGCAACCAGCGCCACCCGCCGGCGCGCTGGCCCGCCGACCTGGCCGGCGTGCGGCAGCGGATGCTGCGCGTCGCCGGCCACTACGACCCGGTCGCCAGCCTGGCCGCCTGGCGGCTGCTGCGTTCGACGCGGGCGGAGCTGGTCATCGCCCACTGCAGCCGTTCCGTGGCGCTGTTCGGCCGCGTCAGCGGCGCGGTGCCGGTGGTGGCGGTGACGCACAGCAACAAGGTGCGCCGCGCGCTGGCGGCCGACGCCTTCATCAACATCTCGCGCCACATCGGCCGGCTGGTCGAGGCGGGCGGCGCCGGCGACCGGCCGTCCTTCCACATACCCAACGCGGTACCGGCGCCGGCCGCGATGCCCGCGCGCCCGCCCTGGCGCGCGCCGGTGCGGCTGGGCGCCTTCGGCCGCTTCGACCCGGTCAAGGGGCTGGACCTGTTCGTGCGGGCGCTGGGGCGGCTGCGCCAACGCGGCGTGCGCTTCCAGGCCCGCCTGGGCGGTGCGGGGGAACAGGCCGCCGTGCTGGAGGGGCTGGTCCGCGAACTCGGCCTGGAAGACTGTGTCGAGCGCTGCGGCTGGGTGGACGACCGCCAGGCCTTCTTCGACGCCATCGACATCCTGTGCGTGCCGGCGCGTTCCGACGCCTTCGGTCTGACGCCCCTGGAAGCGGCGGCCGCCGGCGTGCCGCTGGTGCTGTCCGATGCCGAAGGTCACCGGGACATGTTCGAAGACGGCGTGCACGCGGCCTTCTTTCCCCGCGACGACGCCGGGGCGCTCGCCGACCGGCTGGCGCAGGCCATCGGCCGGCCGGACGAGGCCCGGATCCTGGCCGCCAGCGCCTTCCGGCGTGTCGCGGAGGAGTTCAACCCCCGGCGTTTCGCGCGGCGGCTGGAAGACGCCGTCGCTTCGCTGGCCGGAGCATCCGCCGGGCGCGGGTGAGGCGGAGACAAGGGCCTGCCTTCTGTGTTTCAGGGGCATGGTGGGACGCTTCGCAGTCGCCCCGGCTGCGCCGGGATCGCGGGCAAGCCCGCTCCTACAAAAGACCACCCCCGTTCGCAGCACCGCCCTGTAGGAGCGGCCTCCGGCCGCGATGGGCCCGGCGGCCGCCGACTGTTCGCCCCGGCTGCGCCGGGATCGCGGGCGAGCCCGCTCCTACAAAAGATCACCCACATTCGCAGCACCGCCCTGTAGGAGCGGCCTTCGGCCGCGATGGGTGCGGCGGCCCCCGACCGTTCGCCCCGGCTGCGCCGGGATCGCGGGCGAGCCCGCTCCTACAGGAGACCACCCGCATTCGCAGCACCGCCCTGTAGGAGCGGCCTTCGGCCGCGATGGGTGCGGCGGCCCCCGACCGTTCGCCCCGGCTGCGCCGGGATCGCGGGCGAGCCCGCTCCTACAAAAAACCACCCTTGTTCGCAGCACCGCTGTGTAGGAGCGGCCTCCGGCCGCGATGGGTCCGGCGGCCGCCGACCCGTCGCCCCGGCTGCGCCGGGATCGCGGGCAAGCCCGCTCCTACAGGAGACCACCCGCATTCGCAGCACCGCTGTGTAGGAGCGGCCTCCGGCCGCGATGGGTGCGGCGGC
>JALSRI010000258.1 GCA_026984835.1 Thiohalobacter sp. | reverse complement strand
GAGGGATCCCGGGTTGAACGGCGTACGATTATCGCGGATACGCTGGAGGCAGAGAACTGTTTTTTTGATGTCGGTTGGTGGGAGGTCTCCGGCTGCGGCTGGATCGCGGGCAAGCCCGCTCCTACAGGGTTTGGGGAATGGGGACATGGTGGCATTGCGGGAACTGGTCGGTCATGCGCACCGGCTGCTGGAAGCGGATACCTTTCGGGACTACTGCCCCAACGGCCTGCAGGTCGAGGGGCGGCCGCAGGTGAAACGCATCGTTTCCGGCGTCACCGCCAGCCAGGCGCTGGTCGACGCCGCGGTGGAGGCGGGCGCCGACCTGCTGCTGGTGCACCACGGCTGGTTCTGGAAGGGCGAGGACCCCTGCATCACCGGCATCAAGCGGCGCCGCCTCGAAGCCCTGCTGGCCGGCGGCCTGTCGCTGCTGGCCTATCACCTGCCGCTGGACGCCCACCCGGAACTGGGCAACAACGCGCAACTGGGCGGGCGCCTGGGGTTCGTGGCCGAAGGCCGCTTCGGCGCCGGCGACGGGCCGGAGCTGGCCTGGCGCGGGCGGCTCGCCGCGCCCATGGATGCCGCCACCCTGGCGGCCCATCTCGGCAGCGTGCTGGAGCGGCTGCCGCAGGTCGTCGACGCCGGCCCGGAACGCATCGAGACCGTCGGCTGGTGCAGCGGCGCGGCCCAGTCCTACCTGGAGGCGGCCGCCGCCCTGGGGCTGGACGCCTTCGTCAGCGGCGAGATCTCGGAACAGACGGTGCACATCGCCCGCGAATACGGTATCCATTATTTCGCCGCCGGCCACCACGCCACCGAACGCTACGGCGTTCAGGCCCTGGCCGGCCACCTGGCGCAGCGCTTCGGTCTGGAACACCGGTTCATCGACATCGACAATCCGGTGTGACGGGTTGTCGTTCATCGCGGGCAAGCCCGCTCCTACAGCGGCGGTGGCTATGCCTCTGTGTAGGAGCGGGCTTGCCCGCGATAGCGCGCGGCGGCCACCACCCCCTCATCCGCCCGCGCCGGCCTCGCCGGCGAACCCGTTCCCGCAAGGCAGCCTTTGCGCTGCCCTAACATCCTTCCCCGGATGGAAAAAACGCCCCGGATTTGATCTCGCCCCCTTGACCTGCCAGACCAGTTCCGACATGCTATGCCCGCTGCCGGACCAGGGATACAAATTTCCGAATATTCTAATATTCATCTGCGTTCGACCGTGCCGCGGGCACCGGGGGCGGGTGAGCTTTTCATTTTTGGAGAGAGTGAATGAGTGGCGAAGGTGTAGATACCAGTAAACGCCGTTTCCTCACCGCCGCGGCGACCGTCGTCGGCGGCGTGGGCGCCGTTTTCGTGGCGGTTCCGTTCGTGGAGTCCATGCTGCCGAGCGAACGGGCCAAGGCCGCGGGCGCGCCGGTCGAGGCGGACATCAGCAAGATCGAGCCGGGCCAGATGCTGCGCTTCAAGTGGCGCGGCAAGCCGGTGTGGGTGGTCAGGCGCACCCAGGAGATGCTGGAAGCACTGCCCTCCCTCAACGGCCGCCTGCGCGACCCCGACTCCGAGGAGCCGCAGCAGCCGCCCTACGCCCAGAACATCAACCGCTCCATCAAGCCCGAGAACCTGGTGCTGGTCGGCATCTGCACCCACCTGGGGTGCTCGCCGAGTTTCGTGCCCGAGGCCATGCCGCAACCCTACGACGCCGAGTGGAAGGGCGGTTTCTTCTGTCCCTGCCACGGTTCGCGCTTCGACCTCGCCGGCCGCGTGTTCGTGGGCGTGCCGGCGCCGCTGAACCTGGTCGTGCCGCCGCACAAGTACATCAGCGACACTCTCATCCTGATCGGTGAAGACAAAGGAGCGGCATGATGGGTATGCTAATCAGCCTGCGCGACTGGATCGACGCCCGGTTCCCGCTGACCAAGATGTGGGAAGAGCACCTGTCCAAGTACTACGCGCCCAAAAACTTCAATTTCTGGTACTTCTTCGGTTCCCTGGCCCTGCTGGTGCTGGTCATCCAGATCATCACCGGCATCTTCCTGACCATGAACTACAAGCCCGACGCCAACCTGGCGTTCGCTTCCGTCGAGTACATCATGCGCGACGTGAACTGGGGTTGGCTGATCCGCTACATGCACTCCACCGGCGCCTCGGCCTTCTTCATCGTCGTCTACCTGCACATGTTCCGCGGCCTGTTGTACGGCTCCTACCGCAAGCCCCGCGAGCTGATCTGGATCTTCGGCATGATGATCTACCTGGCGCTGATGGCGGAGGCCTTCTTCGGCTACCTGCTGCCCTGGGGCCAGATGTCCTACTGGGGCGCCCAGGTCATCATCTCGCTGTTCGGCGCCATCCCGGTCATCGGTGACGATCTGTCGCTGTGGATCCGCGGCGACTTCGTCATCTCCGACGCCACCCTGAACCGCTTCTTCGCCTTCCACGTCATCGCCGTGCCGCTGGTGCTGCTGATCCTGGTGGTGCTGCACATCCTGGCGCTGCACGAGGTCGGTTCCAACAACCCCGACGGCATCGAGATCAAGAAGAACAAGGACGAGAACGGCATCCCGCTGGACGGCATCCCCTTCCATCCCTACTACACGGTCAAGGACATCGTCGGTGTGGTGGTGTTCCTGATGGTGTTCGCCATCGTCATCTTCTTCGTGCCGGACGGCGGCGGCTATTTCCTCGAAAAGCCGAACTTCGAGCCGGCCGACCCGCTGAAGACACCGCCGCACATCGCGCCGGTGTGGTACTTCACCCCGTACTACGCCATCCTGCGCGCGGTCACCATCGACATCGGCCCGCTGTCCGCCAAGTTCCTCGGCGTCATCCTGATGGGCTCGGCCGTGGTCATCCTGTTCTTCCTGCCCTGGCTGGACAGGGGTGCGGTCAAGTCGATCCGCTACCGTGGCAGCGTCTACAAGACCATGCTGGCCCTGTTCGTGCTGGCGTTCATCATGCTCGGCTACCTGGGCACCCAGCCGCCGACCGGCGTCAAGACCACGCTGGCGCAGATCGGCACGGCGATCTACTTCGCCTTCTTCCTGCTCATGCCCTGGTACACCAAGATCGACAAGACCAAGCCGGTCCCGGAAAGGGTGACGTCCTGATGAAAAAACAACTGCTCGCTATCCTGTTGCTCCTCATGCCCGTGCTGGCCCTTGCCAGCGAGGGCAACGTCCACCTGGACAAGGCCAACATCGATCCCAACAACAAGCAGTCGCTGCAGCGCGGCGCGCGCACCTTCGTCAACTACTGCCTGAGCTGCCATTCCGCGGCCTTCCAGCGCTACAACCGGCTGGCCCGCGACCTGGACATCAGCGAAGACGACGTGATCGAGAACCTCATGTTCACCGGCGAGAAGATCGGTGACCACATGACGGTGGCGGCGAAGAAGGTCGACCTCAAGAACTGGTTCGGCGCGGCGCCGCCCGACCTCACCCTGGTGGCGCGGGTGCGCGGCGTGGACTGGTTGTACACCTACCTGCGTACCTTCTACATCGACGAGTCGCGTCCCTTCGGTGTGAACAACCTGGTGTTCCACAACGTCGGCATGCCGCACGTGCTGTGGCAGCTCCAGGGCTGGCAGAAGCCGGTCTACAAGACGGTCACCGACGACGAGGGCCACGAGCACCAGATGGTGGAAGGCGTGGAACTGGTGCAGGCCGGTTCGCAGAGCCCGGCCGAGTACGACCAGACGGTGCGCGACCTTGTCAACTTCCTGGCCTACATGGCCGAGCCGATCAAGCAGGAGCGCCAGCGCCTGGGCGTGTGGGTGCTGCTGTTCCTGGCGGTGTTCTTCGTGATCGCCTACCTGCTCAAGAAAGAATACTGGAAAGACGTACACTGATGCCGCGACGGCCGGCACACAGATCGGGAGAGGAAGCATGGCAGTGATCGCCAACCGCCGTTCCGTGATGACCCTGTTCTCCGACGCCACCGACGCGCAGAGCCACCGCGTGCGCCTGGTGCTGGCGGAGAAGGGCATCACCGTCGACATCGTCAACATCGACCCGGCCAACCCGCCGGAAGACCTGATCGACCTCAACCCCTACCAGAGCGTGCCGACCCTGATCGACCGCGAGCTGGTGCTGTACGACCCGCGCGTCATCATGGAGTACCTGGACGAGCGCTTCCCGCACCCGCCGCTGATGCCGGTCGACCCGGTGTCGCGCGCGCGCAGCCGGCTGGCCCTGTTCCGCATCGAGCAGGACTGGTACACGCTGCTGCACGACCTGGAGTCGCGCGGCGAGAAGACGGCCGCCAAGGCGCGCAAGATGCTGCGCGACAGCCTCACCGCCAGCGCCGAGGTGTTCGCCGCCAAGCCGTTCTTCCTGAGCGACGAGTTCTCGCTGGTGGACGCCAGCGTGGCGCCCATCCTGTGGCGCCTCAAGCACTACCGCATCGACCTGCCGGCGCAGGCCGCGCCGGTGCTGGACTACGCCGCGCGCATCTTCGCCCGCGACTCCTTCCAGGCCAGCCTCACCGAGCAGGAACGGGAGATGCGGGCCTGACAGCGCTGCGGCCGGCCGAGCCGGCCGCACGGCCCCGCATCGCGGCTGTCGCCATGACCAGCAACCGACCCTACCTGATCCGCGCCATCCACGAGTGGCTGCTGGACAACCAGTGCACGCCCTACATGCTGGTCAGCGCCGAGGCGGAAGGCGTGGAAGTGCCGCGCCAGTACGTCAAGGAAGGCAAGATCGTGCTCAACATCAGCCCGCAGGCGGTCGAGGGCCTGCAGCTCGGCAACGATACGGTCAGCTTCCTGGCCCGCTTCGGCGGCGTGTCGCAGATGGTCAGCGTACCGGTCGAGGCAGTGCTCGCCATCTACGCCAAGGAGAACGGCCGCGGCATGATGTTCAGCGAGGAAGAGCCGGAACCGGACGAACCGCAACCCACCCCACCCCCCAAACCCACCCTGAAAGTCGTCAAATAAGCCACCCGCCCCGTCCCCCCCAACGACGATGGGTGTACCTCCCTGTAGGAGCGGCCTTGGCCGCGATCAGGCGCGGCGGCCACCGAAGCTCCCCCCGCTGCGCCGCAATCGCGGGCAAGCCCGCCCCCAACGACGATGGATATGCCTCCCTGTAGGAGCGGCCTTGGCCGCGATAAGGTGCGGCGGCCACCGAACCTCCCCCCGCTGCGCCGCAATCGCGGGCAAGCCCGCCCCCCAACGACGATGGGTACGCCTCCCTGTAGGAGCGGCCTTGGCCGCGACAAGGCGCGGCGGCCACCGAACCTCCCCCCGCTGCACCGCAATCGCGGGCAAGCCCGCTCCTACAGAGGGCGCTGTTCCGCGTGGCGGGCCAGGCCGATGAGGGCGGCGTTTTCGTTCCGTATCACCTGCACCGCCATCCCCTCCAGCAGTCCCCGCATCCGCCCCTTGTCCAGGAACCCTTCCATGAACCCCCCGGCCTGCAACAGCGGCAGGATCTTCGGCGCAATGCCGCCGCCCACGTAGACGCCCCCCAGCGCCATGGTCTTCAGCGCCAGGTTGCCCGCCTCGGCGCCGTACAGGCGCGCAAACCAGCGCAGCGCCTCGCTGCACAGCGCATCCTGCTCCTCCAGTGCGCCGCGCGACACCCTGGCCGGCGCGTCCGGTTCCTCCAGCCACGGCGGATGGCCCTCGCCGGCCATCTCCAGCAGGCACTCGTACAGGTGCACCAGCCCCTGGCCCGACACCACCCGCTCCCAGCTCACGTGCCCGAAGCGCGCCGCCAGCATGCGCTGCAACTGGAAGCCGCGCTCGTCTGCGGGCGCGAAATCGGCGTGCCCGCCCTCGCTGGCGAAGGGGTGCCAGCGTTGGCCGTCGTGGTACAGCCCGGCCTGGCCCAGCCCGGTGCCGGCGGCGATCAGCGCCCGGTTGCCGGCCGCAGCGGGGTGGCCGTGCTGCAGCGTCAGCAGGTCTTCCGCGGCCAGCGCGTCCAGGCTCCAGGCCAGCGCCTCCAGATCGTTCAACAGGTGCACGGCCTCCAGCCCCAGGTCCCGGGCCAGCGCCGGAGCCGACAGCGTCC
>JALSRI010000257.1 GCA_026984835.1 Thiohalobacter sp. | reverse complement strand
CACCTGGAGATGGGTATGTACGGTACGGTCATCATCCGCCCGGCGGACGGCGCCACCAACGTCGCCTGGAGCGGCGGCCCGGCGTTCGACAGGGAGTATGTGTGGCAGCTCGGCTGCTTCGACAGCCGCTGGCACGACGAGCGGGTGAGTGGCGCCGGGACGGTGCGCTACCGGCCGGACTATTTCATGATCAACGGCCGCGACGGCGCCAATGCGCAGTCGGACCCCACCGTGGCGGTCAGCGCCGCGGCCGGGCAGAAGGTGCTGATCCGGGTCAATGGCACCAGCTACATGCCGGCCCTGGTGCGCCTGGGCGGCCTGCCCTTCGAGGTGATCGCCTCGGACGGACGGCCGTTGCCGGCGCCGCTGACCGTGACCGAGCAACTGGTGTGCGCGGGTGAGCGCTACGACCTGCTGCTGACCCTTCCCGCCTCCGGGCAGTACAGCGCCAGCGTCGACTATCAGAACATCCGGCGCACCGCCGTGATCGGCTCGGTCGCCACGTTCATCACCGTGGCCTGAGGCACCCCGCCGGGCCGGGTCCGTCACCCGGCCCGGTCTTCACCCCGACCGGATGCCGTGGGATATTCCACGGCATCCGGTTATCATGGAGCAGTGAATACCACGCTGACCCGCTGTTGTTGCATCCTCGCGTCGTTCCTGCTGCTCGGCCCGACGGTCGCCGCCCCGGTCACCACGGGACAGGATCCGGAAACCGGTCTGCGGTTCTGGGAATGGCGCGGCGAGGGCGTGCTGTTCAGACTCGACCAGCGTCTCCCCGACCAGACCCGGGCCTTTTTCCTGGCGCGCGGCTTCGACCGCGCCAGCGCGGACCAGGTTGCCACCCGCTGCGTGTTCCAGTCCCGATTCAGGAACACGGCGGACGCGGGCGCCGTCACCATCGACCTGGACGAGTGGCGCATCCAGGTGCCGGGCGACGCGGAACGGCGGCTGCTGACGCGCGAGGTCTGGACCCGGCGATGGCAAGCGGCCAGCCTGCCGCAGCCGGCGCGCATCGCGTTCGAATGGTCGCTGCTGCCGACCCGGCAGCGCTACGCGCCCGGCGACTACAACTGGGGCATGACCAGCTACGGCCTGGCGCCGGGCCAGCGCTTCGATCTGGTGTTCGGCTGGCGCCGTGACGGCCGCCGCCACCATGCCCGTCTGGAGGACATTCAGTGCCCGCCCGACATCCATCCCGAACCGCAATGAGATCCCTGCTGCCCGTGCTGCTGCTCCTGGCCTCGCTGCCGGGGCTCGCCGCCGCGCCACCGGCCGGTGGGCAGATGCTGACGCCGGTGGCGGCCCGGCCGCAGGCACCCGGTTTCGAACTGACCGACATCGACGGCGTCCGTCACCGCCTGGCGGACTACCGCGGGCGGGTTGTGATCATCAACTTCTGGGCCACCTGGTGCCCGCCCTGCCGCGAGGAGATGCCCTCCATGCAGCGCGCCTGGGCGCAGTTGCGCGAACAGGGCGTCGTCATGCTGGGCATCGACGTGGGCGAGGATGAGGACACCATTTTCGAATTCACCGCCAGCTACCCGGTCGATTTTCCCCTGCTCATGGACCGCGATTCCGCCGTCGTTCGCGCCTGGGGGGTGCGCGGCCTGCCGACCACCTTCGTGATCGATGCTGGTGGCCGCATCCGCTACCGTGCCATCGGCGGCCGGCGCTGGGACGACGCCGCCGTGCTGGACCGCATCCGCGCCCTGATACCGCATTGATAAACCGGATGTTTTGTCTCAACCCGGCGACCAGCCATATCGTGTTGGGGCATGCCCGAAGCCCCCGATCATCACAGGATTCAACAGATTCGGTCACCGGGTTGGGGAAACCCTGATCAATCCGGAATCGTCATTCCGGTGCAGGCAGGAATCCAGGAATCCAGGCATATCAGCAACCTGGATCCCGGCTTCCGCCGGGATGACGAATTGATCAGGGTTTCCTTAATAAATGCCCCTGACAGGTGTATTCTTTATTGGAGGCGCCCGTCCGGGGCGTCCGCCAGAGTCTCCGTGCAGGCAGGATACCGGCGGCGCCCGCTGCAACAACGGGTGCGGGAGAGGGGGAATGTCTGCCGAGCAGGCCAATACACCGGCCCCGGCCCAGGGCTGGCCAGAGCCGGTACGCGACAAGCTGGCGCGGCTCGCCGCCCGCTATCCGGACCTGATCGCCGCCAGCGACGCCCGCGCCCTGGCGCTGCTCGCCCGGGGTGATACGGTGCGTTTCGCCGCCGGCACCACCCTGTTTCGGGAAAGCGACCCCTGCCGTGGCTTCCTGTGGATGCTGGAAGGCCGCGTGCGGGTGTTCAAGCATTCGCCTGACGGCCGCGAAATGACCCTGTACCGGGTGACGCCCGGCGACCTGTGTGTGCTGAGCCTCAATGCCCTGCTGGGCCATCGGCCCTATCCGGCCCAGGCCCGGGCCGAGGCCGACGTCACCGGCCTGATGCTGGGCGGCAACGCCTTCCTGCGCGGCCTCGGCGAATCGGAGAGTTTCCGCACCTATGTGATGAAGACGATGACCGACCGGCTGCACGACATGATGACGCTGGTGTCGGATATCGTCTTCCACCGGCTGGATCTGCGCCTGGCCTGCCTGCTCGGCCAGCGTTTCGAACGCTCGCGCGGCGAGGCGCTTCGTGTCACCCACGCCGAGCTGGCCTGCGAATTGGGCACCACCCGCGAGGTGGTCAGCCGCATTCTGAAGGAATTCGAACACCAGCAGTGCGTGCGCCTGTCGCGCGGGCGCATACACCTGGTGTCACGACAGGGCCTGGACTGGTTCGGCCGGGGGGAAGCGGCGCCCTGAATCCCCGCCGGCCCCGGCTCAGTAGGTGTAGTCCCACTCCAGCTTCGGGCCGATATGGTCCTTGGCCATCATTTCCAGCAGGTGGCCCATGACGCGGATGTTCTCGGTCACCTGTTCCGGCGACAGGTTCTTGCCGGCATCGACCGAGGCCATGTTCTGCTGGTTCAGATGATCGAGAATCTCCACCATGAGCTGAAAGTGCTTCTGGCGCGCCCTGGCGGCCTGCTCGCGGGTCATGTTCTTGCTGTGGGCGGCCTTGAACTGGGCTTCGCACTGAGCGAGCTTTTCCTTGAGGGGGTAGTCGTCGGCCTGCGCCACCTGGCCGGCGAGGCCGAACGGCAGGATGAGGGCGGTGGCAAGGACGGCGGATATCAGGTGGTTGCGCATGGACTGGTCTCCTCAGCGTCTTTATTCGAATGCAACGATGCCTGACAGTAGAGGCAGGCAGCGGCGGATTTATTCCGTTGTCAGCGTATATAGGCCTCGGTGGCGTAGCGGCGCATCATCCTGTGGCTGTTGAAATAGGCCGCATTCTTCGTGATGGCGCCCTTCATGACCCGGATCCAGCCGTCCCGGTTACCGTAGTACAGCGGTAGCACCTTCTGTTCCAGCTTTTCATACAGGGACGCGGCGTCGTCGTCGTTGTTGGAGGTGCCGGAATCGCCCACTGCCCAGCCGGTCACGTCCTCGATGCAGCCCTCGATCCACCAGCCGTCCAGCACACTGAGATTGGGCACACCGTTGAACGTGGCTTTCATGCCGCTGGTGCCGGATGCCTCCAGTGGCCGCAGCGGGGTGTTGAGCCAGATGTCGACGCCGGCGACCAGGCACTGGGCGGTCGCCAGGTCGTAGTTGGGCAGGAAGGCGACGGGAATCTCGCCGGCCAGCTCGCGCTGGTGACGGTGGATCTGTTCGATGAGCTGCTTGCCGGCTTCGTCGCGCGGGTGCGCCTTGCCGGCCATGACGATCTGGATCGGGTGACGGGCCGACAGGGCGCGCAGCCGTTCGATATCGGAGAACAACAGGTCCGGCCGCTTGTAGGCCGTCATGCGCCGCGCGAAGCCCAGGATGGGACGCTGCGGGTCGAGCTGCAGGCCGGTGGTCGCCTGCACCCGTTCGAGGAGTGCCTTGCGGCCCTGTTCATGGGCCTCCCAGACCTGTGCGTCGGGCAGGCAGCAGTCGGCCCGGATCAGCAGTTCGGGTTCGTGGCACCAGCCGGGCACGCGCTCGTCGTACAGGCGTCGGAACGGCTCGCTGGTCCAGGTGAAGGGATGTACGCCGTTGGTGATGGCGTGCACCAGGTAGCCGGGGAACAGGGTGCGCGACACCTCGGCGTGCCGCTTGGCCACGCCGTTGACGTATTCGCTCAGGTTGAGCGCCAGACGGGTCATGTTGAGGGCATCCTCACCCGCCAGCTGCTTCAGGGTGGCGAGGTCGACCAGTTCGTCCGCGATCCGGTGCACCAGGCCATAGGGGAAGCGGTCGTGGCCGGCCTCCACCGGGGTGTGGGTGGTGAAGGCGCACAGCTCCCGAACCCGCGGCAGGTTGTAGCGCGACTCGCCGGGTCGCAGCTCCTCGGGCGGATAGGCGTAGCGGCGCAGCAGCTCCAGTGCCAGCAGCGCCGAGTGGCCCTCGTTCATGTGGTACTGGCGGATGCTGAAGCCGAGTGCCTGCAGCAGCCGCACGCCGCCCATGCCCAGCACCATCTCCTGCTTGAGGCGGTAGGCGAGATCGCCGCCGTACAGGTGGTGGGTGATGGCGCGGTCCTCGGCGCTGTTCTCTTCCAGGTCGGTGTCCAGCAGGATAACCGGCTGGCGTCCGTTCATGTGCCCCCGCAGCACGTACAGCCAGCCGCCCACCCACACGGTGCGGCCCTCGATGGGCAGGGCGATCTTGGCCTCCAGGGGAGTGGCGAAGTGCTCCGGCTGCCAGGGATCCGGTTCCTCCACTTGGCGGCCGTCGTCGACGATGCGCTGGCGGAAATAGCCCTGCCGGCTCACCAGGGTGACGGCCACCATGGGCAGTTCCAGGTCGGCCGCCGAGCGCATGGTGTCACCGGCCAGCACGCCGAGGCCGCCGCTGTAGGTCGGGATGTCGCTCTGCAGCGCGATCTCCATGGAGAAGTAGGCGATGCGCGGTTCGTGCAGGAATTCGTCGAGCATGATCGGCCCCCGGGGTCTGTGGTGGTCAGCGCTGGTCGATCGGCACGTAGGCGCGCTTCACCGGGCCGACGTAGAGCTGCCGCGGGCGGCCGATGCGCTGGTTCTTCTCGCCGATCATCTCCATCCACTGCGCCACCCAGCCCACCGTGCGGGCGATGGCGAACATGACCGTGAACATGTTGGCGGGAATGCCCAGCGCCTTGTAGATGAGGCCGGAGTAGAAGTCGACGTTGGGGTAGAGCTTGCGTTCGATGAAGTATTCGTCGCTGAGCGCGATCTCTTCCAGGCGCAGCGCCAGTTCGAAATGCGGATCCTTGTCGTCCCCCAGCTTGCCCAGCACCTCGTGGCACATCTTGCGGATGATGCGGGCGCGCGGATCGTAGTTCTTGTACACCCGGTGGCCGAAGCCCATGAGCCGGAAGGGGTCGTCGCGGTCCTTGGCACGGGCGATGTACTCCGGGATGTGCTTCACGTCGCCGATCTCGTCCAGCATCCTGAGCACCGCCTCGTTGGCGCCGCCGTGCGCCGGACCCCACAGCGCGGCGATGCCGGAGGCGATGCAGGCGAAGGGGTTGGCGCCGGATGAGCCGGCCAGCCTGACCGTGGACGTGCTGGCGTTCTGCTCGTGGTCGGCGTGCAGGATGAAGATCAGGTCCAGCGCCTTCTCCGCCACCGGGTCGACGTGATAGGGCTCGCAGGGCACCGAGAACATCATGTTGAGCAGGTTGCCGGTGTAGCTGAGCGAGTTGTCGGGGTACACCTGGGGCTCGCCCACCGAATGCTTGTAGCTGGCGGCGGCGATGCTGGGCATCTTGGCGATCATGCGGTGGGCAGCGATCTCGCGGTGACGCGGATTGGTGATGTCGGTGGAGTCGTGGTAGAAGGCCGACAGCGAACCGACCACGCCGACCATGATGGCCATGGGATGGGCATCGTGGTAGAAGCCGCGGAAGAAGCTCTTCAGCGCCTCGTTGAGCATGCTGTGGTGAACGATGATGTCAGTGAAGCCATCGAGCTGCACGCGGGTGGGCAGTTC
>JALSRI010000256.1 GCA_026984835.1 Thiohalobacter sp. | reverse complement strand
AGGAATCCTGCCCGGTGGACTCCATCGTCGAGACGCGGGTCTACGAATACCACTTCGAGAACCGCGGCGAGAACATCATGACCAAGGACAAGCTGCTGGCGATCGGCGACAAGTACGAAGACCAGATTGCGGCGGACCGGGCGGCGGATGCGGTTTATAGATGATTTGTTTTAACCACCAAGGCGCACAAAGGCGCACAAAGGAAAAAAACATGAAAGAGCTTTTCTTCGTGTGCCTTGGCGCGCCTTGGTGGTTACATCAGGAGCTTTGTTTGCGTATGGGATTAACCACAAAGATACGCCAAGGCGCACAATGGGAAACATGAAAGATTTTTTACTTCGTGCGCCTTTGTGCGCCTTAGTGGTTAAATAACCAAGGTTCAGCCCCAATGGCATTCGAGAAACTCGTTTTCTACATCCTGGCGGCCATTCTGGTGTATGCGGCCACGCGCGTGATCACGGTGCGCAATCCCGTGCACGCGGTGCTGCACCTGGTGCTGGCCTTTTTCACCTGTTCCGGGCTGTGGCTGCTGCTGGAGGCGGAGTTCCTGGCCATCACCCTGGTGCTGGTGTACGTGGGCGCGGTCATGGTGCTGTTCCTGTTCGTGGTCATGATGCTGGACATCAACCTGGCGCCGATGAAAGAAGGCTTCGTCCGGTACCTGCCCGTGGGCCTGCCGGTGGCCCTGCTCATGCTGCTGGAGATGTACCTGGTGGTGCGGGCGAAGTATTTCGGCGTCGAACAGATGCCGCTGCCGCCGCGCCACGGCGCCGATTACAGCAACACCGCCGAACTGGGCGGCGTGCTGTACACCGACTATGTGTACCCGTTCGAGATCGCCGCCGTGATCCTGCTGGTGGCCATCGTCGCCGCCATCGCCCTGACCATGCGCAGGCGGCCCGACAGCAAGTACCAGAACCCGGCGCAGCAAATCAGCGTGCGCCGCCAGGACCGGGTGCGGCTGGTGAGGATGGAGGCTGACAAGAATGAATGACCGCCAAGACGCCAAGAGCGCCAAGAAAACCCCATTCAGTTCCAACGGCGCCGCGCACAGCGTGGCAGCCGGCAAACGGCATGTTTTTCTTGGCGCCCTTGGCGTCTTGGCGGTTCAGACAGGCGCACCTGCGCACCCGGGTATATGACATGGCCCTGTCCGACTACTTGATCCTCGGCGCGGTGTTGTTCGGCCTCAGCGTGGCCGGGATTTTCATCAACCGCAAGAACGTCATCATCCTGCTCATGTGCATCGAGCTCATGCTGCTGGCGGTGAATATCAACTTCGTCGCCTTCTCGCATTTTCTCGGTGATACGGCGGGGCAGGTGTTCGTGTTCTTCATTCTGACGGTGGCGGCGGCCGAGGCGGCCATCGGGCTGGCTATCCTGGTGGTACTGTTTCGCAACCGCCACACCATCGATGTCGAAGATCTGGACAGCTTGAAAGGCTGAGCGCATGGAAAACGTCTACCTCGCAATCGCGTTGGCGCCCCTGGTCGGGGCCATACTGGCCGGGCTGTTCGGCAGGCTGATCGGCCGGTCCGGCGCGCACTGGGTGACCATCCTCGGCGTCGGGCTGTCCTTCCTGCTGTCGCTGCTGGTGTTCAAGCACCACGTGATCGACGGCGCCGGGGCCTTCAACGGTACCGTCTATACCTGGATGGTGTCGGACGGCATCCGCATGGAGGTGGGCTTCCTGATCGACCGGCTGACCATTCTCATGATGATGGTGGTCAGCTTCGTTTCGCTGATGGTGCACATCTATACCATCGGCTACATGCACGACGATCCGGGCTACCAGCGCTTCTTCAGCTACATCGCGCTGTTCACCTTCTCCATGCTGATGCTGGTCATGTCCAACAACTTCCTGCAGTTGTTCTTCGGCTGGGAAGCGGTGGGCCTGGTGTCCTATCTGCTGATCGGCTTCTGGTACAAGCGGCCCAGCGCCATCTATGCCAACCTCAAGGCCTTCCTGGTCAACCGGGTGGGGGATTTCGGCTTCCTGCTCGGCATCGCCGCGGTGGCCATGTATTTCGACACCCTGGACTATGCCGACGTGTTCGCCGCCGCGCCGTCCATGGTCGATGCCACCATCGAGATCTTCCAGGGTTCGCCCTGGTCGCTGATGACGGTGGTCTGCATCCTGCTGTTCATCGGCGCCATGGGCAAGTCGGCGCAGGTGCCGTTGCACGTGTGGCTGCCGGACTCCATGGAAGGCCCGACGCCCATCTCGGCCCTGATCCACGCCGCCACCATGGTGACGGCCGGCATCTTCATGGTGGCGCGCATGTCGCCGCTGTTCGAACTGAGCGACACGGCGCTCAATGTCGTCATGGTCATCGGCGCCATCACGGCGCTGTTCATGGGTTTCCTGGGCGTGGTGCAGAACGACATCAAGCGGGTCATCGCCTATTCGACCCTGTCGCAGCTCGGCTACATGACGGTGGCGCTGGGCGCCTCGGCCTATTCGGCGGCCATCTTCCACCTCATGACCCACGCCTTCTTCAAGGCGCTGCTGTTCCTGGCCGCCGGCTCGGTCATCATCGCCATGCACCACGAGCAGGACATCCGCAGAATGGGCGGCCTGAAGAAATACATGCCCGTCACCTACTGGACCTCGCTGGTCGGCTCGCTGGCGCTGATCGGCTTCCCCGGCCTGGCCGGATTCTTCTCCAAGGACACCATCATCGAGGCGGTGCATGCCTCCAGCCTCGCCGCGTCCGGTTTCGCCTACTTCGCGGTACTGTCGGGTGTGTTCGTCACCGCCTTGTACAGCTTCCGCATGTTCTTCCTGGTGTTCCACACCGAGGAGCGTTTCGATGAACATACCCGTTCGCATCTGCACGAGCCGCCGGCGGTGGTCACCGTGCCGCTGATACTGCTGGCCATTCCATCAGTGGTTGCGGGTTACTGGATCGATCCGGTGGTATTCGGCGACTACTTCGGTGGCGCCATCTTCTTCAGCGATGCCCACCCGGTGATGGAAGAGCTGACACACGAGTTCCACGGCGCCTGGTCATTCGTCCTGCACGGCCTGACGGGTCCGGCCTTCTGGTTCGCCATGGCAGGGTTGTTCACGGCCTGGTACGTCTACACCCGCCAGCCGGATCTCGCCAACCAGGCCAGGAACCGCTTCGCCTGGCTGTACCGCGTCCTGGTGGACAAATACGGCTTCGACCGCTTCAACGAAGTGGTGTTCGCCGGCGGCGCCCGCGGCGTGGGCTGGCTGCTGTGGAAGGCCGGCGACGTGGTGCTGATCGACGGCCTGCTGGTCAACGGCAGCGCCCGCGTGGTGGGCTGGACGGCGGCGGTGGCGCGCCACCTGCAGTCCGGCTACCTGTACCACTACGCTTTCGGCATGATCCTGGGCCTGCTGGCCTTTCTGAGCTGGTTCATCTGGTGGGGGTAGGGATGGCTTTGTCCAACCACGAAGGCGCACAAAGGCGCACAAGGGAAAAACACGAAAGATTTTTTACTTCGTGCGCCTTCGTGCGCCCTGGTGGTTTGATTGCAACGTCGATGACGCCGGGAATATCCGATGAGTGATCTGCCCTTGCTCAGTCTGCTGATCTGGATCCCCATTCTGGGTGGCGCCGGGCTGCTCGCGCTGCGCAGCCTGGACTGCTGCAATCCGCGGCCGCTGGCGCTGGCCGTGGCCATGGTCACCTTCCTGCTCAGCCTGTTGCTGTGGACCGGCTTCGACACCACCACCGCGGCCATGCAGTTCCAGGAGCAGGCATCCTGGATCCGGGCCTTCAACGTCTACTACCACCTCGGCGTGGACGGCATCTCCATGCCGCTCGTCATCCTCACCACCTTCACCACCGTGCTGGTGGTGCTGGCCGGCTGGGAGGTGATCAAGGACAAGCCGGCCCAGTACATGGCGGCCTTCCTGATCATGGAGGGGTTGATGATCGGCGTGTTCTCGGCCCTGGACGCGGTGCTGTTCTACGTGTTCTGGGAAGGCATGCTGATTCCCATGTTCCTGATCATCGGCATCTGGGGCGGGCCGCGGCGGGTCTATGCCACCATCAAGTTCTTCCTCTACACCTTCCTCGGCTCGGTGTTCATGCTGGTGGCGCTGATCTACATGTACACCCAGTCCGGCAGTTTCGATATCCTCGATTTCCATGCCCTGAAGCTGGGGATGACCGAGCAGGTGCTCATCTTCCTGGCCTTCCTGCTGGCCTTCGCCGTCAAGGTGCCCATGTGGCCGGTGCACACCTGGCTGCCGGACGCCCACGTCGAGGCGCCCACCGGCGGCTCGGTGATCCTGGCCGCCATCATGCTCAAGATCGGCGGCTACGGCTTCCTGCGCTTCAGCCTCCCCATCACGCCGGACGCCAGCAGCGAGCTGGACTGGCTGATCATCCTCATGTCGCTGGTGGCGGTGATCTACATCGGTTTCGTGGCGCTGGTGCAGGGCGACATGAAGAAGCTCATCGCCTATTCGTCCATCGCCCACATGGGCTTCGTGACCCTGGGCATCTTCATCGTGTTCCGCATCATGGACAACAACGCCGGCGGCCTGCAGGGCGCCGCCATGGGCCTGCAGGGCAGCGTGGTGCAGATGGTCTCGCACGGCTTCATCTCCGGCGCCCTGTTCCTGTGCGTGGGCGTACTCTACGACCGCATGCACAGCCGCCAGATCGCCGACTACGGCGGCGTGGTCAACACCATGCCGGTGTTCGGCGCCCTGATGGTGTTTTTCGCCATGGGCAACTCCGGCCTGCCGGGCACGTCCGGCTTCGTCGGCGAATTCATGGTGGTGCTGGCCAGTTTCCACGCCGACTTCTGGTTCGCCTTCCTGGCCGCCACCACCCTGATACTGGGCGCCGCCTACAGCCTGTGGATGGTCAAGCGGGTGGTGTTCGGCGACGTCGCCAACGAACAGGTGGCGAAACTGTCGGACATCAACGGCCGTGAAGCCATGATTCTCGGCACCCTGGCGCTGGCCGTGCTGGTGCTGGGCCTGTGGCCGGGGCCGCTGGTCGAGGTCATGCGGGCCAGCATCGACAACCTGCTGGCCCACGTGGCGGTCTCCAAACTCTAGGATGAAACCATGCTGATCGAACCCGGCGAATTCCTGCTGCTCGCACCCGAGATCCTGGTGTTGACCATGGCCTGCGCCATCCTGGTGCTGGACTTGTTCCTGAAGGACAGCGAGCGCGCCATCAGCTACTGGCTGAGCCAGCTGACCCTGGTGTTCGCTGCCGTCATCACCTTGCTGCTGGACGACGGCAGATCCCACACGGCGTTTTACGGTACGTTCGTCGCCGATTCCATGGGCACCGTGCTCAAGCTGTTCATCTATGTCATTACGGCGGCGGCCTTCCTGTATTCGCGCCACTACCTGCGCGCGCGCGGCCTGTTCAAGGGCGAGTACTACGTGCTGGGCCTGTTCGGCATGCTGGGCATGATGGTCATGGTGTCGGCGCACAGCCTGCTGACCCTGTACCTGGGGCTGGAACTGCTGTCGCTGTCGCTGTATGCGCTGGTTGCCTTCGACCGCGACAACTACCCCTGTTCCGAGGCGGCCATGAAATACTTCGTGCTGGGCGCGCTGGCCTCGGGCATGCTGCTGTACGGCATGTCCATGCTCTACGGTATCACCGGCAGCCTGGATATCGCCGTCATCGCCGACCGCCTGGGGGAGGGCGTGGCGCCGCCCGTGGTGGTGGCTTTCACCGTCACCTTCCTGGTGGTCGGCCTGGCCTTCAAACTCGGTGCCGTGCCCTTCCACATGTGGATACCGGATGTCTACCAGGGTGCCTCCACGCCGGTCACCCTGTATCTCGGCAGCGCGCCCAAGATCGCCGCCTTCGCCCTGGTCATGCGGCTGCTCACCGAGTCGGTCGGCAGCGCGGTGTCGGACTGGCAGGGCATGCTCATCGCGCTGGCGGTGCTGTCGCTGGCCATCGGCAACGTGGTGGCCATCGCCCAGACCAACCTGAAGCGCATGCTGGCCTACTCGACCATCTCGCACGTCGGCTTTCTGCTGCTGGGCATCCTGGCCGGCA
>JALSRI010000255.1 GCA_026984835.1 Thiohalobacter sp. | reverse complement strand
CCAGCGTCCCGGCCAGTTCCCGGGCGTGGCGCGGCGAATGGTTCCAGGCGCGTCCCGGCACCCCCAACGGCGGCAAACGGGTGAAGCCGTCGCGAAAGCGCTGCACGCGCCCGCCCTCCTGGTCGACGGCGACCAGCAGCGGCGGCGTGCGCACGGCGTGGATGGCGTCACACAGGGCGCTCACCTGTTCCGGTGAGGCATAGTTGCGCGAGAACAGGATCACCCCGCCCACCGCCGGGTGCGCCAGCAACTCGCGCTCCTCCGGCAGCAGTTCGACCCCCTCGAGGTCGAGCATGACCGGGCCCAGCGTCATGCCGCCGTCCTCCGTTCCCGCGCACCGGAGCGCACGTCGAGCCGGTCGCGCAGCGCATCGCCCAGCAGGTTGACCGCCAGCACCACGGCGAACAGCGCCGCGCCCGGCGCCAGCACCAGGTGCGGCGCCACCAGCAGGTAGCGCACGCCGTCGCGGATCATGCTGCCCCAGGAAGCCTCCGGCGGCTGCACGCCCAGGCCCAGGAACGACAGCCCGGCCTCGGCGATGACCACGCCGGCGATGCCGAAGGTCGCCTCCACGACCAGCGGCGCACTCATCAGGGGCAGCAGGTGGCGCAGCAGGATGCGCGGCGCCCGGCTGCCCAGCGCGCGCGCCGCCACCACGTGCTCGCGCTGGCGCAGCGACAGCACCTGGGCGCGCGCCAGCCGCGCGTAGCCGACCCAGCCCACCGTGGCCAGCGCCAACACCAGGTTGTCGATGCCCGGCCCCAGCAGGCCGGCCAGGGCGATCGCCAGCAGGATGCCGGGAAAAGCCAGGAACACGTCCATCACCAGCACCATGCCGGCATCCAGTCGCCCCCCCAGGTAGCCCGCCAGGCTGCCCGCCAGCACGCCGGGCACGGCCGACAACGCGACCACCCCGAACGCCACCAGGAAGGAGGTGCGCGCCCCCGTCAGCACCCGGTCGAGCACCGGCCGGCCCAGGTCGTCGAAACCCAGCCCGCCGGCGGCCAGCGGCGACAGCAAGATGCGCTCGAGGTCGATGCGGTCGGGTTCGAGCGGCAGCCGCCCGACCAGCAGCGCCAGCAGCGCCCAACCGGCGACCACCAGCAGGGCCGGCAGCAGGCGCCTCATGCCCCGCCTCCCAGACGCACGCGTGGATCGGCGCGCGCGTACAGCAGGTCGGTGAGCAGGTTGACCGCCACGTAGCCGAGCGCGATCAAGAGCACGCAGCCCTGCACCACCGGGTAGTCGCGGCGCTGGATGGCCTCGATGGTGAGCAGACCGATGCCGGGCCAGTTGAAGACCGTCTCGGTGACCACCGCGCCCCCCAGCAGCGCGCCGAGCTGCAGGCCCAGCAGGGTCAGTACCGGCAGCAGCGCATTGCCCAGGCCGTGGCGCAGGGTGACGGTCAGCGGCGCCAGGCCCTTGGCGCGGGCGGTGCGGATGAAGTCCTCGCCCAGCACCTCGAGCAGGCTGCTGCGCACCATGCGTGACAGGACGGCGGCCAGGCCAGTGCCGAGGGTCAGCGCCGGCAGGATCACCGAGGCAATGCCGTCCCGGCCGCTGACGGGCAGCCAGCCCAGCCACAGCGAGAACAGCAGCACCAGCAAGGGGCCGAGCCAGAAGTTGGGAATGGAGACCCCCAGCAGCGAGAAGCCCATGGCGCCCGTGTCCCAGCCGGAGCCACGCCGCAGGGCCGCCAGGACGCCCAGAGGCAGCGCCACCAGCAGCGTCACCAGCAGCGCCGCGGCCGCCAGCTCGACGGTGGCCGGCAGATGCTCCAGCAGCAGCGCGGTGACCGGCTGCTGGTTGTACAGCGACTGCCCCAGGTCCCCGCGCAGCGCGCCACCCAGGAAACCCAGCCACTGCGCCAGCAGCGGCCGTTCCAGGCCCAGCGTCTCGCGCAGCGCCTGGCGGTCGGCGGCGGCCGCCGACTCGCCCAGCATCATTTCCACCGGATCGCCCGGCACCAGGTGGATAAGCAGGAACACCAGGCTCGCCACCCCCAGCACCACCCAGGCGGCGGACAGTAACCGGGTCAGCAGCCAGGCCCGCATGGCGCGCCGCTCAGGTGCCGGAACGGCGCCGGCCGGGGCCGGCCGCCCGGGCGTCGCCGGCGTCCTGCCAGGCGCACAACAGCTGGCCGCCGCCGGGCTGCTCGACGCGCCAGGCGTCGAAGGCCAGATCGCCGCTCCCTGCCTTCAGGCGCGCGGCGGCGAAGCGTGCCAGCAGGGGTTCCAGGCGCGCGACGGGCGCCGGGCCGGTCGGCGCTGCGACCGCCGGCGGCGCGTCGCGCAGCCGTTCGAGCTCGGCGATGAGCGCGTCCACGCGCCCCCCGAGCGAATCCAGCAGGCGCGCCAGTTTGGTGCGGACCTGGCCAGCCGGCACCGCAACGGGTTCGGGCGGCCGATCGCCCTGCGCCTCCCCGACCCCGCCCTGCCACGACTGCCAGAAGGCCTGCAGCGCCCCGCTGGAAGGGCTCACTGTCTGCGCCAGCAGCCGGTCGGCCAGTTCCGCGATATCGCGTACCGCCCCGGTCTCGTTGCGCACGGCCGGCGCCCCGGCGCCGGCCTCTTGCAGGCGTGCGTCCTCGTGCACCAGGCCCAGCAACGGCAGCTCGGCGCCCAGGTAGAACTGCACCACTTCACGGAGCTTGTCGAAGCTGTGGCGGCCCACGGTGTGGTTGCGACAGCGGTTGACCACCACCTGCACCCCGTCCAGGCCGCGCCGGCCCGCCAGCGCCTTGAGCAGGTTGTAGGCGTCGCTCACCGACGCGGGTTCCGGCGTGATGACGACCAGCAACTCCGGGCTGCTCAGGGTCAGATCGTCGACGCCGGCCGCCGCGTCGACGAGGATGAAGTCGCTGCTGTCGCACCCGCCAGCCGAGACGGCGTGGAGCGCATCCGCCTGCAGCAGGCGCGCCTGCCGGCTGCGCCGCTCCAGGCGGGCCGCCAGATGGGCGGCCAGGCACGACTTGCCTACGCCATCGCTGCCGCTGGTGAGGGTGAGAATACGGGCCATCTTGTTGTTGTGTTCCGGGTCGCGTGATTCCCTCGCAGCATACCACAGGGGACTCAGCCGCGGATCAGCACCGGCGTGCCGGGCCCCACCCGGTCGAACAGGTCGATGACGTCGCGGTTGGTCATGCGGATGCAGCCGTGTGAGCGCGGCTCGCCGACCGGTTCGCTGTCGGGGCAGCCATGGATGTAGATGAAACGGCGCATGCTGTCGACTTCACCCAGGCGGTTGCGCCCCGGCTCCTCGCCGCACAGCCACAGGATGCGGCTCAGGATCCAGTCGCGCCCCGGCTCGCGCGCGGCCAGCGCCTCGCTGTAGATCTCGCCGGTCGGACGCCGGCCCACGAACACCGTACCCGGCGCGCAGCCGGCGCCGATGCAGGCGCGGATGCGGTGGCGGCCGCGCGGCGTGCATTCACTGCCCTCCTGCTCGCCGGCGCCGTTGCGGGCGGTGGACACCGGGTAGTCGCACACCGGCACGCCTTCGCGCCACAGCCGCAGGCGCTGTTCCGGGAGGATGATTTCGATGCCGTCGTCGATCATGGCGCCTATTATCAACCCGGCCGCCCAATATGTCGTGTTCAGCCGCCGTCGGGGGTGGAGTTCGCTGCGCTCACCCCACCCCGCCGCAAGCGCACGGCTGCCAGGCCGTCGTAGTTTCCGTCCGCGGCCAGCCGGTAACCCTGTATCGAATCCCGGTATGCCACGAACTGGTCTTCGTACCACAGGGGCACGCAGGGCAGCAATTCCAGCAGCCGGGCCTGCAGTTGCCGGTACAGGCGCGCCTTCTCGTCCAGGTCCTGCGCCTGCTCGGCGGCCTCGATGAGGGCGTCGACGCGGGCGTCGGCGAGACGGCCGCGGTTGGCGCCGGCCGGCGGCACCGATTCGCTGTGGAAGGCGTAGCGGAAGATGTCGGGCATGCGCACCCCCACCCAGGCCAGGCTGAACAACTGGAAACGGCCGTTCTTTATGTCGCCGTAGAAGGTGCCCCAGTCGTAGCTCTGCACCCGCACCCGGATGCCGGCCTCGCCGAGCTGGTGCTGGATGACGGTGGCGATACGCACGCGGAACGGGTCGGCGGAGGTCTTGTAGGTCAGCCGCAGCGGCCGCTCGCGGGAATAACCCGCTCCGGCCAGCAGTTCGCGTGCCCGCGCCAGGTCGCGTTCGGGAGCCACCAGCGCCGGCGCGCCCGCCCAGTGTTCCGGCGGCAGCAGCGTCGCGGCCGGCCGGGCGCCGCCGTCGAACAGGGCGTCGATGATGGCGCGGCGGTCGATGGCCAGCGCCACGGCCTGGCGCACCTCGGCCTTGCCCGTGTCCGCATCCCGCAGCTGGAAGCCCAGGTACGCGAAGTTGCTGCCCGGCCGGCGCGCCACCTTCACCCCCGGCCGGGTCTCCAGGTAGTGCAGCAGCTCCGGCGGCAGATCGTTCTGCAGCAGATCGATCTCGCCGTGCAGCAGCTTCAGCACCCGCATGGTGGGGTCGGCGACGCGCTCGAACACGAACAGCCGGCCGTCGCGCAGGCGGCGCAGGCGCAGCCGGCCGGCGTCCGGCCAGGATTCCAGCCGGAACGGGCCGCTGCCGAGCGGCCGGCGGGCGAAGTCGCGTCCCGCCGCCAGCGCCGCGGCGGGCAGGATGCCGATGCCGAGGTAGCCGGGAAACAGCGGGTCGGCGCGGCCGATGAAGAAGTCGACCGTATCGTCGTCGACCGCTTCCACGCGCTCGATCATGGCCAGCGCGCCACGGTGCGGGGATGCGGTCGCCGGGTCCAGCACCGAGCGGTAGGTCGCCACCACGTCGGCCGCGGTCAGGCGCGTGCCGTCGTGGAACAGCCGTCCTTCCCCGCGCAGGTGAAAGCGGTAGTGGCGCGGTCCCAGCCGCCGCCAGTCGGCCAGCGCCGGCACCGGCCGCGCCGCCGCGTCGTGATCGACCAGATGCCGGTACAACAGCCGGTTCAGGCGTTCGGAGGTCGCGTCGGTCGCCAGCCGCGGATCCAGGCTGACCGCTGCGCTGGCCAGACCGATGCGGATGGCCCCGGTCTGCGGCCGGCTGCAGGCGGCCAGCGCCAGCAGCGCCGTCAACAGCACGGCCGCCCGCAGCCGGCCCGTCCGCCTCACCATCGGCTGAACGGATGTGTCGCCAGGTTCATGTTGTAGTAACGCGGATCGTTCGAGACCTCCTCGCCCAGCCAGGGCGGGCGCTCGAACCGTTCGTCCTCGTGACCGAGCTCGATCTCCGCCACCACCAGGCCGGCGTTGTCACCCTCGAAGACGTCGATCTCCCAGACATGACCGGCGTGGCGCACGCGGTAGCGGGTCTTGTCGATGCGGTGGCCCGCGCACAACCGCTCGAGCATCTGTTCGGCGTCCGCCAACGGGATCGGATATTCGTACTCGAGGCGGCGCAGGGGCGTGCTGGCGCTCTTGATGTTGAGCCAGGCGCGTTCGCCGGCCAGCCGCACCCGCACAGAGGCAGCCGGATCGCTGGCCAGGTAGCCCTGGCGCATGCGCGTGCCGGCATCCGCCGCGGCGCGCCAGCCGTCGTCACGCAGCAGGAACTTGCGTTCGATCTCGATCGCCATGCGCCGAGTGTATCAAGCGCACGCGCAGATGACGAAAGCACCGCGCGTCGACGGCGTCGGCGTACAATACCAGCCGCCGCAACCGCCAGGGCCGTTCGCCGAAGGCCGCGATCACCAGCCGGCGTGTCACGAACACCGGGCGGTACAGCGGCAACCGGTGCCAGTGGCCGTCTCCGGTCAGCAGCCGCCAGCCGCCGCTCTCGCGGTATTCGACCGCGACCACGGCGGCCGGATGGCAGCCGAGGACATGGCGGCGCCGGTCGCGCCGCAACGCCAGCAGCAGCACGCCCAGCCCGGCCGCCAGGTACGGCCAGGCCAGCGGCATGGACAGCCACAGGGCCGCAGCCAGCGCATGGGCACCATACAGCAGCCGGCCCAGGGTACGCGAGGGCCGCCAGTCAAGCCGCAGCGCAGGCGCGAATCCGTTCCACGAGTTGTGCGACATCCCTGTCCGCGGGGGCCATGTGGCCCATGAGCAGTTCCAGCAG
>JALSRI010000254.1 GCA_026984835.1 Thiohalobacter sp. | reverse complement strand
GCAGTAGACGTCGAGGAAGAAGCAACGATGATCGTAGAAGAAATCATGAACACCCGTCTGAAGACCGCACGGCCCGACGACATGATCAAGGACATTTCCACCCTGATGTGCCTGAACAAGATCAGCGGCGTGCCGGTGGTGAACGAGGACAACGAGCTGATCGGCGTGTTGTCGGAAAAGGACATTCTGCACTGCATGTTCCCCGAGGCGCACGAACTCTTCCTGAACGAAGAACGCCCGAACTACGAGCAGATGGAGAAGGACTTCAAGAACACGCTGAACAAGAAGGTGGGCGACCTGATGACGAAGGTGGTTTCGTCGGTCACCCCGGACATGCCGGTCATGAAGGCGGCCTCGATGATGTGGCTGAAGAAGATCCGCCGCATACCGGTGGTCAGGGACGGCAAGCTGGTCGGTATCGTGAGCATCGGCGACGTGCATCGCGCGCTGTTCCAGGAGCACCTGCTGGGCTAGGACCCGTCCGCGGCACGGTTCCGGGCCCGTTCCCCGCCCGGCGCCGCCACAGGGGCGGGCAGCGGTCCGGTGGGGTGCCCGGAATAGGCGGCACATGGCCATATGTCCAGATCAAGCATTATCGCACCTTGTCGATGGATAGGAGCGCAGACGCCGGTTTCCAGGCGCTTGTCTGCGGCAACACCCGGTACACGGACGTGCTGCCGGAACGAACCAGGGAGGGTTTCTCATGTGGTTGATATCCAGGAAAAAATATCTTCATCTGTCCCGGGAGAACGAGGCGCTGCGGCAGGAAATCGAACGCATGCGCACGGACAGGGACGCGGTGGTTTCCGCCGCCGAGGCGTGCCGGGCCGAAGGACAGCGGTTCGAGACCCTCAGCCGCCGGCGCGCCGAGCTGGGCCGGTTGTGGTCGAACACGGCGGACAACGTCACCGTCATCCGGGAAAAATCCGCCGAGTTCGCGGGCAAGTGCTACGAGAGTCGCGCCGGCCTGGCGGAGACCGCCGACCTGTTCGAAAAGTCCTCCGAAATGCTCGTGGCGCTGGCGGAGTCGCTTGTCGAGATCCAGGCCAACGGCCGCCACTCGGCCGAGAGTATCGAGAGCGTCAACCAGGTGGTCGGCAGCGTGCACAAGTTTGTCGGCCTGATCGAAAGCATCTCCGAGCAGACCAACCTGCTGGCCCTGAACGCGGCCATCGAAGCGGCGCGGGCCGGTGAGTACGGCCGGGGCTTCGCGGTGGTGGCCGAGGAGGTGCGCAACCTGGCCAGGCGCACCGGCGAGGCCACGCGCGAGATCTCGACCCTGGTCCGCACCATCAACGTCCAGACGGAGCAGGCGACCGGCCGCATCCAGGCAGTAGCCGACAACACCCGTGATACCAGCCGCTTCACCGAGGTGCTGCGCGAGACGGTGGACGAGGTCGTGACCCTGTCCAGGTCCATGCAGGGTGTCATCGAGTTCACCTCGCACGCGAGTTTCCTCAACACCGTCAAGATGGACCACATCGTCTGGAAGAACGAGGTGTACAAGATATTCAACGGCCTGAGCGACAAGGCGCCGACCGATTTCGTTTCCCATCGGGAGTGCCGCCTGGGGCAGTGGTATTTCGAGGGCGACGGCAGGCGCTGCTATTCGGCCCTGGCGAGCTACCTGAACCTGGACGAGCCCCATCGGCTGGTGCACGAGGCCGGCGTGGCGGCGATCGAGGCGATGGCGCGCGACGACTGGGACACGGCGCTGGAGTCGCTCTCCCGAATGGAAGAGGCCAGCAACCGGGTCCTGGACTGCCTGGACCTGCTGGGCGAGGAGATCGGCGAGGTACAGCGATCGTCCGCGGCGCCCGCAGCGGGGGGCGCAAGTTCCTGATCCGGGAGGCGTTGCGGCATCCACCGCGCACGCATGGCAGTGGCTTCGGAAGCCGTGGTATAATGCCCGGCTGACGAACGTGCCGCCCCCTCCCGGGGCGGCCGACCTCCCTGGACGCGCCCCGTACCCGCGGGGCCGGGAAACGGAGAACTGCTGCGATGACCGAGAAAAAATGTTCCCAGTGCCGCTACTGCCGGGTGCGGGTGGCGGTCCAGATGTCCGCGCTGTTGCTGGTGGGCGCGATCGCCGCGATCTTTGCCCTGGGCGGCGGCGGGGTCTGAGCCCGGCCGGCGACGGCCGGACGACGACGGCGGCCCCGGGCCGCCGTTTTTCGTGCTGCCGGCCGCGGGTGGGGGAATAAACCGCCCCCCGTGGTGTTTACCCTGTCGACGTTCCCCCGCAGACCACCCGGAGCAAACCGATGAAGCGAGTTCTCACCCTGTTCGTCCTGGCCTCGGCCGTCACCTGTGCGGCGCAGGCCGCTTCCCCCGCCATACCGCCGGCGCCCAACGGCATGGTCTTTCCGGCCGACTACGCCGACTGGCAGGTGATCTCCATCTCCCACCGGGTCGACAACCACACCCTGCGCGTCATCCTCGGCAATCCCGTTGCGGTGAAGGCGGCGCGCGCAGGCTGCACCAGCCCCTGGCCCGACGGCAGCATGCTGGGCAAGGTGGTGTGGAAGGAGATCGCCAAGCCGACCTGGAAGAAGGCCATCGTGCCGGACCGTTTCGTGCACGCCGAGTTCATGCACAAGGACAGCAAGCGCTGGGCGGGCAACGGCACCGGCTGGGGCTGGGCGCGCTGGGTCGGCGCCGACTACAAGCCCTATGGCAAGGATGCCAGCGCCGGGCAGGAATGCATCGCCTGCCACACGCCGGTGAAGGGCAACGACTGGGTATTCACCACGCCGGCGCCCTTTCCGGGCGCGGAATAGGCGCCGGTCCACGGCCGGGGCTGCGCATGGGACGGCGTGACGCGCTCATCGTGCAGCACATCCCCCGGCTGCGGCGCTACGCCCGCGCCCTGCTGCGCGACCCCGACCGCGCCGAGGACCTGGTGCAGGAGACCCTGGCGCGGGCGCTGGACCGTTTTCACTTCTGGCACCGCGGCAGCGACCTGCGCGCCTGGCTGTTCACCCTCATGCACAACCAGTTCGTCAACGACTGCCGGCGCGAGGGCCGTCGCCCCGTCACCTTTTCTCTCGATGGCGGCCCCGACCCGGCGGCGGAAGCCGATGCCGCTTCCGGCGCCGGCCTGCGCGATATCGGCGCGGCGCTGATGCGGCTTCCCGTCGAGCAACGCGCCGTGCTGCTGCTGGTGAGCCTGGAGGGCTTGTCGTACAGGGAGACTGCGCGGGTGCTGGGCATCCCCCCTGGCACCGTCATGTCGCGCCTGCACCGGGCGCGCGAGCGGCTGCGCCACTGGCTGGGCGAGACGCGCGACGACGGCGTGCAGCGCCTGCGGAGCGTGAAATGAAGCATCCCGACGACCGGCCGGTCGACGAACGCGACCTGCATGCCTATGTCGATGGCGAGCTGGACGCGTCCCGGCGCCTGCAGGTGGAGGCCTGGCTGGCCGGCCATCCCGGCGACGCCGCCCGCGTGCACGACTACCGGCATATCCGGGAGCGCCTGCACCGGCGCTTCGACCCGGTGCTGGCGGAGTCCCCGCCCGAATCCGTCGCGGCGCCGGGCGCGCGTCCGGGCGTGCCGGCGCGCCGCGCTGCGGTGGCGGCCCTGATGCTGGTGTCCGCCGCGCTCGGCTGGTGGTCGCGCGGGCCGGCGGAGGCGCCGGTACAGGCCGACCTGGTGCAGCCGGCCGCCTTCGCCCACCGGGTGTACTCGACCGACCTGCGCCGGCCGGTGGAGATTCCGGCCGGCGAGCGGGTGTCGCTGGACCGCTGGATCTCGCAGCGCATGCACACCGAACTGCAGGCTCCGGACCTGTCGCGCCAGGGGCTGCGCCTGATCGGCGGCCGGCTGCTGCCCTCGACCGATCGCATGGCCGCCCAGTTCATGTACGAGGACGGCGACGGCCAGCGGGTCACTGTCTATGTGCGGCGCATCGCCGGCGGTGACGGCAGCCGGGAATTCCACTACCGCGAGCAGGGTGACCTGCATGTACTGTACTGGCTGGATGGCGGAATGGGCTATGCCATTATCGGTTCGCGGCCGGTGGCGGGGCTGCTCGATGTCGCCGGCGCCGTGCGCGCCCGCCTGACCGCGACGGAGCACGCCCCATAGAAAAACGGCGGCCCTAAGGCCGCCGTTTCCCTCGACACAACGATCCGGGTCAGGAATCGATCTGCAGACGGGTGGCTACCAGGATGCCGGTTCCGACATCGTAGCTGCCGCTGATCTCCACCTTGCGGCCAGTGGCCGGAACCGTGCCGACGCCGGAGACGTCCACGGTGACGCCGCCGACCGTGATCTGGCCCGTCGCCGGCGCGCCTTCCACGATGCCTTCGAGCTTGTCGGACAGGCTGTCATCCTTGCGCTCGACCTTGCGCGCCACCAGCGCACCGCTCGCATCGTCGCGGTAGAAGTCGACTTCGACGCGGTCGGTGCCGGGGTTGAGGTCGTCCAGGCCGAAGCGGCGCACCCGGTTGCTGCTGCGGTCATCCTTGAACATGGTGAAGCCGTCGACCGACAGGGTCAGGCCCATGACCACCAGCGTGCCGGCGGCCGGGTCGACTGATTCCACCCTGGCCTTGATCTCGGTCTCGGCCGCTTTGCCGAATTCGATCTTCTCGGCCACCAGGTCGCCGCTGGCATCGAACCGTCCTTCCACTTTCACCTCGACGCCATCGGCGATGGAGCCGGCGCTGCCGTGCTCGAAGCGGGTGCCGCTGGTGATGCGCACCCGGGTGCCGTTGAGGCTGAAGCTGCTCGCCGAGGAGCCGGTGCCGATGGGGCCGACGAGCTCCATCTCTTCGCCTTCGTTGCCGTCGATGTCGCGGTCGCCGCCACTCTCCAGCTCCACCTTGCTGGCCAGCAGCGTGCCGCCGGAATCCAGGCCGGCCGTGCTCTTGACCTGGACGTACAGGCCGTTGCTCAGCGCGCCGCCCGGAATGTTGTCGAGCTGGGCGCTGCTGTAGTCGATGGTCATGCTGCCGAAGCGGAAGGTGGTGGAAGTCAGGTTGCCGATTACGCCCTTGACCTCGATTTCGTCACCCGGGGTGAAGGCGGCGCGTTTCACCTCGATCAGGGTGGCCTGGATGGTGTTGTCGTCGAGGCGGTGGCCACTGACCTCGATGACGTTGCCGGGCGCAATGTCGGCCGGGCCGTTGATGCCGGTGACCCGGCTCTCGAAGAAGGTGCCGTTGTCGACCTGCACGGTCAGGCCCATCACGGTCAGGCTGCCGGTGCCGTTGCTGGCGATGGTGGCGGTCTGGACGATACCTTCCAGTTCATCGGCGTATTCGATGCTGGTGGCGGTACCCCGGCGGCCGTCGCCGTCGACGCTGCCGCGCACCACCACCCGCATGCCGACCGCCAGGTCGCCCTCGGTGGCGGGGCTGCCGTCCACGGAAATGCGGCTGCCGCCGGTCTCGTATTCCACGCCATTGACGAACACGCTGCCGAAACCCGTGATGGTGCCGGAGGTGAAGCTGCTGGAGGCGCCCCCGGAACCGCTGCCACCCCCGCCGCAGGCGCTCAGGCCGAGGCTGGCCAGAATCGCGATGCCCAGTAGATTGCGTGTGTGAATCGACATGATGAGTCTCCTTGTGGCTGTCCGTTGAGGGCCCGCTGCAACGCGGTGTCGTGGCGCGGCCCGCTATTCGCTGATGCGCTTTGCATTGGGAATAATATCCCAAACTTGACTCGTGTCAAGGTGGTGCCGGATTTCCCCCCGGTTTTGTGACAGCCGTCACCCGGCTTCGCCCCGTCCGGTGTCATATGTTGCATCTCCCTGTCCAAACAGCTACTTACAACTGATCCGACAAAAGGCTAGAATCACCCGATGACCTCGGTCCATACATCCCTCGAGCGTTTCGAATCCGACGTGCTGGTCACTTCCGCCGAGCGTCCGCTGCTGGTCGATTTCTGGGCCGGCTGGTGCGCTCCCTGCCGGGTGATCGCCCCGGTGCTGGAGGGCCTGGTGGCGGAGCTGGACGGCGCGCTCGGCCTGGTCAAGGTGGAGGTGGATGCGGGCGAGAACATGAAGCTGGCGGGTCGCTACCGGGTTCGCGGTTTTCCGACCGTGATTCTGTTCCACCAGGGCGAAGAGCTGGGGCGCTTCAGCGGGGCGCGGTCCCGCGGCCAGGTGCTGGCCTTTCTGCGCGAGCACCTGGACGGTTTCGGCGCATCCGGGTGAGCATGGACTACGACCAGGATATCGACCGGGCCGGCGAGATCGCCCGCCTGGTGCTGCCGCAGATGGCCCGGCTCGGCATTCCCGTCACCCCCCTCAACTACGCGCTCTGGTACGAGTACCACCTGGGCCGGTCGCCGGAA
>JALSRI010000253.1 GCA_026984835.1 Thiohalobacter sp. | reverse complement strand
CACGATGCGCACGTGCGCGTGGACATCTTCTACCGCGACATGGCGCCGGTGGCGAAGGCCTGGGTGGACCTGGCCGGCGCCCTGTTCCTGCTGCTGCCGGTATGCCTGTTCCTGCTGTGGGTGAGCCGGGACTACGTGGCCACGGCCTGGGCGCTGCGCGAAGGGTCGCACGAGGCCGGCGGACTGCCCTACGTCTACCTGCTGAAATCGCTCATCCCTGCCGCCGCCGTGCTGCTGATGCTGCAAGGCATCAGCCAGGTGCTGGCCAGCCTGGCGGTGCTGCTCGACGACGGGGAGGCGCGCTGATGGAGACCAGCGGCGGCCTGGCACTGGCCATGTTCGGCGCCGTGTTCGCGGTGCTGCTGGCCGGCTACCCGGTGGCCTTCTCGCTGGCCGGCACGGCGCTGGCATTCGCCTGGTTCGGGCAGATGGCGGGCGTGTTCGACCTGGTGTTCCTGGAAGCGCTGCCCAATCGATTGTACGGCATCATGACCAACGAGACCCTGGTGGCGGTGCCGCTGTTCGTGTTCATGGGGGTGATGCTGGAACGCTCGCGGGTGGCGGAGAACCTGCTGGAGACCATGACCGCCCTGTTCGGCAGGCTGCGTGGCGGGCTGGGCCTGTCGGTCACCCTGGTGGGCATGCTGCTGGCCGCCAGCACCGGCATCGTCGGCGCCACCGTGGTCACCATGGGCCTGCTGTCGCTGCCCACCATGCTGCGCCACGGCTACGACCCGCGCATCGCCAGCGGCGCCATCTGCGCCTCCGGCACCCTGGGGCAGATCATACCGCCCTCCATCGTGCTGGTGCTGCTCGGCGACGTGCTGTCGGCAGCCTATCAGCAGGCACAGCTCAACCAGGGCATCTTCTCGCCGAAGACGGTATCGGTCGGCGACCTGTTCGCCGGGGCCATCGTGCCCGGCCTGCTGCTGGTGGTGCTGTACATCGCCTACCTGCTGATCACCGCCGTGCGCCGGCCCGAAGCCATGCCGCCGCTGGAACGGCGCAGCGACGACGGCCACCTCGGCCTGCGCGCCCTGCGGGCCATGGCGCCGCCGCTGTTTCTGATCGTGGCCGTGCTGGGTTCCATCCTGGGCGGCTTCGCCACCCCCACCGAAGCCGCCGCGGTGGGCGCCGTCGGCGCCATGCTGCTGGCGGCGTTGCGGCGCCACTTCACCTGGCGGGTGATGCGCGAGGTGGTGGAGAGCACCACGCGCGTATCGAGCATGGTGTTCCTGATCCTGATCGGCGCCTCCTTCTTCTCGCTGGTGTTCCGCGGCTTCGGCGGCGACCGGCTGGTGGAAGAGCTGCTGACCAACCTGCCGGGTGGCGTGCTCGGAGCCATGCTGGTGGTGATGGCAGTGATGTTCCTGCTGGGCTTCGTACTGGACTTCATCGAGATCACCTTCGTGGTGGTACCCATCGTCGGCCCGGTGCTGCTGGCCATGGGCCTGGACCCGGTGTGGCTGGGCATCATGATCGCGATCAACCTGCAGACCTCGTTCCTGACCCCGCCGTTCGGCTTCGCCCTGTTCTACCTGCGCGGCGTGGCCCCGCCCGAAGTCACCACCGGCGACATCTACCGCGGCGTCGCGCCTTTCATCGTCATCCAGCTCCTCATGCTCGCCCTGCTGGCCCTGTGGCCCGCCCTGGCCACCTGGCTGCCCACCCAAATCTACAGCTAACCTGCTGAAACTACAACAACTTTCCAGGATGTGGCGAGCAAAGCGAACCCCACCACCGGCCTTGATCCAGATCAATTATCACTATATCCGCATATATTAAAGTGCCTTTATTACAGACTGACACAAGGGGGCACCGACCATGACCAACCGCAAGCACTGCAAGCACCTGAAGACCTTCCTGCGCACCAACATCGCCCTCGGCCTGCTGGTGGCCGTCGCCGCCCTCTACTACCTGATCACCGGCGACTACGCCAGCCTGGCCGAACGCCGCCACACGGAATCCATACTCAACCTGGTCATGATGGGCGGCATTGCCTTCAGCGTGCTGAACTGGTTCGTCGACCTCTACTTCCAGCCCCGCATCGAGAACTGCCTCAAGCAGGTCTGAAATCGAACTGAACCCCGTTCGCGCCGGCATGGTGATGGATCCCGGTGACTATCCCTGGTCGAGCTATGGCCACAATGCGCAAGGCAGGAAAGACATTCTGGTGGCGGAGCACCCTCTCTGCCAGCAGCCTGGGTCGGATGGGGAACGCCGGCGACGCGCGTATCGGGAGCTGTTCAACGATGAAATTCAGGAGGAAACCGTCGAAGCCATTCGGGAGGCGGCCAACAAAGCCTGGGCCTTGGGTGATGACCGGTTCACGTCACCTATCGAGACACTGCTGAACCGGCCAGCGGCACCAAGGGCGCGTGGTGGTGATCGCAAACCCCGCCTGTTCAAGGAGCAGCGGAAAATCAATCGAGTCTGACCCCATTGATCAGGCGGGGTCGATGGGGACCAGGTGGTTTTGGACGTCGCGGACACCGTGGATGTACCAGGCGTCGCATTCGGCGAGCAGGGACTGGCGGCCGCTGGGGATGCCGCCGGCGAGGGTGACGACGGCGTCGCGGCAGCTCAAGGTGATATCGGCGGCATCGACCAGGTGATCCTTTTCCAGGGCCAGTTCCACGGCGTCGAGGATTTCGCCGTCGCTGTCTTCTTCCGGCGGCACGACTTCGAGGTCGTTGATGACGTCGGTGCTGCCCGGGACCCACCAGGCCAGCAGTTCGGCCAGGCGGCGCTGTGACAGGCCGGGGACCTGGCCGCCCAGCACTACGCGGCCATCGGCATCGACCATGACGACGATCTCGCCGCGCGCGCCGTCCGGGGCGCGCGCTGTCTCCTTCTCGTCCTTCTTGTTGACCGTGACCAGCCTGATCTCGCACAGGGCGGGTTCCTCGTAGAGGGCGTCACGGACGTGTTGCAGGATCTGGTCCTGGCCCATCGCTTCGGCCGCTTCCACCCGCAGGCGGTCCACGACTTCACGCACGCCGTCGATGGCCGCGGCCACGATCACGGCGCGCCGCTTGGCGGCGATGTGCTCGACCGTGCCGCTGAGGGTGACGACGCCGCCCTCGACCTGGATGTCGACGGGGTAGCGGTGCAGGTTGACCTGATGTTCCACTTCCAGGGCTGCGGCGACCCGCTTTGCGATTTCATTGTGAGCGGTCATGGCTCTTTCCTCATCTTCCGGAGCGGTCGGGCCGGTGGCGCCGTGCCCTACTCACAATTGGGGACGGCGGGGCGGAATTCAAGGCGACGCGGCTGTGGACCTCCGGCCGCAGGGGTGCGACACTGGGCCGCGTCGCCATGATTCGCCTGTTCTCCTTTCTGCTCTTCGTCACCATCGTCGTGGCGGCCCTGTATTCGCTGAAGCCCTCGGGCCGGCGCGCCGCCGGGACGGTCGAGGGGCTGCCCTGGCAGATCGAACCGCTGCCGGACGGGCGCTCGCGGGTGTTCGGCGTCACGCTCGGCCGGGACACGCTGGGTGATGCGCGCGAGCGGCTCGGCGACGACATGACGCTGGCCATCATCGCCAGCCCGGGGCAGGACGACGACGCACTGGAGATGTTCTACAGCCACTACACGGCCGGCGTGTTCTCCGGCCGGCTGGTGCTGGCGGCGCAGCTGCCGCCCGAGACCCTGGCGCAACTCAAGGCACGTGCGCTGCGCGCCGAGTACACGGACACCGGCGCGCGCAAGTTCATACCGGCGCCCGGCGACCTGCCCACGGCGCTGCGGGCACCGGTCACCGGCATCACCTTCATTCCCGTGGTGAGCATCGACGAAGCGGCGGCCGTGGCGCGCTTCGGCCCGCCGGCCGAGGTGCTGCACATCGACGAGCGCATCACCCACTTGCTGTACCCGGCCAAGGGCCTGGACCTGGTCATCGACAGGAAGGGCCGCGAAGTACTGCAGTACGTGGCGCCGCGGGACTTCGACCGGCTGTTGCGGCCGGCGGCCGCGACGACGGCGGACCCGTCTTGAACGACAGCCCCGACGCCGCCGGACAACCGGGTACCTACGCCCTGATCCTGCGAAGCCGCCGCCGCACCACCCTCACCATCGGCCGCCGCGGCTCACTGGAGATCGCGCCGGGCTACTACGTCTATGTCGGCAGCGCCTTCGGCCCCGGCGGGGTGGCGGCGCGGGTGAGGCGGCATTTTCGCCGCGCGAAGAAGAAGCACTGGCACATCGACTACCTGCGCGAGGTACTGGCGCCGATCGTCGCCTGGTGCAGCTACGATGCCGAGCGACTGGAACACCGCTGGGCCGCGGTCTTTCAGGACCTGCCCGGCATGACGCCGGTACCCGGCTTCGGCTGCACCGACTGCCGCTGCGAGGCACACCTGTTCCACTGCCCCCGGATGCCGGATGCCCGTGCCTTCGGCCGCCGCTGCGGCAGCCACCTCGACAGCCTCGCCTTTCCCGCCGACGACTGAAAAACCTCCGAATGCCCGACGGGCTCTCAGTCCGGCTCGAGGCCGTCGGTGCCGCGGATCGGCTGGTAGTCCTCGCCGCGGATGCTGTCGATGATCTCCTGCACGCGTTCGGGCGGCCGGCCCAGCGCCGCCAGCAGCCGGGCGCCGAACATGAGGCTGGTCTCCAGCGCTTCCGGGAACACTTGCGCCCCGGCCTCGTAGAGGGCCTCCTCGTCTTCCCCGCGCACGCAGCGCACCAGCACCGGCAGGGTGGCGTCCTGCTGCCGGACGTGGTGGGTGATGCGCAGCGCCAGTTTCGGGGCGTCGAAGGTGACCGCCACGGCGGCGGCGCGCGCCAGGCCGGCGGCCTTGAGCAGGACCGGGCGGCTGGCGTCGCCGAAGGCGACGTTCATGCCCTGCTCACGGCCCAGGCGCACCCGCTCGGGGTCGATGTCCAGCCCCAGCCAGTCGATGCCCTCGCTGTCGAGCAGCCGGCCCAGGCGTTCGCCGATACGGCCGAAGCCGCACAGGATGACGTGGCCGCCGATGCCGGCGGCATGCGCCGCCACCAGGGCGGCCTGGTCGTCCTGCGCTTGCGGGCTTTGCGGGCGCAGGAGACGGGCGGCGATGGCGGCATTCAGGCGCACCAGCAGCGGTGCCAGCGCCATGGTCGCGACCAGGGCGGTGAGCAGGGGCTGGGCGGCGGGCTCCGGCAGCAGCCGCAGGCCGGCCGCCATGGACAAGAGCAGCAGACCGAACTCGCCGCCCTGGGCCAGCGCCACGGCGCTGCGCACGGCGGCCTCGGGGCGCACGCCGACGACGCGCGCGACCAGCGCGTTCAGCGCCGCCTTGACCAGGATCAGGCCGGGAATCAGCCAGGCCAGGGTGGCGGCATGCCGCGGGATGGCGCCGAAGTCGATCTGCATGCCGATGGTGACGAAGAACAACCCCAGCAGCAGATCCTTGAAGGGCAGCACGTCGGTCTCGACCTGGTGGCGAAACTCGGTCTCGCCCACCACCATGCCGGCCATGAAGGCACCCAGCGCCGGCGACAGCCCCATGGCATCCGACAGCGCCGCGGCCGACAGCGCCAGCAGCAGGGTGGCCAGCATGAACAGCTCCAGCGACTGGGCGGCGGACACGACGCGCAGCACCGGCCGCAGCAGCCAACGGCCGGCCACCACCAGCAGCGCGAATACCAGCGTCGCCCTCAGCAGGGAAGCACCCAGCTCCGGCACCAGCGTGGCCGGGTCGCCGGCCAGCGCCGGCACGATCACCAGGAAGGGCATGGCGGCCAGGTCCTGGAACAGCAGGATGCCGACCGCCACCTGGCCGTGCGGCGCGTCCAGTTCCATCTGCTCCTCGAGCTGCTTGAGCACGATGGCGGTGGACGACATGGCGAAGGCGCCGCCGGCCACGAGGGCGGCCGCCGGCGGCAGACCCAGCAACCAGCCGGCCAGGCCGAACGCCGCCGTGCCCAGCACCACCTGCAGGCCGCCGGCACCCAGCACCAGGCGCTTCTGCGCCAGCAGTCTGGGCAGGGAGAATTCCAGCCCGATGCTGAACATCAGGAACACCACGCCGAACTCGGCCAGCAGCCGGGTCGGCTCCGCGTCCGGCAGCCAGCCCAGCGCGTGCGGGCCGAGCAACGCGCCGACCACCAGGTAGCCGAGAATGGGGGACAGGTTCAACCGGTGGAACAGGGCGACGGTGACGGTTGCGGCCGCCAGCAGCAGGAGCACGGTTTCCAGCAGGGTATGGGCCATGCTCGGTACTCAGGGACGCGGGCTCAGTACCACAGACCGGACAGGTGACGCCGCGGCGCCCGCGTCACCATGGGCTGACGGGTCACGAAACCGTCACGCAGCGGCGCC
>JALSRI010000252.1 GCA_026984835.1 Thiohalobacter sp. | reverse complement strand
GACTGCATGGTGCCGAGCGCCTGGCGCAGGATGGCCAGCACGATGAGGATGCGGGTGAAGGAGGTCATCATCATCAGCGCCGCCGGCAGCAGGCTCAGCGCCGTCATGAACGCCAGCACCTGGATGGTGACGCTGTAGGTCTCGCTGCCGTCGGCGCCGGTCTGCACCTTCAGCGCCGCCAGGCCCGGCTCGGCCATGGCCAGCACCGGGGACAAACCGACCAGCAGCAGCAACAGTCTGCCCAGCTGCTTCATCTGCCGCCCCCTTTCATGAGACGGCCGAGCTGGCCGGCGAAGCCGGCCGCCACCGCGGGTGTCTCCGCCTGGCCCGTGGCCAGCGGCGTGTCGAGCACATGCAGGGTCTGCACCCGGCCGGGTGCCACGCCCACCAGCAGCTGGGTGTCGCCGACCTGCAGCAGCACCACCCGCTCGCGGGTGCCCATGGACAGGCCGCCGAGCACCCGCAGACCGCCGCCGGCACCCATCTGGAAGCGGCCGGAGCGCTTCATCAGCCAGGCTACGCCGACGATGACCGCCAGCACCGCCGCCATGCCCAGCGTCAGCTGGATGAGGCTGTCGACCGCCATCGGGTCCTGCACACCCGATGCCGCCTTGACAGCATCGGCTTCGTCACCGCCGATGGCGGCGTGCACGGACGGTGGCAGCAGCACCAGCGTGATCAGCGCACTACGGAAGACGGACATGCCGGCCTCACTTGAGCTTCTTGACGCGTTCGGCCGGGCTGATGACGTCGGTCAGGCGGATGCCGAACTTCTCGTTCACCACCACGACCTCGCCGTGCGCGACCAGGGTTCCGTTGACCAGCACGTCCATGGGCTCACCCGCCAGCCGGTCCAGTTCCACCACCGAACCCTGGTTGAGCTGCAGCAGGTTGCGGATACTCAGCCGGGTGCGGCCGATCTCCATGGATACCGTGACCGGTATGTCGAGGATGACGTCCAGGTTGGCCTCGTCACCGACCGCGACACCGCCGCTGTCTTCCAGGTCGTCGAACTCGGCCGCCGGCAGTTCGTCGGCGCCGGCCCCGGCTGCGCCGCCCTCGGCCGCGGCCTGTTCCGCCATGGCGGCCTCCCAGTCGTCGCCGGTCTGTTCGGTCCCGGCCTCTTCGGTAGTTGCTGTCTCGTCGTTCATGGCTTTCTCCTGACCGGGATCAGTTGTCCAGTTGCGTGGGGATGATCTTGCTCACGATCTTGATGGCGCGGCTGCCGTTGTGGACACCGAACTTGCCGCGGAACACGGGTGTTTCCTCCGCCTCCAGGGTGACCAGCTCCGGCAGGTCGACCGGGATGACGTCGCCGGCCTTGAGCTGGTTGAGTTCGCGCAGGCTGATGCTGGTTTCGACCAGGGTCGAGCTCAGGCCCACGCGAGCTTCCTTCATTTCATCGCGGATGGCGCGTGCCCAGCGCTCGTCCGTGTCGCTGCGGTCGCTCTGCACGCCGGCGTCCAGCAGGTCGCGGATCGGCTCCACCATGGCGTAGGGCATGGTGACGTGCAGGTCGCCGCCGCCACCTTCCAGCTCGATGCGGAAGGTGTTCACCACCACCACCTCGGTGGGGCTGACGATGTTGGCGAAATGCGGGTTGACCTCGGAACCCTGGTAGTCGAATTCGATTTCCAGCACCGGCTTCCAGGCCTGCTTGAGATCCGAGAAGGCGAGATCCAGCACCATGCGGATCACCCGCAGTTCGGTGGCGGTGAACTCGCGGCCCTCGATCTTGGTATGGAAGCGGCCGCCGCCGCCGAAGAAGTTGTCCACCAGGGCGAACACCAGCTTGGGCTCGATGACGAACAGCGAGGTCCCGCGCAGCGGCGGCACCCTGACCAGGCTCAGGCTGGTGGGCACGAACAGGCTGTGCACGTACTCTGCGAACTTCAGCATCTGCACGCCGGACACCGATACCTCGCCGCTGCGACGCAGCATGTTGAACAGGCTGATGCGGAAATAGCGCGCAAAACGCTCGTTGATCATTTCCAGCGTGGGCATGCGCCCGCGCACGATGCGGTCCTGGCTGGCGAAGTCGTAGCCCTGCACCTCGCCCTCGGGCAATGCATCGTCGGTCTCGGTCTCGACGTCGCCACCGTTGACGCCGTGCAGCAGGGCGTCGATCTCGTCCTGTGAAAGCAGGTCGCTCACCGGCCGTCTCCTACTGCATCACGAAACTGGTGAAGAACACGGCTTCGACGCCCGCCTTGCCGGTCTCGGCCTTCAGCACCTTCTGCACCTCCGCCAGCGTGTCGCTGCGCAGCTTTTCCTTGCCTTCGCGGGTGTTGAGGCTGACGGGGTCCTGGCTGCTGAACAACATCACCAGATTGTTGCGGATGGCGGGCCGGTGCTCCTTGATCTGGTCGATGACATCGGTATCTCGGGTGCCCAGTTCGACGGTGACCTGCAGGAAGCGCGCCTCGGAATCGTCGGCGAAATTGACCACGAAGGGCGGGTCGAGCGGCACGTAGTTGAGCGGCGCCTTGACCTTCTTGACCGCCTTCTTCTTGCCCTTGGCCCCGGCCTTGGCGTCGCCGGCGGCACCCTCTTCCGCGACCGCCTCGTCACCGCCCAGCATGCCGGTCAGGAACAGGGTCGCGGTGACGGATACGCCGAGCAGCAGCACCACCGCCACGCCGATGAGGATGAACTTGGATTTTCCGGACTTCTTCGGCGTGGCGCCTTCCACGTCCAGGTCCAGGTCGTCTTCTTTTGCCATTGGGATGCCCCCGTGATGTTCTCATCAGGGGAATAGCAAGACGTATGCCACGGCAGGACGCAGAAATATCTACTTGTCAGACAGGTAGTTACAAAGCCAGTTTGGTGAAGCGACGGGGAATTGACGTAAAACGGAGGGGCGGCTCGCCAGAACCCCGGCAGTCCGGCCGCCGCGGCGGGTTCAGTGGGCCTGGATCAGCCAGTGGCCGAAGCGGTCGACGTCGAGGGGCTTGCTGATGTGGAAACCCTGCACCAGGTCGCAGCCCAGCGCCTGCAGGCGGTCGAGCACCGCCTGGTTCTCCACCCCCTCGGCCACCACCGTGCAACCGAGGTTGTGGCCGAGATCGATGATGGAACGGACGATGGCCGCGTCCTGGGTATTGGTGTCCATGTCTTCCAGGAACGACTGGTCGATCTTGAGGGTATTGATGGGCAGGCGCTTGAGGTAGGCCAGCGAGGAATAGCCGGTGCCGAAATCGTCGATGGCGACCGACACGCCCAGTTCGCGCAGCCGGCCGAGAATCTCCGCACCCCGGCCCAGATCGGCCATCAGGGTGCCTTCGGTGATCTCGATCTCGAGCTGGCTGCCCGGCACGCCGGCCTGTTCCAGCGCCCGCTCGACGCGCTCCAGCAGGCCCGGCGCCTGGAAGGAGCGCGCCGAGACGTTGATGGAAACCGGCACCTGCACGCCGTTGCCCTGCCAGCCGCGGCTCTGGGCCAGCGCATGCGACAACACCCAGTCGGTGATGGGTGTGATCATGCCCAGCTGTTCGGCGACCGGCACGAAGCGCTTGGGCATCACCAGTCCCTGCTGGGGATGCCGCCAGCGCAGCAAGGCCTCGGCGCCGCGGATCTGGCCGCTCGCCATGTCCACCTTGGGCTGGTACACCAGTTCGAATTCGTCGCGCTCCAGCGCGCCGTGCAGCTGCCCGGAGAACTGCAGATGCTCGCGCGCCGAGGGAATGGTGTCCGCCTCGTAGAACAGGAACGGCGCGGCGTTCCACTTGGCGCGGTACATGGCGCTGTCGGCGTGGCTGGCCAGCGAATGCGGGTCCTCGCCGTGCTGGGGATAGACCGCGATGCCGATGGAAGCGCTCACGCACAGTTCCTTGTCGTCCAGCGCGAAGGGCTCGGCAAGCGAGGCGATGACCTGGCGCGCCACCCGCTCGGCGGCCTTGTCCACGTCCTGCACCAGCGGCAGCACGATGCCGAACTCGTCGCCGCCCAGGCGCGCCAGGGTGTCGCTGTCGCGCACCACCTTGTTCAGGCGCCGGGCGATGCGGCGCAGCAGTTCGTCGCCGCCGCGGTGACCGAGGGATTCGTTGTAGACCTTGAACTGGTTGATGTCGAGCATCATCACCGCCACGCTGGCGCCGGGGTTGCGACGCGCCACGGCCAGCGCCGAGGACAGCCGGTCGTACCAGAGGGTCCGGTTGGCCAGGCCGGTGACGTCGTCGGTGGTCGACATCTGTTCGAGCCGCTTGCGGTCGCTGCGCAGCTCGGTGACGTCCTCCATCAGACAGTGGACGCGCAACACCCGGCCGCGCCGGTTGGCGACCGGGTACATCGCCAGCCGGAACCAGTGCTCGTCGCCATCGGACAGGTCGACCTGCACCTCGAGCTGCACCGGCTCGCCGTCGATGACCTGCTGCCAGGCGGTCAGCACCCGCTCGCGCTGGGCGCCGTTGACGCGGTAGAAACACGGAATCGGCGCTTCCAGCTCCCCGCCACAGAAATTCAGGGTGCCGGGACTCGCGTAGGTGATGCGGTTGGTCTCGATGTCCACCGTCCACAGCAGCTGGGGGATGTTGCCGAGCAGCTCGTCGGCCAGGTTCTGCTCCTTGCCCAGCACGTCGCGCTGCTCGGTGAGCTGTTCGACGGCCTCGCGCCAGTAGGCCTCGGTGGTGATGCCGATATCACGGAACACCATCTTGACCAGCGCCGATTCCAGCGCCTCGCGGTCGTCGTGTTCGATCTGCGGATCGGAGGCCACCAGCTGCTGCAGGTGATCGAGGAACAGACGGTAGGCGCCCAGCGACCACACCGGCCTGACACCGTGGTGGTAATGGCTGCGCCCGACCGTTTCGCTGGCGAGGGTCTCGGATTCGTCGAGCCTGCCGCCGAGCAGGTGCAGCAGATGCTCGAACTGGCCGCGCACCAGGGCGCCGACGTTACCGCCGTCGCGTTCATAGGCGTACATGACATCGGCGATGTCGGGGTTGTCGAACAGGTAGTTGTAGGTGGTCTGGGCAAAGCCGGCGGCACCCTGCACCAGCACGTCGCGGTAGCGTTGCAGCAAGGCGACGTCGTCCTCGCCCAGCTGCAGGACGTAGTTGTATTCCTTTCCGACTACAGGTGTGGAGGTCCTCTTCCTCGCGCCGGCGCGCCCCCCCTTAGCCTGCCGCCCTTTCTTCTTCGGTGGTGCTGGCATCGCCAAATCCATCGTTGTTATAGTTTTGCTCCATCACAAGCATAGCCCTGTCAGCGAGTGGAATCAAACCCTTAGCCCCGCCACCCGGACGCCCCCGTCAGGCGAACAAATCCAGCAGGCCGGCGGCGGCGAGCGGCGTCTCCAGCAGCCGCGAGCCGGCCACGGCGGGATCTGCATCGTCAGCGCCTGCCGCCAACCCGTAGCCGGCCCCGCGGGCGTCGGCCCGGTGACCCTCGGCCTGGTGCTGCTGTTCGGTGAACGACTGGCCGGACACGTCCACGTCGACCAGGTCGATGCCGTTGGCGTCGAGCATGTCGCGCAGGCGGGGAACGGCCGCTTCCAGGGCATCGCGCACCACACCGTGGACCGACATGAACTGGACGCTGGCCTGGTCGTTGTGAACCTGGATGCGGACCTCCATGGGGCCGAGATGAGCGGGGTTGAGGCGGATGCGGGCGCCCTGCAGCTGCTGGCCGATCAACCACTGGACACGTTCGCCCAGCGACTGCTGCCATTCCGGCTGGCGCTGGAATGGCGTGTCCAGCAACAGGCCCTGGCTGCCGGCCGCCGGCGTGGACGGACCGCCGGCCGCCGGGGCGGTGCCCGCGTGGCCTGCAACCGCGTCGGCGCGAACGGCGGAATCCGGCGCCGTGCGCTGCAGGCCGGCGGTCAGTCGACGCAGCACCGACAGGGCACTGTCGGGGTCCGTGCCCGTCGCGGCCGTCACCCCCACCACCAGGGACGACAGCTGTTGCGGCATGTCGCCGGCCGCCGGCAGCACCGGTGGGCGGGCGGCGGCGCTGTCACCCCCTTCGACCGTCGCGGCCGGCACCCGCGTGAAGTTCCGGTCCGGGCCGTGCGGCAGACGCTGCACGGCCGCTGCTGCCGCGTCCTGCGCCGCGGCCACGGCGTGCGCCTGCGGGGCCGCGCCGGGCTGGATGGCGGGCGCCGCAGCGGGCGCGGCTGCAGATCCGGCGACAACGTCTTCGGCCCGCGGCGCGTCCGGCGCCTTTCGATCGTTCCCGGCGGCCGGGGCGGCGGTCTCCGCCACCGCCGGCGCCAGACGGTCGGCGGCGATGGCCACCCCGCTGATCGCACCGTCGCCGTCCACCGGCGTGGATGCGGCTGCCGCATCCTCCGGCGGCAAGGCGTTGCCGCCGGGGGCAGTGTCCTGCAGATCGCCGCCGGCGTCGCCCGGGCCGGTGTCCGCGACATCCGCCTGCGATGCGGTCTCGACGCCCTCCCCGGCGGCCTGCGCCAGAGCCGTGTCGAAACCGGAATCCGGTTCTTCACCTGCCTGATTCGTGGGGGTTTTTGCCGAGCCTGACAGCACGGCGGCCGGACCTTCGGTCGGACCCGGGGCGGGCATCATGAGATCGGGCATGGTTGGACTCCTGGCGTGTGCATGAGCGCTTGCCCCCTTACACAGCAACTGCCGTGCCAGCTTCAGGCGGGATCCGGTTTGCCGCCACGGCGCAAGCCGTGTTCGTCGCTCTCGGCCTGCTCGCGGCGCGCCTGGCGGCGCCGCTCGTCGGCACGAAAGCGCTCCAGCAGCTTGTCCACGGCCTGGTGGTGGCTGCGCGTCTCCACCCAGGCCTCGCGGGTCTGGCGGTGCTGGTTGCGGGCCTGCGCAATGAGCGCTTCCTGCTGGCGTATGGCCTCGTTGAGCCGGGCCAGGAAGACGCGGTAGTCGCGCAGCCGGGCCGCATCGATGCCGTGCCCGCCCTGTTCGGCGAAGGCGCGCGCGTACTGCTCGCGGTAGGTATAGAGTTCCTCCAGCCGGGCCTCCTGCAGACCCAGCCGCTGCTGGCTCTCGCCCAGCCGGCGCACCGCCGCCTGCTCCCGGTTGTCGGCCACCTGCTTGACCGGCTGCATGCGCTTGGAGCGTGTCATTGTGCGTCAAGCGCCCCCAGCGCCGTGGCCAGCCCGGCCAGGCTGTCCGGCCAGCCGACCCGCTCGCCCATGTGCTGCTGCAGGAACTCGGTGAGCTGCGGATACATGGCGATGGCCTCGTCGATGCGCGGATCACTGCCCGGCTGGTAGGCGCCGACGCTGATCAGGTCGCGATTCTGGCGGTAGGTCGAGTAGATCTGGCGGAAGCGCCGCGCCGCCTGCTCGTGTTCCGGCGCCACGATCTCCACCATGACGCGGCTGATCGAGGCTTCGATGTCGATGGCCGGGTAGTGACCGGCCTCGGCCAGTTCCCGGGACAGCACCACGTGGCCGTCGAGAATGGCGCGGGCGGCATCGGCGATGGGATCGTTCTGGTCGTCGCCTTCGGTCAACACGGTGTAGAAAGCGGTGATGGAACCGCCCCCCTTGTCGCCGTTGCCGGCGCGTTCCACCAGTTGCGGCAGCCGCGCGAACACGGACGGCGGGTAGCCCTTGGTGGCCGGCGGCTCGCCGATGGCCAGGGCGATCTCGCGCTGTGCCTGGGCGAAGCGGGTCAGCGAATCCATCAGCAACAACACGTGCTTGCCCTGGTCGCGGAAATGCTCGGCGATGCTCGTCGCCAGCATGGCGCCGTGCATGCGCATCAGCGGCGAGTTGTCGGCGGGCGTGGCCACCACCACGGCGCGCCGCATGCCCTCCTCGCCGAGAATGTTCTGTACGAATTCCTTCACCTCGCGGCCGCGTTCGCCGATCAGCCCGACGACGATGACATCGGCGTTGGTGTAGCGCGTCATCATGCCCAGCAGCACGCTCTTGCCGACGCCGGAACCCGCGAACAGGCCCATGCGCTGGCCGCGGCCGACGCTGAGCAGGGCGTTGATGGCGCCGACGCCGACATCCAGGGGTTCACGGATGGGGTCGCGCGCCAGCGGGTTGATGGGGCGACCGGTGAGCGGCACGCGGCGCTCGGCGTGTAGCGGGCCACGGGCGTCCAGCGGGTGGCCGGCGCCGTCCAGCACCCGGCCCAGCAACTGTTCTCCGACCGGCACCTCGCAGACGTCGTTGGCCGGAACCACGCGCGCGCCCGGACCCAGGCCGCGCAGGTCACCGATGGGCATGAGATAGAGCTTGTCGGCATGAAAGCCCACCACCTCGGCCTCGATGGGCCGGCCGGCGGTCGAGGAAATGAGGCAGCGGCCGCCGATGTTGGCCTGGCAGCCGACCGCCTCCAGAGTCAGGCCCACCATGCGCGTCAGCCGGCCCTCCACCACCAGCGGCACCGGCCGCGCAGCGCGCTGCACGTAGGGCGACAGCCTCGCCATCCAGCGTCCGCTGCGATCGGTATCAGGAATCATGCTCGTCCTTCGGGTCGGTCTGACGCTCACCACCCAGCACCTGGGCGATGACCGCATTGAGACGCGACTCGACACTGGCGTCGATCTGCGAGGTGTCGGTCTCGACACGGCAGCCGCCACGGCTCTGCACCGGATCCTCGACGATACGGATGCGCTGCTCGTCCTCGCCCATGGACAGGGCCTCACGCACCAGGGCGATGTCGTCGGGATGCAGGGCCAGGCGGATGTCGCGGCTGGCCAGCGGCAGTTCCGCCAGCGCGGCGCGCACCACGGCAATGACCTGGCCGGGGTCGGTCTTGAGCTCGCGCCGTACCAGCTGGCGCGCCACCAGCATGGCGAGTTGCGCCAGCTGCTGCTCGACATCCTCGTCGAGTTCTTCGAACGGGTTGGCGAACGCCCGCAGCAACTGGTCCAGCAACGTCACGCGGCTGCCGAATTCATCCTGGCCGGCGGCCCGCCCTTCGGCCAGCCCCTGTTCGAAGCCTTCGCGGCGGGCCTGGTCCTGGATCGCTTCCAGCTGGCGGGCGGTCAGCGGCCGCTGGCCGCCAGCGCCGCCCTCCACTTCCGGCACGTGCCAGGCTTGGCAGTCGTCGAGCTCCTCGCTGGGAATGACCCTAGACAAACTGCTCTGCCCCCTTGCCGCCCAGCACGATGTCGCCGGATTCGGACATGCGCCGCGCCACGGCCAGGATCTCCTTCTGCGCGCCTTCGACCTCGCTCAGCCGCACCGGTCCCTTGTTCTCGAGGTCGTCGCGCATCATTTCCGCTGCGCGCTTGGACATGTTGCTGAAAATCTTCTCCTTCATGGCCTCGTCGGCGCCCTTCAGCGCCAGGATGAGGGTGTCCGAGGAGATCTCGCGCAGCAGCGCCTGGATGCCACGGTCGTCGACGTCGATGAGGTTGTCGAACACGAACATCAGGTCCTGGATCTTCTGGCCCAGCTCGCCGTCGATATCCTTGATGGCCTCCATGACCTCGGCCTCGATGGAACTGTCGACGAAATTGAGGATGTCGGCGGCCGCCTTGATGCCGCCGACGGTAGATGCCTGCACGTTCTGGTTGCCGGTGAACTGACGCTCGAGAATCTCGTCGAGTTCCTGCAGGGCGGCGGGCTGCACGCCGTCCAGGGTGGCGATGCGCAGCAGGATATCGTGCCGGGTGCGTTCCGGCAGAAAGCCGATCACCGCGGCGGCATGGTCGTTGTCGAGATAGGACAGCACGATGGCCTGGATCTGCGGATGCTCCAGCCGGATCAGCTCGGCCACCGCGCGCGCATCCATCCACTTCAACGCCTCCAGGCCCTTGGTGCTGCTGCCGAGCAGGATGCGGTCCATCAGACCCTTGGCCTTGTCCTCACCCAGCGCCTCGACCATGACCGTGCGTATGTAGTCTTCCGAGCCCACGCCCAGCGCCGTCTGCTCCTGTACCGACTGGCTGAACTGTTCCAGCACCTCGGTGACCTGGTCACGGCCCACGTTGCTCATGTTCGCCATGGCGCTGCCGACCTTCTGCACCTCCTTGGGTCCCATGTGCCTGAGCACCTCGGCGGCGTTCTCCTCGCCCAGCGTCAGCAGCAGTACCGCCGCCCGGTCCGTACCCGAGAGCTTGCTTGTTCGTTGCCCCTCAGCCATCTTCACCCACCCAGTTCTTGACCACCTGCGCCACGCGCTTGGGGTCTTCCTTCACTACCGATTGCGCGGTCTCGAGATGCTGCTGATAACCGCCCTTTGGTCCCTCCAGCTGCGCCTGCTGCGGCGATGCGCCGCTCAGGCTGAGCTGGTCCTCGGAAACACCGGCCTGAGCGGCGCCGGCCGCGGCACCGGCCGGCACCATGCCGCCGGGCGCCGGCTCGGCACCCTTCTCGGCCAGGCTGCGCAGCACCGGCTTCAAGACGCCGAACACCAGCAGCAGCAGGCCGATCACGCCGCCGGCCTGCTTGGCCGCATCCCACACCCAGGGCTGCTCCAGCAGCGACGGCTCCGGCAGCGGCTCGACCTCGGGCGGCGGCGCAAACGAAGTGTTGATGACGTTCAGCGTGTCGCCGCGGCGGGCGTCGAATCCCACCGCTTCCTTGACCAGACGGGTGAAGCGCGCCAGGTCCTCGTCGCTCCAGGGCTTGGTCACCGGCTCGCCGTCGTCACCGATCTCCTGCTTGTCGTCCACCAGCACCGCGATGGCCAGGCGGCGGATGGCGCCACTGGCGAGCCGCGTATGGGTGATGGTCTTGTCCAGTTCGTAGTTGCGTACACTGCGCTTGCTGCGGTTGCGCAGGTTCTTGCCCTCGCCGCTGCCCTGGCCGCCCTCGGCCACCCCGCCCGTCTCCGGCGGCTGGTTGCTGAGCGCGCCCGGCACGCCGCTGGCCGCGCCGGCCCCGGCTTCCGAAACGGTGCTGGTGGAAGTGGCGGAGGAGGCCGTCTCGTCCTCGCTGATCTGTTCACTGCGCAGCGCGGGCAGGTCCGGGTTGTAGGTCTCCTGGGTACGCTCCGTGACGGTGAAGTCCAGGCTGGCGTTGACGCTGGCGCGCACCCTGCCGTGACCGACGATCGGTTCCAGCAACTGGCGGATGCGATCGCTGTAGGACTGCTCGAGCTTGCGGTTGTAGGCGAACTGCGTCGAGCCCGGGGCGACGGCGGGATCGCTGCTGCCGTTGCTCAACAAGCGGCCGCGCTGGTCCACGATGGTCACCCCGGCCGGTTCGAGATAGGGCACGCTCGACGACACCAGGTGCACGATGCCGGCGATCTGCTCCTCGTTCAGCGTGCGCCCGGAATACAGATCGACCATCACCGACGCCGTCGGCGCGGCGCGGTCGCGCAGGAACACCGAGCGCTTGGGAATGGCCAGGTGTACGCGCGCCGCCTTGACGTTGCGCAGGGCACCGATGGTGCGGGCCAGCTCACCTTCCAGCGCCCGCTGGTAGCGCGCCTTCTCGACGAACTGGCTGGTACCGAAACCCTGTTCCTTCTCCAGCAGTTCGAAGCCCACCGAGTTGCCCTGCGGCAGACCCTCCTTGGCCAGTTCCATGCGCGCCTCGTGCAGCTTGCTGCCGGGCACCAGGATGGCACCGCTGGCCTCGTCCACCTTGAACGCGATATTGGATTTGTGCAGCGCATCGATCACCTGGCCGGCGTCGCTGGCCGACAGGTTGCCGTACAGCAGGGTGTAGCTGGGGGTCTGCGACCACAACACCACGGCGACGCCCAGCGCCACGCTGGCCGCCAGGCCGATCATGAGACCGAGTTGCCGCAACACGGGCAGCCGCTGGAATCCGACCGCCGATTCTGCCTTGACGAGTGCCATTGTCTCTGCCTACTCCTGTCAGACCTGCATGCTCATGACTTCGCGGTACGCATCGACCAGCTTGTTGCGCACCTGGGTCATGGCCTGAAAGGCCACGCCCGCCTTCTGCAAGGCGATCATCACCTCGCCCAGGTCCACGTCGGGATCACCGGCGCTGAAGGCCTCGGACAGTCTGCCCGATTCCTGCTGCAATTCATTGACCTTGTCCACGGATTGCTTGAGCAGTGAGGCGAAATCGGCGCCGCCACCCCCCCTGAGCGCCTGCGCAGACTGCGGCTCGACGCCCTGTGCCGCGGCCGCCAGCTGGCGCATCTGTGCAAGTACCTGGTCGACATTGCTGATCGTGCTCATGGTCGTCGTCTCCCTTGTCAGGCCGGAACCGGGATGCCCTGCTCGCGCATGCGGGCGAGCTTGTAGCGCAACGTGCGCGGGCTGATGCCGAGGCGTTCGGCGGCCGCCTTGCGGCTGCCGCCGTCGGCCTGCAGGGCATCCAGGATCAACTGGTATTCGCGCTGTCTGAGATCGTCGCCCAGGGCTTCCGGCAGCGCCGCTTCCTCACGGTGGCCGCCGACGGCAGGTTCCCGGTCGGGCTCGCAGACCTCGAAGCAGAGGCCGTCGGCGTCGATCTGGTTGCCGGACAGCAGGATCAGGGAACGCTGGATGACGTTGTCCAGCTCGCGCACGTTGCCCGGCCAGCCGTGGCCGAGCAGCGCCTGCTGCGCCTCGCGCGTCAGGTGCGGCACGGCGTGGCCCTCCGGGCAATAGTGGCGGATGAGGCGGTTGGCCAGTGGCAGTATGTCGTCGCGGCGCTCGCGCAGCGGCGGCAGGTGCAGCGGGAACACGTTGAGGCGGTAGAACAGGTCTTCGCGAAAACGACCGGCCGCCACTTCCTCGCGCATGTTGCGGTTGGTCGTGGCCAGCACCCGCACGTCCAGCGCGATCGGCTCCCGGCCGCCGAGCCGTTCGACCTCGCGCTCCTGCAGCACGCGCAGCAGCTTGGCCTGCAGGCCGAGATCCATTTCCGATATCTCGTCCAGCAGCAGGGTGCCGCCCTGGGCCTGCTCGAACTTGCCGGCGCGCGACTGGTAGGCGCCGGTGAAGGCGCCCTTCTCGTAACCGAACAACGAGGCCTCCAGCATGTTTTCGGGAATGGCGGCGCAGTTGATGGCCACGAAAGGACCGGCGGCGCGCGGCGAGTGGCGATGGATGAGGCGCGCGAACACTTCCTTGCCACTGCCCGACTCGCCGCTGATCATGACCGTCGCCTCGCTGGTAGCCACGCGCATGGCCATCTTGACCAGCTGGCGGCTGCGCGGGTCCTCGGCAATGACGTCGGGGTCCTCGCTGCCCAGTGGCAGGTAGCGGCCGATCATCTCCGCCAGCACCTCCGCCTCGAAAGGTTTGACCAGGTAGTCGGCGGCGCCGTTGCGCATGGCGTCCACTGCGCTCTGGATGGTCCCGTAGGCGGTCATCAGGATAACCGGCAGGTCGGGCAGCCTGGACTTCAGCTTCTTCAGCAGGCCATGGCCGTCCATGCCGTCCATCTGCACGTCGCTGACCACCAGGTCCACCTGGTGCTGGTCGACGAGTTGCAGCGCGGACAGGCCGTCGACGGCGGAACGCACCGCGTAACCGGCCAGTTCCACCGTGGCGCACAAGGCCTCGCGCAGCGCCGCATCGTCCTCGACGATCAGGACCACCGGCGCGCTCATCGCACGCACCTCAAGGGCGGGAGCGATTCCTCGCAGCGGCTGGTGACGAGATCGCTGGGCATCTGCTGCAGGGTCGCCCGTGCCGGCAGGTGCAGTACGAAGCAGGCGCCCTGGCTGCCGCCGTCGGCCAGGGCGATGTCGCCGCCGTGGGCTTCCAGCACGGCGCGCACCACGGCCAGTCCCAGACCGGTGCCGCTGCTGCGGGTGGTGAAGAAGGGTTCGAAGATACGCTCGCGCAGATCGTCCGGCACACCGGGGCCGTTGTCGGCCAGCACCAGCTGCGCCCGGTCGCCGTGCATCTCGAGCTGCCATTCCAGGCGCGCGCCCTCGCCGCAGGCGTTGAGGGCGTTGGCGGCCAGGTTGGTCAGCGCGCCGGCCAGTGATCCGGCGTTGCCGACCACGGTCACGTCGGCGTCGGCGGTGATGGACCAGTGGGCGTGCTGCTCGGCCAGCCGCGGCTCCAGCGCGTCGTGCACCTGGCCGAGCAGGCCCAGCAGCGACACGTCGTCGTTGCCATTGCTGCCGCCGCGCGCGAACAGCAGCATGTCGTTGACCATGCGGTCGAGGTGGTGCAGGCCGTCGAGGATGCGGGCCGCGAAGCGGTCGCGCTGCTGCGGCTGCAGGTGCGCCTTGTTCAGCTGCGAGGCATACAGCAGCGAGGTGGCCAGCGGCGTACGCACCTGGTGGGCCAGCCGCGCCATGGTCTCGCCCATCATCGACAGGCGGCGACGGCGATTGACCTGCTCCTGCAGGGCGCGGGTCTCGGTGACGTCCTGGAGCAGCAGGATGCGTCCCTGGCCATTGGCCAGGTCGCGCGTGGATACAGTGATGCAGCGGCCGTCGCGCAGGGTGACTTCCCGGGTGTCGCCGGCCTGCGCCGACCAAGCGCGGCGGGTGACGTCGCTCCAGCTCTCGCCGATCAGCGGTTCGCCCAGCAGTTCTCGGGCGGCCGGGTTGCATTCACAGATGCGGCTGTCGGCGTCGAGCACCACCACGCCGCCGGGCAGGGCTTCGAGCAGGGCGCCGAGCCGCTCGGCGAGCTGTTCCTTGACGGCGAGCTGTTCCAGGCGTTCGGAACGGGCGGCGGCCAGCTGCCGGCTCAAGGTGGCGACCCGGGCCTGCAGGGCCATGTAGGAACCCGACAGTTGCTCGGACAACTCGTTGAAACGCCGGAAGGCGTCCTGCAGTTGACTGGCGTGGGCCGGCTGGCTCATGAAGCGGCATCTCCTGGTTGGTGAAGGCGGGCGTCATGCCCACGCGATTCACAAAGCAAGGAGTATGCCGGGGAGTGTGAAGTCTTCTAAATCAGCAACTTGGAAACTGTGTACGGGCGGCGCGTCAAACTCCCGACGCGTCGTCGCTGCGCTGCAGGCCGTACTTGCGCAGCTTCTCCACCAGCGTGGTGCGGCGCATGCCGAGCCGCTTGGCGGCCCGCGCCACCACGCCGTTGGCGTCGTCCAGCGCCTGCTTGATGAAGCCGATCTCCAGGTTGCTCAGGTGTTCCTTGAGATCCAGGCCGTCGCGCGGCAACCGCGGCTCGGCCAGCAGATCGTAGTCGACCGGCGCCACGGCGGCCGCGCTCATGGCGTCGGCCTCCAGCTTCGGGGTGCTGGTCACGCTGTCGGTCTGGAACTTCTCCGGCAGGTCGCCGACGTCGACCACGCCGAAGGGATAGAGGATGGCCAGCCTTTCGATGAGATTGGCCAGTTCGCGCACATTGCCGGGCCAGTTGTACTGGCACAGGGCCAGGATGGCGCCCTGGGTGAGGCGCACCGAGCCGCGCTTCTCGTGCTCGATGCGGCGGATCAGTTCGGTCACCAGCAGCGGGATGTCTTCCACACGTTCCCGCAGCGGCGGCATTTCGATGGGAAAGACGTTGAGGCGGTAGAACAGGTCTTCGCGGAACTTGCCCTCGCCGATGGCCTCTTCGAGGTTGCGGTGGGTGGCGGCGATGATGCGCACGTCGGCCTCGATGCTCTTGTTGCTGCCGACCCGCTCGAAGGTGCGCTCCTGCAGCACGCGCAGCAGCTTGACCTGCATGGGCAGGCTCATGTCGCCGATCTCGTCGAGGAACAGCGTGCCGCCCTCGGCCAGTTCGAAGCGGCCCTGGCGGGCGCTGATGGCGCCGGTGAAGGCACCCTTCTCGTGGCCGAACAGTTCCGACTCCAGCAGATCACCGGGGATGGCGCCGCAGTTGACCGGCACGAACAGTTTGTCGCGGCGCGACGAATAATAATGCAGGTTGCGCGCCACCACTTCCTTGCCGGTGCCGGATTCACCGAGGATCAGCACGTTGGCGTTGGAGTCCGCCACCTGCTGGATCATCTTGCGCACCTGCTGCACGGCGCGGCTGGTCCCCACCAGGCTGCGGAACAGGTCGACGGGACGGTGGCTGGCGCCGTCCTGGCGGGTCTCGCGGTAGACTTCCGCCTGGTGCAGGGCGCTGGTCAACTGGGTGTAGTGCGGCGGCAGCTCGATGCGGCCAAGGATACAGGAGCTGGGCTCGATGGCGACCGTCGGTTCCTTGTCCTTCTCCGCCAGCAGGAAGATCGGCAGGTGGTCGTCGAAATCGTGCACTTCCTTGAGCAGCTTCTGCAGCGCCTTGTCGGTCTTGCAGGTGCCGACCAGCACCGCCAGTACGTCGTCGGCACTGTCCACGCTGTCCTTCCAGCGGCTGCAGTCCCGCGTCCATACCGGCTCGTGATTGATGAACTGCAACACCGACTGCAGCTCGCGGCCGCGCTCGGCGTCGGCCTCGATGATCAATACCCTGGGTTCGTTCATGGCTCGCTGTGTCCCCCGCCGGCTGCTTGGTGGCGGCGCGGGTCCTGGACCCCGTTCGCGCGCATCGCTGCCGGACTGTGCTCGTTTGGCCCGAGTAAATCACTCTTGGGGGGTAATGTCAAAATTTTGTCGTCCTGCGCGAACAGCCGCACAGCCTGCACAGGCTATTGATAAAACGGGGTTTTATGGAACCGGGGAGGGAAGCGCCCGGGAGGGGGATCGGGACGGACCCGGGGGAAAGTGGAAATTGCCTTGAGAATCAGACGGATGGGATTCAGGTCAGCCCGCGGCCGCCGTGACGGACGGTGCGCTTCAGCGGGCGCAGTCCTGGTAGGCCTGGCGGGCGGTGCGGCCGATACCGTGGGTACGCAGCTGGTCGCCGAGCGCTTCCTTGCAGCGCTCGCCGAGGGCGCCGATTTCCTGGTTGAGGCGCAGCACTTCACGGATGACCGCCGCCACCTCGACGGCGTCGGCATCGCCGGTGGGCTGGTCGAAGCAGGCCAGCACCAGCCTGCGGCGCTGCACTTCCAGCTCCGCGACCCGTACCCAGTCGTTGTCGGCGGCACTGGCCAGCATGTCCCGGCTGAGCTGGATGATGTCGCGAAGCTGCTGGCTGCGTTCGGCGTCCATGAACACGCTCTCCGGCTCAGGCCGCCGGACTGGCCGCCCGGATCTGTTCGCCGATGGTGTCCCAGGCTTCCTTGATCTGCTTCATCAGGTCGCTGACCTCGTCGAGCGCGGCGGTGTCGTTGTCGCGGTTGCCTTCCACCAGCCGGCGTTCCATGTAGATGTACAGGTCTTCCAGGTTCTGGGCGATGTCGCCGCCCTTCTCCTTGTCGAGGCTGGACTTCAACCCTTCGAGGATGGAAATGGCGCAGGCGACCTGCATCCCCTTTTGCCGGATCTCGTTGCGCTGCATATGGCCCCGGGCCGCGGCCACCTTGTCGAGCATGCCGGCCATCAACATCTGGATCAGGCGGTGCGGACTGGCCGACTCGATGCCGGCCTGGACGGCATTCTGACTGTACTGGTCCAGTGCGCTGCGTGCATTGCTGAAACTCATGCGATCATCCCCTTTGCTTCGCGTTCAACCCTGTTTCCCCGGCGTGGGCAGCGCGGACAGCTGCTGGATCAGGAACTGGCTGGTGCCCTGCAACTCTCCCATCAGCGTATCCAGCGCCGTGAACTTGTCCCTGAGACGCTGCTCGGTGAGCGTCAGCCGATATTCCATGTCGCCGATGCGTGTCTCGACGCGGTCGATATTGCTGTTGATGCCGTCCTCGCGGATGCCGATCAGGCCGTCGGACTGGATGAAACCCGCCACCACGCTGTCGAGGCGGAACAGATAGCCCTGATTGTCATTGGCGAACAACTGGGCGAAACCGTTGAAATCGGTATCGATGGCCTTGCCCAGTGCAACGCTGTCCAGTTGCAAGGTGCCATCGCGCTGCAGCGACACGCCCACCTCGGACAGGTAGCTGAAGCTGCTGGTGATACCGCTCGGCGGCTGGCTGAAAATGCCGGACAGGCGGTTCTCTATACTGCGTACCGTACTGTCGGCATCCAGATCACTGCCTTTCAGCTCGTCGATCACGGAACGCACTTCGTTGTAGGCGTCGACGAAAGCCTGCACTGACTCCTTGACCGATTCGGTGTCACGACTCACCGTCAGCGTCGCCGCCGTGCTGGTCTCGGCCAGCAGGTTCAGGGTGATGCCGTCGATGGCGTCGCTGATGCTGTTGCTGGCACGGGTGATGGTGTAGGTGCCGTCGACCAGGATCTGCGCGTCCTCGGCCGCATTCAGGTCGGTGAGATTCAGCGCCGTGCCCACCGAGCCGGTGAAGGACAGGTTGATGGCGTTGGCCGTGCCGGTGGCCGTGGAGGTCAGCACCAGCCGGTTGCTGCCGCTGTTCTCGCGGATGATGGTGGCGGACACGCCGGTGTTGTCGGGCGCATTGTTGATGGCGTCGCGGATGCCTTCCAGGGTCTGGCCGCCGGCCGCGACCGTGAAGGCCTGGCCATTGACGGTCAGGGTCATCTGGTCGCCGGTGGCGCCGATGGTCGTGGTGTCGGTATCGGCGAAGGCCGCCGAGCCCAGCTTGTGGGCCTCCGCCAGGTTCACCACCTGGATGTCTACGAAACCCTCGGATGCCTGGCTGTCGGCGCTGGCCGTGAAGGCGGCCTCGTTGCCGGAAGCGGCGCTGTAGACTTCGAAGGCGTCCAGGGTCTTGAGATCGGACAGCGCCGACTGGAAGGTGCTGAGCGCGCTCTTGAGCTTGCCGAAGGCGCTGAGCTGGGCTTCGAGGCCGCGCTTGTCGGACTCCAGCCGGTCCAGCGGGCGGCGTTCCAGCGCCATCAACTGGTCGACGATGGAGTTGACGTCCAGGCCGGAACCGACGCCGGGGGCGCTGATCATGATGCCTTCACCTCGCTTCTGCCCATGATTGCTGCAAAGCAAAAGCGGTGCCAGTTCATGCCCGTTCCTTCAGGATCAGGCTGCCGGCGGAACCAAGATCGCGGGCCAGCCGCAGCGCGTCTTCGGGCGGAATCTGGCGAATGACTTCATCCGTTTGTGAATCAATCACTTTGATGACGATACGGCCGCTGTCTTCATCGACGCTGAACTGCAGATCACGCTGCAGGTTCTGCACGAATTCGCTGATCTGGCTCACGGCCGACTCCACCTGCGTTACGTCGTCCGCCTTGGCGCCCGGCGCGGGCGGCAGCATCTCGCCGTCGGCGGCCGCTTCGTTCCGCCGGGCGGGCGTCCTGTCGGGGGTGTCGGAAAGCTGCGCGGCTCCCTGCGCGTTCACAGCCTCCTGGATTCTGAGAGAGGAAATGGACTCGATGGACATGCTTCACCTGCCATGTAGGAGAGGGGGGCGGGGCATCCCTGCCCCACCCGTCCCCGGGTCTGACTTTATTGTCCTTCTTACTGCAGCAGCGACAGGGCGACCTGCGGCAGGGAGTTGGCCTGCGCCAGCATGGCGACACCGGCCTGCTGCAGGATCTGCGAGCGGGTCAGGTTGGCCGTCTCGGCAGCGAAGTCGGCATCCTGGATGCGACTGCGGGCCGCGCTCAGGTTCTCCGAGTAGTTGGTCAGGTTGACGATCACCGACTCGAAGCGGTTCTGCACGGCGCCGAAGGTGGCGCGGTTCTGAGAGACCGTGTCGATGGAGGTGCTGACCGACGCAATGGCGGCCGAGGCGGCGGCGGCCGTGCTGACATCGACGGTGCCGGTGGCCGTGAGGCTGGCCGCGTAGCCGGTGATGCCGGTCAGGCTGACGCTGCTCACCGCGATCTGGTTGCTGGCCACGCCGTCGGCGCCGATCTGGAAGGTCAGCGAAGCGGTGGAGTTCAGCAGGCTGGTGCCATTGAACTCAGTGGTCTGCACGATGCGGGAGATCTCCTGCGTGAGCTGGTTGACCTCGGCCTGCAGGCCGGTGCGGTCCTCGACGGTCGCGTTGGCAGACTGCACGGCGATCTCGCGGATGCGCTGCAGGGCCGACTGCACCTGGTCCATGGCGCCTTCGCCGGTCTGCGCCAGGGAGATGCCGTCCTGGGCGTTGCGCACGGCCTGGTTCAGGCCGCGGATGTCCGCCGTCATTTTCTGGATGCTGAACATGCCGGCGGCGTCATCCTTGGCGCTGTTGACGCGCATGCCGGTGGACAGGCGCTGCAGGGAAGTCTGCAGCGAACTCTGCGAGCTCGACAGGTTACGCTGCGCGTTCAGCGAAGCCATATTGGTATTGATGATCAGTGCCATGATAGGTACTCCTGGATCTGGAGGCTGGGGCTCGCCGTTTTTTCTTGAAGGAGCCCGCGCCTGTTATCGCTAGCGGATATACCAGGGACTGGTATTCACCGCTTCCAGCCTCTGTAGCGTTCGCGGGCCAGGAATCTTTAATCCGGGAGGACGGCGCCGGCCGGCGCGTTGCGGTATCCGGGGTGGATCTTCAACGGGCTGATACGGAAGAAAAAAAATGGCTCCCCCGCTGACAGCGCGGGCCACCGCAGCGGCGCCGGGGGTTTACCGCGAAGGACGCGAAGGGAAAAGGTCTGCAGGCCGGCGGAATTCGGGGAAACGGCGCGGCATCGGGACCTGTCGGGGGGGCGACAAGGAACTGTTTCCTTCGGGTCCTTCGCGGTTAACGAAATATTCTTTTCCTTCGTGCGCCCTTGTGCGCCTTGGTGGTTGATCCGCTTCCCTCGACGAATCGGCCCTGGCCTACCCCCGGCCGGCCGAACCGGTCCTGCGTGCACCCCGGGCGAGCCGGGTGCCGGGCAGCAGGGCCGCCAGGTAGGTGTCGAGGTTGTCTTCCAGGAACCAGTTGCCCTCCACCCAGCGGCGCAGCCGGTCGCCCTCGCGGGCGGTGGCGTCCAGGTCGTGGATGCGTTCGCGGATGGCCTCGATCCAGCGCGCCGGTTCGTTGGGCAGGCGCAGTACCGGCCCGTCCCGGTACGGATGGATGTCGGTGCAGATCACCGGCCAGCCCATCACCCCGTACTCCAGCAGGCGCAGGTGACTCTTGGCCTCGTTGAAGGGGTGGATCTCCAGCGGCGCCAGGGCCAGGTCCAGGTCCAGGCTGGCCAGCTTGGCCGGGTAGTCGTTGGTGGAGACGAACTCGTGCACCTCGGCGGCATAGGGCCTGAGTTCGTCCAGGCACATGCCGAAGAACACCCACTCCACTTCGTCCTCGAGGGCCTCGACCACCGGAATCAGCAGCTCCAGGTCGCCGTGGTGCTGCTGGGCGCCGGCCCAGCCCACCCGCGGCTTGCGACCCCGGCGCCGTCGGGACTGCAGCCCCCCCCAGCGCTCGCGGGACAGGTAATTGGGCACGATGAGGACGTCGTCGATCATGTCGCCATAGGCCTCGGCCAGCGGCTCGGTGGAAACGATCAGGCGATCGCAGAAGCCCAGTGCCTTGCGCAGCCGTGTCTTCATGTCCTTCAGCATGAACTGGCGCAGGCTGTTCCTGTCGGGCAGGTGGGTCTTGAGATCGTCGAGGTCGAACACCTTGAACACGTCCGAGAACTTCGCAAAGCGTTCCAGCTCGGCAAGCTGGTGATCGTAGACGGTGCTCTGCATCAGGAAGGTGTCCGGCGCCAGCCGGTTCATTTCTGCCACCGGGAACAGGCGGGCGCTGTGCCTGTTCTTCTGATCCTGCACCGAGGGCAGGAAACCGACCTGCGCCTTGCCGGCGCCCTCCAGCGCCCACAGCGGTGCGTAGACGCGGTAGAAGCCGCAGCCCATGCCGTCCAGCGGATAAGCGAGGATGCGCGGCCGGTCGTGGAAGCTGGTATCCCAGTTGGCGTCGATGTCGCCTTCCGGCCGCCCGTCGTAGTGGGTCAGGCTGAGGTTGCGGTTGTAGGCCGGATCGGCGCTGATGTGCGCGGACCAGCGCCCCATGAAAGCAGCGGTCTCGGCCTCCAGGCGCTCCCTGTCGTCCGGCGACGCAACGGGGTCGCCGAGGGTGCGCGAACTGTGATGGATGAGGGTGACATAGGGCGTCCAGACGATGCGGTAGCCCCGCTCGCGCACCTTCAGGCACAGGTCGATGTCGTTGTACATGACACCGAGCGCTTCCTCGTCCAGCCCGCCGACCTCTTCGTAGACGGACTTGCGTATCAGCAGGCAGGCGCCGGTGACGGCCGAGTAGTTCTGATCCGACTGCAGGCGGCCGTTGAAGCGCGGTGAATCCATGGGCTCCCGGTAACCGATATGGCCGGCGACCTCGCTCAACCCCAGCACCACGCCGGCGTGCTGCAGCCTGTGGTCGCCGAACACCAGTCGTGGCCCGGTGATGCCGACGTCGGGGCGCTGGGCATGGGCCATCATGCGCTCCAGCCAGTCATCGTGCAGCACCTGGGTGTCGTTGTTGAGCAGCAGCAGGTACTCTCCCCGCGCCTCGCGTGCGCCCAGGTTGTTGAGCGCCGAGAAATTGAACGGCCCCGGCAGCGACAGCACCCGGACGCGCTCGCCGTGCTTCGCCACCAGCCGGTCATAGTACTCATAGGTGTCGTCCGACTCGCTGCCGTTGTCGACGATGAGGATCTCGAAATCGGGCCAGTCGGTATGCTCCAGCAGGCTTTCGACGCAGGGCGTGATCAGGTCGAGGCGGTCCCTGGAGGGAATGATGATGGACACCGGCGGCCGGCTTTGGTGCAGGTAGACCACGCGCGTGCTGCCTGGCAGCAAGCCCTCGCCGACCCGAGCCGGTATGCCGGTCCGGTCCAGGTGATCGCTCACGCACAGGCGCAGCGCGGTGTCGAGCTGTTCGCCGCTGAAGCGGCCGGCATTGCTGTCCAGGCGGTGGAACAGCAGGGAGGCGACGTGGCCGAACACCTGCTCGTCGCACAGGTTCGCCACTTTCAGGGCCAGGTCGTGGGTGTAGAGCGGCTGGTCGACGAAGCGCAACGGCCCGGCCTGGTGCAGCAGCTCGCGCCGGACCAGGCAGAAGCTGCCCAGATAGGGCCGGGAACGCAGCAGGTCCAGGTTGAAATCGGGCTTGAAGCTTGGCGAATGGCGGTTCCCTTCGGCGTCGATCAGGTCCTCGTCGACATAGACGAAAGCCCACTCCGGGTGCAGGTTGATGTAATCCGCCAGCGCATGGGTGAAAACGGACTCCAGCCGGTCACCGGCTTCCAGCACGCCGATCCAGTCCGCCTGGCTGCCGGCGACGACGGCATCGACGGCCGCGGCGACCTCGTCGTCGCTCTGCACCCACTCCAGGTTGGGGGCCTCCTCGAACAACGGGTCGGGGCAGGCGGCTTCGGACAGCACGGTCAGACCCCAGCCCTGGTACAACTGCCCCGCCAGGCTGTCCAGGGTGGCGGCCAGATCGGACATCTGGCCATCCATCAGTGCCACGATGAAATGCAGGCTCGGGTTGACCTTCCATTTCACCATCATGCGCTCGGCGATCAGTTCGCCGTCGATCTCACGCAGCGCGTGGTGTTCCATCCAGGACGCATAGGCCGCCTGCGCCGGCTCGACCTCCGGCCCCTCCTGCTCCAGCGCCGCCAGCTGGCGGCTGCGTGACGCCTCGATGTCCGGCTGGCCGTCCACGGTATAGCGCGCGTAGATCCGGCGGAACAGCTCCGGGAAGTTCTTGCGTTCCCGGGCCATCATGTGCCCGTCGCCGGCGTCCTCGCGCAGATGGACCTCGACGGTGAGTTCCGGGATGTGCAGGATATCCGTCGCCTGCGAACAACGGATCAGCATGTCCCAGTCTTCCAGCGCGTTGAGCTCCGGGTCGAACAGGCCGGTCCTGGCCAGCAGGCCGCGCCGGTGCGCCCAGGTGTTGACCGGTATGAAATTCGCCACCAGCAGCCGCTGGGGCGAGTATTCGATGCCCGAATAGGGGGTGCCGCGGCCGGTTTCGACACGCCGGCCCTCCTCGAGCCGCTCCTGTATGTACTCCGCCTCCGTATAGACGAACTCCCGCTGCTCCCGGCACAAGGCGTCGACCACCGTCTGCAGGTGTTGGGGCCGGAAAGTGTCGTCGTCGTCCAGGTAGCAGAGAATGTCGCCGCGGCTGAAGCGGATGCCCGTGTTGCGCGCGGCCGACAGTCCCCGCGATGTCTCGTGCCGCAGGTAGCGAAAGCGGCCGTGGCGGTCCAGGCTCCTGACCAGCGCTTCCACGTCGGCGCCGCCGTCGTTGACGACCACCACTTCCCAGTTTCCGTACTGCTGGGCGTTGACGGACTCCAGCGTATCCTGTAGCAGCTCCGGCCGGTCCTTGGTGGGCACGATCACGCTCACCAGCGGCTGTTCGCTGTCGGCCGCCGCCACGGCGGCCGGCTCGGCCCCCAGTTTCCCGAGCGTCCTGCGCAACTGCGCCTGCAGCGGCTCCACCTTGCCGGGCGGATAGGCCATCACCCGGCTCTCCAGGTGCGAGGCGATGCGTTCCCGGTGCTGGTCGAGGCGCCCGCCCCAGGGAGAATCCAGCACCATCTCCAGCACGTGGAGATGGGTGCGCAGTGGTTCTGTCGAGGCATAGAAGGCACTCGATACCTGCTCCGCGTGGATGCGGTAGGCGGTCGTCGGCGTATTGATGAAGACGAAATCCGGGTTGTGCAGCGCCATGCGCAGGAACAGCTCCCAGTCCGCGGCGCGGATGTCGGGGTTGAGTGTTCCCACCGCCTGCAGATCGCTGCGCCGGAACAGGGCCGCGGAGGGTGTGATGTAGTTGTCCCAGGCCAGCAGTTCCGCGACCTCGTTGCGCCCGCCGGCATAGCTGAAACCGACGTGGCCGGGGTGCACGGCCAGGCGTTTGATCCGGTCTTCCTCGTCGACCCAGAAGCAGGGACTGTAGGCCAGGCAGCAGCCGGTGTTGGACTCCAGCGCCTCGATCGCCATGCGCAGGTGGCCGGGCAGGAAGAAATCGTCGCCACTCAGCCAGGCCAGGTACCTGCCCCGGCCGGATGTCAGCGCCAGCGAGTTGTTCGCCTTGGCGCCGATGTTGCGCGGATGCCGGACATACTCGACGCGCGGGTCGTCGCGGTAGGCCGCGAGCAGCGTTTCGGTGGCGTCGGTGGAGCAGTCATCGAGAATGATAACCTCCATGTCGGCGACGTCCTGGGCCAGGACGCTGTCCACCGTCCGGGTGATGTATCGGTCCTGGTTGTAGGTCGTTATGACGACGCTTACCAGCGGTAGTTGGCGCATTTCCTCAGTCCTCTGTGATGGGCATCGTCCCTGATTCCCGATGCCTGCTGCAGAACCGACTTCACCGCCGCCCCCTGCTCGACGATGCGTCCGAGCAGGCCGGCGATGACGCCCGCCACGTCCGGCGACACGGCGGTCCCGGTGGGCAGAGTGATGACGCGGTCCAGCACATCCTCCGTGTTCCCCAGCAGCATGCCGGCATTGGGAAAATACGAGCGGTAGGGCTCCATGCGATGGCACCCGGGATAGAAATAGCGCCTGGCGTCGACGTTCTCCATTGCCAGCGCCTGCAGGATCTCGTCGCGTCCTATGCCGGTGATGCGTTCGTCCACTTCGGCGACAACGTACTGGTAGTTGCAGCGTTCGCGCTCGTCGTACTCCACCAGTTCGATTCCCGGCACGGCCTGCAGGCCGGCCCGGTAGGCCTGGTAGTTCTGGCGGTTTCTCTCGACAAAGTCGTCCATGGCGTCCAGCGAAGTGAGACCCATGGCCGCCTCCACCTCCGTCATCTTGCCGTTGGTGCCCACGTAGGTGACCTGGTCGCGGCCGGAGAAGCCGAAGTTCTGCATCAAACGCACTGCTTGGGCGAGATCGTCGTCGTTGGTGACCACCGCTCCGCCCTCGAAGCAGTTGATGAACTTGGTGGCATGGAAGCTGAAGACCTCGGCATTGCCGAAGCCGCCCATCATCCTGCCCTTGTAGGAGCATCCAAAGGCGTGTGCCGAATCGAACACCACCGGCAAGCCCCTGTTGGCCGCGACCGAGAGGATGCCGTCGATATCACAGGGTCGTCCCCAGACATTGACCGGCAGCACGCCGGTCGTGCGCGGCGTGACGAGCGCTTCGATGCGGGCGGGATCCAGGTGATGCGTGCCCGGCCTGCAGTCGCCGAACACCGGCGTGATCTGTTGCCACTGCAGGGCATGGGCGGTGGCCACGAAAGTGAGTGACGGCAGGATGACTTCGTCGCGCATCGAAAGGGCCCGGGTGACGATCTCCAGCGCCACCGTGCCGTTGCACATGGCCACACAGTGACGGACGCCGACGATGTCCGCCACCCGCTGTTCGAATTCCTGTACCAGCGGTCCGCGGTTGGTCAGGCGGCGATTGTCCAGCAGTCCTTCGATGCGCGCCAGCAGACGCTGCCGGTCACCGATGTTCGGGCTGCCGACATGATAGGGTGCGTCGAATGCCGGTTGCCCGCCGAGCACGGCGAGTCGATGCGATGTGGGTCCCTGCAAGAGCCTGCCCCTCTGTGACGATTGCAATGCGCTCCCATCCTGCGAAGCAATAGCCGTACCACACTACCCTGACTTCAATTTCAATGGGTTAGCATTCAGCCGACCGGGAATCGACGGGTTTTTGGCGGGTCGGGGCCGGTCAGACGGCCGCCTGGCCCGCCTCGGTGTGTGGGCCGGTGAGCGCGGCATAGGCCCGCTCCAGGGCCGCTGCGTCCGAACGCGGCAGCCTCACGGACCGGGCCGGCGCAAACTGTCCCGGCACCCGGCAGCGGCCGGGCAACCGGCAGCCGAGCTGCTCCAGCCGCCCGGCCAGCCGGGCCAGGGCGGCCGCCGGATCGAGGCACAGCTCCTCGTAGTCGAGCACCAGGCGCGAGGTCTCGGGCAGCTGCGCCAGGCCCGCCTCGATCGCCCGGTTGGTATGGAATACCTGACCGGCCAGCTGCTCGGGCACCGGACGCCGGCTGAGCGCCTCGTACTCGGGCGGCTTGAATGAATACCAGGCCGCGTCGTCACCGAAAAACTGCCGGCGCGCCAGCCACAGTGACTGCATGTTGAAAAAGGGGTCGCGCTTCACATGCACGAACAGGGCGTTGTCGAACAGCTCCGCCAGGAACGGAATGTTCCAGTTCATGATCATGGCCTTCATGGCCAGCGGCCTCTCCAGGGCCGCCTCCAGCGCGGCCAGCTCGGCCCGGAAGCCGGCCTTGTCGACCCCTTGCAGCTGGTCGTCGGAGAACGGGTGCACGTCGAGTGGCGGAAAGTAGCGGCGCCAGAAATACCAGAATTCGTTCGGCGCCAGCATGCCCCGGGTCTTGCCCAGTGCCGACGAGAAGCTCGAGTGAGCGTCGCCCGCGCCGGTGTCCAGTTCGTCTCCGAACGCATACTTGCGCTCCACCAGCATCTGCTGGATGCGCGCGCCGATGTAGGGCGCGGCATAGAAGCGCGAGATCAGGTTGCTCGGATAGCCGAACCAGCCGCTCGCCGCCAGCAACTGCATGGCCAGGGTGGTTCCGCTGCGGGCGCAGCCCACGACGAATACCGGCGGGTGGCGCGGGCGGGTATGGGCGGCCAGCACCTCGGCCTGCGGCCCGGCCAGCAGCCCGTTGAGTTCGTCCAGCAGACCCTCCAGCTCGGCGTTCCTGCGAAACCGCGGCGACCTGTCCTGGTTGCGCATCCCCGTCACCCCTGCACGGCCCGGTCCGCGGGTGATACGTCGTCCGGCGCAGCGACCGGCTGCCTGGCCTCGATGCGCCGGACCACGGACTCCCTGGCCCGGCGGATGCGCCGCTCCCGCTCGCTGACCAGGCGGTAGCCCGGCTTGTCGGCCCGTTCCAGCGGTTGCAGGCGCGCCAGCAGCCCGGGCAACGGCCGCCCGCCTTCCGTTTCCGGCTCATAGCCGAAGCCGCGCATGGTCTCTCCACACACCGCCTCCACGTACGCGATCTCGTCCACAGACAGGCCGGTGCGGAACTTGCCGTAGTTGTCGCGCATCAGCGACCGGTCGAGATTCTTCCAGGGTTCCGCCGCGCCGGCCTGGCGCCGCGCCCCGCCGTCTCGGTGGAACTCGAGCATGTCCGGGCGCATGGGCAAGCCGCAGAAGCCGCACAGTGCGGACAACTCGCCGGCCGGATCCCGGAGCAGATCCTCGTAGCGCAGGCAGTGCGGCCTCCGGTCCGCCGGCAAGGTGTCGGCCACGGCGCGCAGGCCGGTCTGGTCGGCCTGCCACACGCCGGCGGCGCGCACCACACCACCCCGCAGCACCGCGGAGTTCTTCCACGACAACGCCATGTCGCGCGGGTCCCGGGTCATGGCCACCAGCTTCGCCCCGGGGAAGGCGTCGCGCACGAAAGGCAGATAGTCGTACAGATGGTTTTCCTTGATGAACAGCACGCTGCAACCCTGCAGACGCGCTTCCTGTTCGTAGGTATCCCGCAGCAGGGCCGCCAGGGAACGCGGCAGCGCCCCATCCAGCAGGCGGTCCCGGTCGGGCCGGTATTTCCACTCGACCAGGGAGGTGTCGAGCAGGTCGATGAGATCGTCGACCAGGAGACGAC
>JALSRI010000251.1 GCA_026984835.1 Thiohalobacter sp. | reverse complement strand
TGCGTTCACCCCGCCCTACACGAAATGATCCCAGCCGGCGGCCGGCGGCTGGTGCAGACCGCCGTCCGGCCGCAGGCAGCGGATGCCCGGCTGCGCCTCGACCGTCCCGATGCGGCTCACCCTGACGCCCAGCTCCGCCGCCAGCCCCTCCGCCTCCGCCAGCCGCGCCGCCCCGACCGTGAAACACAGTTCGTAGTCGTCTCCGCCCGCGAGCTGCAGATCCCACAGCTCCGCTTCGCTGTCCACCCGCATCGCATCGGCGCGTGGCAGCCGCGCCAGCTCGATGCGCGCCCCGCAGCCGCTGGCATCCAGCAGGTGACCCAGGTCGGCCAGCAGGCCGTCGGAGACGTCGATGCAGGCACTGGCCAGGCCGGCCAGGCGGCGGCCCAGCGCCAGGCGCGGCTCGGGGCGGTCGAGGCGCGCGCGCAGGGCCGGATCGGCCTTTCCCGTCGCCTTCAGCTGCCCGAGCGCCGCCGCGGCGTCGCCCAGGGTGCCGGACACCAGCACGCTGTCGCCCGGCCGGGCGCCGCTGCGGCGCAGTTCCCGCCCCGGCTCGACCAGGCCGATGGCCTGCACGCCGACCGACAGCGGCCCGCGCGTGGTGTCGCCGCCCACCAGCGCCATGCCGTGGCGGTCGGCCAGCGCAAACAGGCCGTCGGCGAAGGCGCACGCCCAGGATTCGTCGGCGCGCGGCAGGCTCAGCGACAGGGTCAGCCAGGCCGGCTCGGCGCCCATGGCGGCGAGGTCGCTGAGGTTGACCGCCAGCGCCTTCCAGCCCAGGTCGGCGGGCGCCGTGCCGGGGAGGAAGTGCACGCCCTCGTTGAGGGTGTCCAGGGCCACCACCAGCCGCCGGCCGGCGGGGACGGCGAGCACGGCGGCATCGTCACCGATGCCCAGCGCCACGTCGTCGCGCCGGCCGGCGCGCCGGAAGCAGTGGTCGATGAGTTCGAATTCGGAAACACCCAAGCCGGTGGCCCCCGGCCGCGCTCAGCTCGCGCCGGTAAGGCCGCCGCCCGCCTCACCGGCCGGGTGCTCGACCGGCCGCAGCGCGCGCGCCGCCCTGTCCAGCACGCCGTTGACGTACTTGTGGGCCTGCTCGGCGCCGAACTTCTTGCCCAGGTTGACGGCTTCGTTGATCACCACCCGGTAGGGGATGTCGAGCCGGTGCGCCAGTTCGTAGACGGCCAGCCGCAGCAGCGCGCGCTCGACCGGGTCCAGCTCCCCGACCGGACGGTCGAGGTAGTCGCGGTACAGGGCGTCGAGTTCGTCGAGGTGGGCCGGCACGCCGTGCAGCAGTTCGTGGAAATAGTCGGTGTCGACCTTGCTGAAGTCTTCGTCCTCGTGGAACTGCACCTCGATGCGGTTCAGGTCGGCGCCCGACAGGTCCCACTGGTACAGGGCCTGCAGGGCGTAGCGCCGGGCGCGGGTGCGGCGGGCGGGCGTGGGCCTGGGGGCGGGCGCGGCGCTCATGCGGCCTACTTGCCCAGCTCGCGCAGCAGGTTGATCATTTCGATGGCCGACAGGGCCGCCTCGCCGCCCTTGTTGCCGGCCTTGGTGCCGGCGCGCTCGATGGCCTGCTCGATGGAGTCCACCGTCAGCACGCCGAAGGCGATGGGGATGTCGTGCTCGAGCGATACCGAGGACAGGCCCTTGGTGCACTCGCCGGCCACGTACTCGAAGTGCGGCGTGCCGCCGCGGATGACGGCGCCGAGGGCGATGATGGCGTCGTATCTGCGGCTGGCCGCCAGGCGCCGGGCGGCGAGGGGCATCTCGAAGGCGCCGGGCACGCGCACGATTTCGAGATCGCTCTCGCGGGCGCCGTGGCGCAGCAGGGTGTCGACGGCGCCGGCCACCAGGCTGTCGACGATGAAGCTGTTGAAGCGCGACACCAGCAGCGCGATGCGGGCGTCGTGGATCGCCAGTTGCCCTTCGATTTCACGGATCTCTTTCATTCCTGTTTTGCTCCCGATGTTTCAGAACCGTCGACGTACTCGACCACTTCCAGGCCGAAGCCGGACAGGCCGTGCACGACCTTGGGCGCGCTCATGACGCGCATCTTGCGCACGCCGAGGTCGGTGAGGATCTGCGCCCCGGTGCCCAGGGTGCGCAGCTCTTCCTCGCCCTGCGGCTGCGGCGCGGCGCCGGTGTGCGCCAGGTCGTCGTAGCCGCGGATGCGCTCGGCCAGTTCGCGCGGCGTCTCGCGCTGGCCCAGCACAATGATCACGCCCTCGCCCGCCCCGGCAACGCGGCGCATGACGTCGCGCAGCGGCCAGCCGGTGTCCGGCAGGCGGGCGTCGAACAGGTCGGCCAGCGTATCCTGCACGTGCACCCGCACCAGGGTCGGCCGGTCGGCGTCGATGCGGCCCTTCACCAGCGCCAGGTGCAGGGTGCGGTCGATGGCGTCCTGGTAGGTGACGAGGCGGAAGTCGCCGTGCTCGGTCGGCAGGTCGCACTGGGCCACCCGCTCGATGGTCTTCTCGTTGGCGATGCGGTAGTGGATGAGGTCGGCGATGGTGCCGATCTTGAGGCCGTGCTGCTGCGCGAACGCCTCCAGTTCCGGGCGCCGCGCCATGGTGCCGTCCTCCTTGAGGATCTCGACGATGACGGCGGCCGGCTCCAGGCCCGCCAGCCGCGCCAGGTCGCAGCCCGCCTCGGTATGGCCGGCGCGCGTCAGCACCCCGCCCGGCTGGGCCATGAGCGGGAAGATGTGGCCCGGCTGCACCAGGTCCTGCGGCCGGGCGTCGGGCCGCACCGCGGTGCGGATGGTGTGGGCGCGGTCGTAGGCGGAGATGCCGGTGGTGACGCCCTCGGCGGCCTCGATGGAGACGGTGAAATTGGTCGAGTGGGCGGCCTGGTTGTCGTTCACCATCAGCGGCAGCGACAACTGCCGGCAACGCTCCCGGGTCAGCGTCAGGCAGATCAGGCCGCGGCCGTGGGTGGCCATGAAGTTGATGTCTTCCGGGCGCACCATGGAGGCGGCCATGATCAGGTCGCCCTCGTTCTCGCGGTCCTCGTCGTCCATGATGATGACCATCCGGCCCTCACGCAGGTCGTCGATGATTTCTTCTATGGTATTCAATGACATATATAATACTCAAAAGCCGCAGCGGCGCAGGAGGTCCTCGGACAGGCCGCCGGCGCCCGGCTCGGCGGCGCGCTCGCCCAGCAGCAGGCGCTCGAGGTAACGGGCGATTATATCCACTTCCAGGTTGAAACGCCGTCCCGGCGTGAAATCGCCCAGGGTGGTCTCGGCCAGGGTGTGGGGCACGATGTTCAGTTCGAACTCGGCGCCGTCCACGGCGTTGACGGTGAGGCTGATGCCGTCCACGCACACCGAACCCTTGGCGGCGATGTAGCGCGCCAGCCCGGCCGGCGCGCGCATGCGAAAGCGCACCGAGCGGCCGTCGTCGCGCCGCGAGACGGTCTCGCCGAGGCCGTCGACGTGGCCGCTGACCAGGTGGCCGCCCAGCCGGGTGGTGGGGGTGAGCGCCTTCTCCAGATTGACGCGGTCACCGACCTGCAGGTCGCCCAGGGTGGTGCACGCCAGCGTCTCGCCCGACACGTCGGCCCAGAAACCGTCGCCGGGCAACTCCACCGCCGTCAGGCACACGCCGCTGGTGGCGATGCTGTCGCCGGGTGACACGTCGCCGAGATCGAGCTTGCCGGTGGCGATGCGCAGGCGCAGATCGCCGCCCCTGGGTTGCAGGGCGGCCACGGTGCCGGTGGCCTGGATGATGCCTGTGAACATGGGTGTGATCCGGATTGTTGGTGGGTGACGGGTTGGGGAACGGGGGGATAGCCATTCTACAGGCTGCCACCCCCTTCACCCAAGCGCCGCCGGGCCGGCCCTCACCGCCCCCCGCCCGGCACCAGCGTCAGCCGCAGGTCCGTTCCCACCCGTCGCACGTCCGCCCATTCCAGCGCGATGCGGTCGGCCATCCTGTCCAGCCCCGGCAGACGGAACAGGCCGCGGGCCGCGTCGCCCATGACGTGCGGCGCCATGTAGACGACCAGTTCGTCGATCAGGCCGGCCCCGAGCAGCGCACCGGCCAGCGTCGGCCCGCTCTCGACCAGCACTTCGTTGATTTCGCGCTGCGCCAGCAGCGCCAGCACCGCCCGCAGGTCCAGGCGGCCGTCCCGGGCCGCGACCTGGACGACCTCGGCGCCGGCCGCCTCCAGCGCGGCGCGGGCGGCGACGTCCTGGTTGGCCGTCAGCACCAGGGTCTCGCCCTCCAGGCCCAACAGGCGCGCGGAAGCCGGCATCTGCAGCCGTGTGTCCAGCACCACCCGCAGCGGCTGGCGCACGGGTTCGACGCCATACAGGGCATCCGCCGACAGGCGCACGTTCAGCGACGGGTCGTCCGCCAGCACCGTGCCGATGCCCGTCAGAATGGCCGAGCTGCGCGCCCGCAGCCGCTGCACGTCGGCGCGCGCCGCCGCGCCCGTGATCCAGCGGCTCTCGCCGCTGGCCATGGCGGTGCGCCCGTCCAGGCTCATGGCCAGCTTGCAGCGCAGCCAGGGCCGGCCGCGGCGCATGCGCGACACGAAGCCGGGGTTGAGCGCCTCCGCCTGCGCCTGCAGCACGCCGCTTTCCACCTCGATGCCGACCGCGCGCAGCCGCTCCAGCCCCTCCCCCGCCACCAGCGGGTTGGGATCGGTCATGGCCGCCACCACCCGCGCCACGCCGGCCTCGGCGAGCGCGTCGGCGCAGGGCGGCGTGCGGCCGTGGTGGCTGCACGGTTCCAGCGTCACATAGGCGGTGGCGCCGCGGGCGCGTTCGCCGGCCGCGCGCAGCGCATGGACCTCGGCGTGCGGCTCGCCCGCCCGCGCGTGCCAGCCCTCGCCGACGACCCGGCCACCGTCGACCAGCACGCAACCCACCCTGGGGTTGGGATCGGTCGTATACAGCCCGCGCCGCGCCAGCCGCAGCGCGCGCGCCATCCAGCCATGGTCATTCATGCGTGGTCGGCCTGTCCGGGGGTGATCATCTACGCGATGGATTTAACCACAAAGGCGCACGAAGGCGCACGAAGGAACAGCTTTTCTTTGGTTTTTTAACCGCGAAGGACGCGAAGGGTAAAAACAGTAAAAAGATTTTCCTTCGCGTCCTTCGCGTCCTTCGCGGTAATTGTTTTTGTTTCTTCCCTTCGTGCGCCTTCGTGCGCCTTTGTGGTTAATCACACCCCTCAATCCGTCTCGTCACCCGGAATCAGCGGCATCTGCTGACGCTTCTGTTCCGGCGTCGGCCCCTGCTCCAGCCGTTCCACCTCGTCGCGGAACTCGCTCACGTCCTCGAAGCTGCGGTACACCGAGGCGAAGCGCACGTAGGCGACCTGGTCGAGGTCGCGCAGTTCGTCCATCACCCATTCGCCGAGCTGGCGCGACGGGATCTCACGCTCGCCGCAGGCCTGCAGGCGGCGCTGGATGCGGCTGATGGCGGCTTCCACCGCCTCGGTCTCGACCGGGCGTTTCTCCAACGCCCGCAGCACGCCGGTGAGCAGCTTTTCCTCGTTGAAGGGTTCGCGCGTGCCGTCGCTCTTGACGATGCGCGGCATCACCAGTTCGGCGGTCTCGTAGGTGGTGAAGCGCTCGCCGCAGGCGGTGCACTCGCGACGGCGGCGCACCTGGCTGCCCTCGCCGGCCAGGCGCGAGTCGATGACCTTGGTGTCGGGATCTCCGCAGAAGGGGCAACGCATGGCGCCAGCCTACCGGTTTCCGGTCCGGGGTGGCAAGCCGTCAGGCGTTGCCCTCGTAGACCGGGAAGCGCCGGCACAGGTCCAGCACCTTCGCCTTCACCGACTCGATCACCGCCGCGTCGCCGCGCGCGTCGATGACGTCGCACATCCAGCCGGCCAGCTCGCGCGCCTCGGCCTCGCCCAGGCCGCGGGTGGTCATGGCCGGGGTGCCGACGCGGATGCCGCTGGTGACGAAGGGCGACTGCGGATCGTTGGGCACGGCGTTCTTGTTGACCGTGATGTTGGCGGCGCCCAGCCAGGCATCCACGTCCTTGCCGGTGAGTCCCGCCTCGATGAAGCTGACCAGGAACAGGTGGTCGTCGGTGCCGCCCGAGATCACCTGGTAGCCGCGGCCGATGAACACCTGGGCCATGGCCCGGGCATTGGCCAGCACCCGGGCCTGGTAGTCCCTGAACTCCGGTTGCAGGGCTTCCTTGAAGGCCACCGCCTTGGCCGCGATGACGTGCATCAGCGGCCCGCCCTGGGTGCCGGGAAACACCAGCGAGTTGAGCTTCTTCTCCAGCTCCGGGTTGGCTTTCGCCAGGATCAGGCCGCCGCGCGGGCCGCGCAGCGTCTTGTGGGTGGTGGTGGTGGTGACGTCGGCGATCCGGACCGGGCTGGGATAGTGGCCGGTGGCCACCAGGCCGGCGACGTGCGCCATGTCCACGAACAGGTACGCGCCCACCGCGTCGGCGATGCGCCGGCAGCGTTCCCAGTCCACCACCCTCGAATAGGCGG
>JALSRI010000250.1 GCA_026984835.1 Thiohalobacter sp. | reverse complement strand
ATCGCGGCCAAGGCCGCTCCTACAGGGCCAGGGCGGCGAGGGTGGTCAGGAGAAAGAAGATCGTCGCGCCGCGCCAGAAGGCCACCGGGTTGCGCTCGATCAGCGGCGGCCGTCCGGATTTCAGGTACTGGGGGTTGGGGCGCGACAGCTCGTAGACGAACTCCGACAGCAGCTCGTGGCGCCGCTCCGGGTTCAGCGACACGGCCTTGCGCAGCGCGCCGTCCACCCACACCGGAACCCCGGGGTTGCAGTCGGTGACCGGGTGGTACTGCACCTTGTTCAGGTTGCGCACGCTCAGCTCCTTGCGGTAGGGCAGCCTGCCGCACAGCATTTCGTAGGCGATGACGCCCAGGGAGAAGATGTCGGAGCGGTTGCTGCCGCCGTGGCCGCGCAGGTATTCCGGCGCCGTATAGTTGCGTGTGCCGAGGACGTTGTCGCGCTCCAGCGGCGTGGTGATTTCGGCGATGCCGGCGATCTTGGTGGAACCGAAGTCGATGATCTTCACCACGCCATGGTTGTCGATCATGATGTTTTCGGGCTTGAGGTCCTGGTGGATCATCTCCTGTCGGTGCATGGCGCGCAGGCCGGCGGCGATCTGTTCGACGATGTCGCGCACCTCGGCCAGTTCCGGCTGGGGATGGTCGTCCATCCACTGGCGCAGCGTCCGGCCTTCCACGTACTCGGTCACGTAGTACAGGAAACGGCGCCGGCCGTGCGGGTCCAGCACCTTCAGGAGGTGGGCGCTGTCGAGCCGGCGCCCGGCCCATTCCTCGTGCAGGAACTGGTCGATGTAGACCGGGTCGTCCTCGAAGTTGACCGAGGGGGTCTTGAGCACCACCTTGTCGCCGCTCTCGGTGTCCAGCGCCAGGTAGACCTGCGTGCGGTTGCTGGCGTGCAGCTCGCGCAGGATCTCGTAGCCGTCCAGCACCATGCCGGCCTTCAGTGGCGGCGGAAAGGGCAGCTCGGTGAGCTGGCGGTAGAACTCGTGCTCGTCCTGGTCGGGCAGGGCGTCGACGCGCAAGACCTGGGCGCTGAGATTGTCGTCGCTGTGGCCGGCCTTCGCCAGCCGGACGATGGCCTGCACCGCCGCGTCGGGGTTCCCGACGTGCTCGATCAGCAGCCGCTTCAGGGTGACGTCGTCGACGAAATCGTGGATGCCGTCGGTGGTCAGCAGGAATACGTCGCCGGTCTCGACGGCGAAGGAACGGTAATCGATGTCCAGGTGCGGGTCGATGCCCATGGCGCGGCTGAGGTAGGTCTTGTCGCTGCCCACCGCCACCCGGTGGTCGCGGGTCATGCGTTCGAACTCGTCGCCACGCAGCCGGTAGATGCGGGCGTCGCCGACGTGGAACAGGTAGGCGGTGGTGGACTTGATCACCAGTACGCTCAGCGTGGTCACCATGCCGCGCGGCGTGCCGTATTCCTGGTGGCCCTGGCTGTACAGCCAGCGGTTCAGGGCGCCGAGGATCTTCTCGCCCGAGGTCTCCACCGTCCAGGATTCCGGCGTGCTGAAATAGTCGGTGAGAAAACCCTGCACGCAGGCGTCCGCCGCCTCGCGGCCGGCCTCGGAGCCGCTCATGCCGTCGGCGATGACGGCGGCGACGCCCTTGGTGGTCAGCAGCGGCGGCTCGGGAATGCGTATGCCGACGGAGTCGTCATTGCTGTCCTTGACGCCGGCCTCGGAGAGCTGGGCGGCGGATACGGTGAGCTGGGACATGGCGGTATGGTAATGGGTTTCGGGGTTGCGGGGTATTTCGGACGGAAGCCATGACGACCGACGGAGCCACCCGGCGCCCTCCGCCCGTCAACCGACCTCGATCATCTGCACCGTCCCGTCCGGCAGCACCTCGGCCATGTGGCCGGCCGGTTCCTCCAGGAAAAAGAGCACCGCCACCAGCACCGCCGCCGCCGCGCCGGCGATGAACAGGAAGAACGCCTGCGGCGCCACGAACGACAGCACGGTCAGGAACACCACGCCGCCCACGTTGCCGTAGGCGCCGGCCATGCCGGCGATCTGCCCGGTCAGGCGGCGCTTGACCAGCGGGATGACGGCGAACACGGCGCCGTTGCCGGCGTTGACGAAGACGGAGCAGAACACCACCACGGCGACGGCGGCGGCCACCGACCAGCTACCGTCCATCAGGCTCATCAGCAGGTAGCCCACGCCCAGGCCCGCCATGATGACGGCCAGCGAGCGCTTGCGGCCGAAGCGGTCGCTGATCCAGCCGCCGGCCGGCCGCATGACCAGGTTCAGGCCCGCGAACACCGAGGCGATCAGGCCGGCCTGGACGATGGACAGGTCGAAGGTGTCCTGGAAGAACAGCGGCAGCATGGACACCACCGCCAGTTCCGAGCCGAAGGTCACCATGTAGGCCAGGTCCAGCACCGCCACCTGGCGGAACTTGTAGCGCTCGATGTCGGGCACCGGCTTCCTGAACACATGGCCGTTGATCTGGTAGATGCGGATGGTCTGGAAGACATACAGGCTGGCCAGCAGGGCGTAGACGATGTCCACCACGGCCGCGCTCAGCATGCCCAGGTTGGCCGGCCCCAGCTTCCAGGCCAGCACGCCCAGCGCGGCGTACAGCGGCACGTTCATCAGCAGGTACAGAAAGAAATCGCCCGGGCTGGTGATCTCCAGCGCGCCGTTGCGCCGGGGCTTGAAATAGGTCGAGCCCTTGGGGGTGTCGCTGGTGGTGAAGAAATACACGGCCGAATAGACCAGCGCCAGCACCCCGGTGGTGCCGATGGCCCAGCGCCAGCCGTCGTCGCCGCCGAAGGCCAGCGCCAGCGAGGGCAGCACCAGCGCGGCGCCGGCGGAGCCGAAGTTGCCCCAGCCACCGTAGATGCCCTGAGCGATGCCGGCCTGGCTGGCCGGGTACCACTCGGTGATCATGCGGATGCCGATCACGAAACCGGCGCCGGCGAAGCCGAGCAGGAAGCGCATCAGCGCCAGTTGTTCGTAGTCGTCGGCGATGGCGAAGCCGAAGCACAGGAAGGCCGACACGAACAGCAGCCCGGAATAGATGCGCCGCGGCCCGAAGGCGTCCACCAGCATGCCGATGACGATGCGCGCCGGTATGGTCAGCGCCACGTTGAGGATGAGCAGGGTCTTCACCTGTTGGTCGCTGAGCCCGAAGGTGTCGCGCATGGCCCCCAGCAGCGGCGCGTGGTTGAACCAGACGAAGAAGCTCAGGAAGAAGGCGAACCAAGTGAGATGCAGTATGCGTGTCCTGCCGGAAAAGGAGAATATCTGGAACCCCGAGTCTTTCATCATGCTGCCCCGCTTGCGGTAACCGAATGTCCAGGCATTCAGCAAGTAGCGTGCCATGCCGCCGGACGGCGCCGGCGCGCCGCCGCCCGGCGGCCCCCGGCCGGGCGGCGAAATCCGCATGAAAGCTCGTGTTTTCCGGCGTCCCGTCCCGGCCGCGGCCCGGCCCTTCCGGCGCCCCGGCCGGGCATGCGCGGTCGTTGGCGCAGCCCCGGGCGACCCGAATTGAAGCATAAGCGTATTAGCATGCACTGATTTAGTGCGGGCGGCCCGCGCCGGACCCGCCGCCGTTCCGGGCCGGCGACCGTATACCTTGAAATAACAGCCACTTGCCACGCAAAACGGCCCCTGGCACAGCTCTTGCTCAAGTCCCTGCATCACCCTGGATCGTGGAAGGCGACATGAAAGAGAAACTGGTTCTGATCGGCAACGGCATGGCGGGCGTGCGGGCCCTGGAGGAGCTCCTCAAGCTGGCTCCCGACCAATACGACATCACCGTGTTCGGCGGCGAGCCCTACGGCAACTACAACCGCATCCTGCTGTCGCCGGTGCTGGCCGGCGAGAAGACCCTCGACGAGATCATGCTCAACGACGAGCAGTGGTACGCCGACAACGGCATCACCCTGCACAAGGGCAAGTGGGTGGTCGACATCAACCGCGCCCGGCGGGTGGTGGTGGCCGACGACGGCACCGAGGAACCCTACGACCGCCTCATCGTCGCCACCGGCTCCAACCCCTTCATCATCCCGGTGCCCGGCAACGAGCTCGACGGCGTGATCGCCTTCCGCGACATCGACGACGTCGACGCCATGCTGGCCGCCTCGAAGAAGGAAAACGGCAAGGCCGTGGTCATCGGCGGCGGCCTGCTGGGCCTGGAGGCCGCCAACGGCCTCATGAAGCAGGGGATGGACGTCACCGTGGTGCACCTCATGGACACCCTGATGGAGCGCCAGCTCGACAAGCCGGCCGGCGCCCTGCTGAAAGCCTCGCTGGAAGCGCGCGGCATGAAGTTCCTGATGGAGGCGCAGACCGAGGCGGTGCTGGGCAGGGAGCGGGTCGAGGGCGTGCGCTTCAAGGACGGCCTGGAGATCCCCGCCGACATCGTGGTCATGGCGGTCGGCATCAAGCCCAACATCGAGCTGGCGCAGAAGAGCGGCCTGCACTGCGAGCGCGGCATCGTGGTCAGCGACACCCTGCAGACCTTCGACCCGCGCATCTACGCGGTCGGCGAGTGCGTGCAGCACCGCGGCCAGACCTACGGCCTGGTGGCCCCGCTGTTCGAACAGGCCAAGGTGTGCGCCAACCACCTGGCCCACATCGGCATCGCCCGCTACGAGGGCTCGGTGACCTCCACCAAGCTCAAGGTCACCGGCATCGACCTGTTCTCGGCCGGCGACTTCCACGGCGACGACGACACCGAGGAGCTGGTGCTGCAGGATCCGGGCCGCGGCGTCTACAAGAAGGTGGTGCTGCGCGACAACCGCATCGTGGGCGCCGTCATGTACGGCGACACCATCGACGGCACCTGGTACTTTGAACTGCTGCGCGACGGCACCGACGTCTCCGACCTGCGCGACCACCTGCTGTTCGGCCAGGCCCACCTGGGCGACTCCGGCCACGGCGACGACAACCGCGTCGCGGCCATGGCCGATACGGCCGAGATCTGCGGCTGCAACGGCGTGTGCAAGGGCGAAATCGTCGAGGCCATCACCAAGAAGAACCTGTTCACCCTGGAGGACGTGCGCGCCCACACCAAGGCCTCCAGCTCCTGCGGCTCCTGCACCGGCCTGGTCGAGGCGCTGCTGGCCCACACCCTGGGCGGCGACTACTCCGAGTCACCGGCCAAAAAGCCGCTGTGCGGCTGCACCGAGTTCACCCACGACGAGGTGCGCGCCGCCATCCGCGACAATGCACTGAAATCCATCCCGGCCGTGCAGCGGTTCCTGGAATGGAAGACCACCGACGGCTGCCCCAAGTGCCGCCCGGCGCTCAACTACTACCTGCTGTGCCAGTGGCCGGCCGAGTACCGCGACGACTCGCAGTCGCGCTTCATCAACGAGCGCGCCCACGCCAACATCCAGAAGGACGGCAGCTACTCGGTCATCCCGCGCATGTGGGGCGGCGAGACCACGCCGGCCGAACTCAAGGCCATCGCCGAGGTGGCGGAGAAGTACCAGGTCAAGACGGTGCACATCACCGGCGGCCAGCGCATCTCCCTGTTCGGCCTGAAGAAGGAGCAGCTCCCCGATGTCTGGGCCGAGCTCAACGCCGCCGGCCTGGTGTCGGGCCACGCCTACGGCAAGGCGTTGCGCACGGTCAAGACCTGCGTGGGCCGTGAGTGGTGCCGCTTCGGCACCCAGGACTCCACGCAGATGGGCATCGACCTGGAGAAGATGACCTGGGGCTCCTGGACGCCGCACAAGTTCAAGATGGCGGTGTCGGGCTGCCCGCGCAACTGCGCCGAGGCCACCATCAAGGACTTCGGCGTGGTGTGCGTGGACTCGGGCTACGAGCTGCACGTGGGCGGCAACGGCGGCGTCAAGGTGCGCGCCACCGATTTCCTGTGCCACGTCTCGACGCCGGAGGAAGTGCGCGAGTACTGCGCGGCCTTCATGCAGCTCTACCGCGAGGAGGCACACTACCTGGAGCGCACCGCGCCCTGGCTGGAGCGGGTCGGCCTCTCCTATGTGAAGGAGCGCGTGGTCGAGGACGACAGCGGCCGCCTGGAACTGGCGCAGCGCTTCCTGGAATCGCAGAAATACGCCCAGGACGACCCCTGGCGGGAACGCGCCGAGGGCGGCGACGCCGGCGAGTTCGCCCCGATCCGCCAGATCGGCTAACCACGAGACAGGATTCAGACCATGCAGGCAGAAGAGATCATGAACGAACAGGGTGAATGGGTGGAGGTCGGTCGCATCGACGACATCCCGAAGCAGGGCGCGCGCGTGGTGCGCACCTCCGACTACGACATCGCGGTGTTCCGCACCATCGACGACGAAATCTTCGCCCTGCGCGACAAGTGCCCGCACAAGGGCGGCCCGCTGTCGCAGGGCATCGTCCACGACAAGCGCGTGGCCTGCCCGCTGCACGACTGGAAGATCCACCTCGACACCGGCCTGGCCGTGGCCCCCGACGAAGGCTGCGCGGCGCGCTTCCCGGTGCGCATCGACGACGGCGTCATCCTGCTGTCGCTGGTGCCGGACGAAGGTTGTCCTAACGA
>JALSRI010000249.1 GCA_026984835.1 Thiohalobacter sp. | reverse complement strand
GGCCAGCGGCGGCAGCAGGACCACCAGCAGGCCGGCGGCGCCGTCCCACAGCGGCGCGTTCAGGCGGGCCCGCAGCCAGTCCACGTAGTCGAGGAACCAGCGGTAGCGCCGGTACTCGTGCAGGTTGCCCAGCAGGCGGTCGGTCAGCAGACCGAAGAGCGCGGAAATCAGTGTCATGCGGAACGATCCGTGGCGGGCCCGGCAGTGACGCTACAGGCAGCGGCGGCGGCCTGTCAAGCCAGCCCCAGCAGGGTCCGCAGGCGTCTCCAGTCGAAGGCCGGACCGGGGTCGGTCTTGCGCCCGGGGGCGATGTCGCTGTGCCCGACGATGGCATCGGCGGCGATGTCGGGCCAGGCCGCGCGCAAGGTCGTCACCACCTCCGCCAGGCGGCGGTACTGGACGTCGGCATAGGGTTGGTCGTCCTGCCCCTCCAGCTCGATGCCGATGGAAAAGTCGTTGCAGGCGCGGCGGCCCGCGTGGCAGGACTCGCCGGCGTGCCAGGCGCGCTGTGAGAACGGCACGTACTGCACCAGCTCGCCGTCGCGCCGGATCAACAGGTGGCTGGAAACCCGCAGGCCGGCGATGTCACGAAAACAGGGATGCGCGCCGGCATCCAGCCGGTTGCAGAACAGGTCGTCGATCCAGGGCCCGCCGTATTCGCCGGGCGGCAGGCTGATGCCGTGGATCACCAGCAGCGACACCGGAGTATCCGGCGGCCGGGCGTCGCAATTTGGCGACAGTACGCGCCGCGCGTCCAGCAGCCAGTCACCTTGTTCATCCAGTTTCATGTATTCTCCGCCACTCCGGCAGCCGACAGTATGGCGTCTTGTGCCAATCCGTTACAATGCCCGTTTGATCCTGCTACCCGGCAACAACGACCAAGGAGCCCCGGTGAAGATATTGCTCGGTTTTGTTCTGCTCGTTCTGGTGAACGGGCTGGCGGCGGCGGAGACCCGCTATGTCAGCGACCGCCTGGAGATCCAGATGCGCACCGGCAAGGGCAACCAGTACCGCATCCTGCGCATGCTGCCCAGCGGCACGCCGCTGGAGGTGCTGGAGACCGACCAGGAGAACGGCTACTCGCGGGTGCGCACGCCGAGCGGCGTCGAGGGCTGGGTGCTCAGCCGCTACCTCATGAAGGGACGCGCCGCCCGCGACCGGCTGGCAGACGCAGAGAAAAAACTCGCCCAGCTGGAACTGGAAAACCGCAAGCTGAAGGCCGAACTGGCCGACCTGCGCAAGGCCAAGGGCGGACTGGACCAGGCGCGCAGCCAGCTCAGTCGCGAGAACCGGAAACTCAGCCAGCAGCTGGAAGAGATCAAGCGCACCGCTTCCAGCGCCCTGGCCATCGATGCCGAGAACAAGGAACTGAAAAGCCGCATCGTGGCCTACGAACGCCAGCTGCAGACCCTGCAGCAGGAGAACGACAGCCTCAAGGACCGCACCGCGCGCGACTGGTTCATGGTCGGCGCCGGGGTGGTGCTGCTCGGTATCCTCATCGGGCTGATCATTCCGCGCATCCGCTGGCGCAGGAAATCGAGCTGGGACACGTTGTAGATCCGCGGCCTTTCCGGCGACGGTCGTCAGACCTGACGCAAAGAACGCAGAGGAACGCAAAGGCTTTTGTTGCCTTCCGCCCCGACGGTCTTTGTGCCAGGCAGCCGGGGCACGACGGCGCCGGGCCCGCTACTCGTCGGTGACACAGCCCTCGGAGGCGTTCTTCACGGTCTTGATGTACTTGTAGAGGGTGCCGCGGGTGGCCTTGTAGGGAGGCATGGTCCATTCGACGCGGCGGCGTTCCATTTCTTCGTCGCTGACGTCGACGTCCAGGCGCTTGCCGTCGGCGTCGATGGTGATGACGTCGCCGTTGCGGATCAGGCCGATGGGGCCGCCCTCCTGCGCTTCCGGCACCACGTGCCCGATGATGAAGCCGTGCGAGCCGCCGGAGAAGCGGCCGTCGGTGATGAGCGCCACGTCCTTGCCGAGACCCGCGCCCATGATGGCCGAGGTCGGGGTCAGCATCTCCGGCATGCCCGGGCCGCCCTTGGGCCCTTCGTAACGAATGACCACCACGTCACCCTTGCGGATCTCGCCCTTTTCCAGCCCGGCCAGCATGTCTTCCTCGCAGTCGTAGACACGCGCCGGCCCGGAGAACCGCAGCCCCTCCTTGCCGGTGATCTTGGCCACCGAGCCGCCCGGCGCCAGGTTGCCCTTGAGAATCTGGATGTGGCCGGTCTCCTTGATCGGCCGCTCCACCGGCATGAACACGTCCTGGCCTTCCTTCAGGCCCGGCACCCCGGCCAGGTTCTCGGCTACCGTGCGACCGGTCACGGTCAGGCAGTCGCCATCGAGCATGCCCTGCTCCAGCAGGTATTTCATCACCGCCGGCGTGCCGCCGACCTTGTGCAGGTCTTCCATCACATACTTGCCGGACGGCTTCAGGTCGGCCAGGAAGGGCACGCGGTCGCTGACGGCCTGGAAGTCGTCCAGGCCCAGCGGCACGTCGACGGCGCGCGCCATGGCGATGAGGTGCAGGACGGCGTTGGTGGAACCGCCCAGCGCCATGACGATGACCATGGCGTTCTCGAAGGCCTCGCGGGTCATGATGTCGCGCGGCCGGATGTCCTGCTCCAGCAGGTTGCGGACCGCCGGCCCGACCGCCAGGCACTCCTCGATCTTGCCGGGGTCGACGGCCGGCGTGGAGGAACTGTAGGGCAGGCTCATGCCCATGGCCTCGATGGCCGAGGCCATGGTGTTGGCGGTGTACATGCCGCCACAGGCACCGGGGCCGGGGCAGGCGTGCTCGACGATCTCCTCGCGCTCGTGCTCGTCGATCTTGCCGGCGATGAATTCACCGTAGCTCTGGAACGCCGACACGATGTCCAGCGTCTTGCCGTGCCAGTGGCCGGGCTTGATGGTGCCGCCGTAGACCATCAGGGCCGGGCGGTTGACGCGGCCCATGGCGATCATGACGCCCGGCATGTTCTTGTCGCAGCCGGGAATGGCGATGTTGGCGTCGTACCACTGCGCCTGCATGACCGTCTCCACCGAATCGGCGATCAGGTCGCGCGACTGCAGCGAATAGCTCATGCCGTCGGTGCCCATGGAAATGCCGTCGCTGACGCCGATGGTGTTGAAGCGCATGCCGACCAGGCCCGCGGCTTCCACGCCCTCCTTCACCTTTGCCGCCAGGTCGTTGAGGTGCATGTTGCAGGTGTTGCCTTCCCACCAGACGCTGGAGATGCCGACCTCGGCCTTGCCGATGTCCTCCGGCGACAGGCCGGTGCCGTACAGCATGGCCTGGGAGGCGCCCTGTGACCTGGGCTCGGTGATGCGGGCGCTGTAGCGATTCAGCTTCTTGTCTTTCATGCAGGTGACTCCGGCCTGGCCCGGCAGCGCCGGGAAGCCCTGGTTGGAATGAAACGCATCATTCTACCGGGGCGCAGGACCGGGCTCCAGCGCCGGCGCGCGCCGCCCCGCCGCAGCCTGTCGGGATCGAAGGGGCAGCCGGCCGGGTCGGCGGCCGTCCGCGGGGGCCGGGATCCGGATTCCAGGCCGATGCCGCCGGCTCAGGGGACGCCCATCACCAGGCGTTCGGGGATGCCGTTGCGCAGCACCGTGATCTCGAAGCGGGAACCGGTGACGAGGGTCGCCAGCGCGACCTGGAGGTCACGGCCGGATTCGAGTCGGATGTCGCCGATGGCGGTCACCACGTCACCGGGCGAGAGCCCCAGCAGGTCGAGGAATTCGGGCACCTCGGGCGGAAACACGCGATAACCGATCTGGTGGCCGTCGCGCAGCACCGGCCGGGCGTCGAGCAGGGCGAGCACCTTGTCGGGGCCGGCGAACAGGGCGTCCCGCAGGGCCAGCAGCATGCGCCGGCCCTCGGACGCGGGCGGGTCGCCCGCCGCGGCCCCCGCGGCCTCCAGCCTCAGCGTGCGGTACCGGCCGTCACGAAGGAGAATCACCCGGTCCGGCAGAATGTCGTCGACCACGGCGCCGCCGTCCAATCTGTCACCCAGGCCGTAGGCCGCCTCCGCACCATCTTCCTGCGCGATGATGGCGCGCGCCAGTCGCGGTTCGCCGGCGTCCAGGATACCGCGCAGGGCGAGCCCCTCCCAGCCGCCGGCCTCCCCAGCGGCCGGCGGCAGCGGCCCGTCTGCACCCGCCTCCAGCGGCCGCGCGAACGCCAGTGGCCCAGGCGCGCCGTCCACCGCCGGATCCGGGGCCTGAAGGCGCACGTACAAGGACACGCCCGCCACGACCAGCGCCAGCACTCCGGCCACCGCCAGCCCGCCGCGTTTCACCACACACCCCGGTATCGACGGCGGCCGGCCGACCCCGCTTCAGCGAAGATCATGGAGCTGGTAGCGGTTGATCTTCCGGTACAGGGTGCGTTCGCTGATGTTCAGCGCCCCGGCCACCTTGCGCCGGTTGCCCTCGTAGGCCTTGAGCAGGCTGGCGATGTGGGACGCCTCGACGTCGGCGATGGTGCGGGCCTCTCCCGGCGGGGGCGCGTCCTCCACATCCGCGCGCACGGCCACCGCGGGCGGCTCCCGGCGGCTGGCGGGGGGGATGTGATCGAGGCTGATGTGGGCCGCCTTGATCATGCCGTCCTCGCTCAGGGCGATGGCCTTCTGCATGATGTTGCACAGCTCGCGGATGTTGCCGGGGAAACCGTGATGCAGCAGGCGCTCGACGGCCGACTGGGTCAACTCGTAGGTGACCGAGGCATTGGGCGCGAGCCGTTTCATCAGCACCTGCGCCAGGGGGATGATGTCACTGCGTCGCTCGCGCAGGGGCGGCACGGTGACCCGGATGCCGGCGATGCGGAAATACAGGTCTTCTCGGAAACGCCCCTCGGCGACCAGGCTGGCCAGATCGCGGTTGGTGGCAGCGATGATCCGCACGTCCACTTTCTGCTTGTTCTTGCCCCCCACCCGGCGGAACTCGCCCGAGTCCAGCACCCGCAGCAGCTTGGCCTGGATGGACAGGGGCAGTTCGCCGATCTCGTCCAGGAACAGGGTGCCGCCGTCCGCTTCGCCGAACACGCCCTCCTTCATGCCGATGCAACCGGTGAAGGCGCCGCGTTCGTGGCCGAACAGTTCGTCCTCCACCAGGGTCTCGGTGATGGCCGCGCAATTGAGTTCGACATAGGGCCTGCCGTTGCGGCTCGACTGCTCATGGACGAAGCGGGCGGCCAGCTCCTTGCCCACGCCGCTCTCGCCGTCGACCAGCACGTGCCCGCCCGCCTTGGCCGCCACGGTCAGGTTCTCGATGCAGGACAGGAAGGCCGGGGAGCGGCCCACCATGCGCATGTCCTCGCAACTGATGTCGGGGGCGGGCGCCAGCCGGTAGATGGATTCCATCAGCACCGTGCCGCCGTCCGCATCGCGCAGGGGGTAGGCCCGGATACGCACATACTCCGGATTGCGGTCGGCGTCATAGTGGGTGTGCAACACCTGGAACGGCTCGCTGGTCTCGAACACCTTCTGATGGGGGCAGTCCTCACCGTTCATGTGGCAGGGCACGGGTGAATGATGGGACACCTCGTGGCAACGCCGTCCGACCAGATCTTCTTCACTGACGCCGTAGGACCTGCAATAACTGCTGTTGGCGGCCACGATGTGGTAGTCCTTGTCGATCAGGACCGCCGGTCCCTCCTGGATGTCCACGACAGACTTGATATCAACCGTTCTCAGGCTCATGCAAGATTCCTCCCGTCCCGCGCACGGCGTGACCGGGTCGGCCGTGCGTCCGGCGAAGACCTGCACCGGTCTCCACCGCAATTGTTGGCGATACGCCTATGGATGGCGTTTACCGACATGGTAAGCAGGGTAGCGCTCCTGTGACAATCTGACATATGTCTAGTCCTGCCTGTCATGACAATTCTGTCATGACGCGTCATCCGCCCTCGCCCGGGGTCGCCACGGTGCCATTCCCAAACGCCTGAGAACGTGAAAGTATTTCGCGCGCCCGGAAGCCGTACGCCATGGTACGAACTTTGCTAATCTTAACGATGCCCGGACTGCCGCAACCACAATTACAAGCACAGGTGCCGGGGAGCGCCCCGGCCCGCCCGGACCACCGGACCATCCGAAAAAAAACCCCTTTGGAGTGACAACATGCGAAACCGACTGTACATCCCCGTGCTCATGCTGCTTCCGCTTCTGCTGCCGGCCGTCCTGCAGGCAGACGACAGCGGGCAGACCGCCAGCGTGGACGAACACAGCCTGTTCCTGCAGGCGGTGAAGGAAGGCAAGACGTCCCTGGTCGAGGGCATGCTCGATGAAGGCGTCGATGTGCATACGCACGACGAGACCGGTGCCACCGCCCTCATGTGGGCGGCCTGGAAGGGCCGGACCGCCGTCGTCGATCTGCTCCTGGCGCGCGGCGCCGACGTCGACGCCCGTGACCGGGAGGGCGATACCGCCCTCACCGTCGCCGCCAAGAAGGGGTACCGCGACATCGCCGAGCACCTGCTGTCCCACGGGGCGGACATCAATGCCGAGGACCGCACCGGCGCCACCGCCCTCATGTGGGCGGCCTACAACGGTGATCTGGATCTGGCCCGCCTGCTGCTGAAACAGGGGGCGCGGATCACCCAGACAGACGACAACGGCGCCACCGCCTTCATCGTTGCCGCCACCAACGGCAAGACGGACCTGTGCGAACTGCTGCTGCAACAGGGCGCGCGCATCGACCATGCCGACGAACTGAACAACACGGCGCTGATCTACGCGGTGAAGAACGGCCACAGGGACACCGCCTCCCTGCTGGTGAAGAAAGGCGCCAACGTCAATCTGCGCAACAACGAAAGCAATCCCGTGCTGCTGGTCGCCGTCCAGGCGGGCAACCTGGACATGGTGAAACTCCTGCAGGCGGCCGGCGCCGATCTGGATGCGGAAGGTGTCTACGGCATCACGCCGCTGATATCGGCGGCCACCCTCGACCGCAAGGATATGGTCGATTTCCTGCTGGCCAGGGGCGCCAGCCTGGCCAAGGGCGACAAGCTGGGCAAGGCCGCCCTGACCTACGCCGCCGAACGCGGCAAGACCGCCATGGTGAAACACCTCCTGAAAGCCGGCGCCGACATCGACGCCCGCGACAAGTATGGCTTCAGCGCCCTGATGCTGGCTGCTTCCGAGGGTTTTCCGGACACGGTCGAGACCCTGCTGAAACACCGGGCCAAACTCTGGGCCCGCAACCGCACCGGTCGCAATGCCCTCATACTGGCCGCCGGCGAGGGCAAGGTGGACGTGGTCAAGACATTGCTTGCCCACAACAAGTCGCACATCGACGAGGGTGACAACGAGGGCCTGAACGCCCTGATGTTCGCCGTGCGCCGCAACCGGCTGCCGGTGATCCGCACCCTGCTGGCCGAAGGCGCCCAGGTCGATGCCCGTACCCGCGGCGGGGCCACGGCACTGATGTTCGCGGCCTGGGAGGGCCGGCCCGAGGCGGCCCGCCTGCTGCTCGACGCCGGCGCCGAGATCGAGGCCCGGGACGTCGCCGGCCGCACGCCGCTGGTATACGCGGCGGCGCGCGAGCAGTTGCGCATGATGGAACTGCTGCTGGAACACGGCGCCGACATGGACGCCACGGACGCCTGGGGCAACTCGGTGCTGCACCTGGCCATCGCCCAGAACAAGCGCAAGTCGGTGGCGCTGCTGCAGGAGCGCGGTGCAAAGGATATCGCCGAACAGACGGGCGCGGAGCCGGGGAGCCAGCAGGACAGTTGACCCGGGCCTAGCGGCGCCGCCGGGCGATGCGGCGCCGCATCCAGGCCTGGTAGAGCACCGGGACCAGGAACAGCGACACCAGCGGCGCGCTGATCATGCCGCCCACCATGGGCGCCGCGATACTGCGCATCACTTCCGAACCGGTGCCACCGCCCAGCATGACGGGCAGCAGGCCGGCCAGGATCACGGCCACGGTCATGGCCTTGGGACGCACCCGCTGTACCGCGCCCTCGATGATGGCGGCCTGCAATGCCTCGGGGGTGTCGGGGCGGTGGCGCCGGATGGCCTGGTCCAGGTACACCAGCATGATCACGCCGAACTCGGCCGCCACGCCCGCCACGGCGATGAAGCCCACGCCGACGGACACCGACAGCGGGTGGCCGAGCAGGTATACCAGCCAGACACCCCCCACGATCGCCAGCGGCAGCACCACGATCACCATCAACGCCTGCGTCAGGGTGCCGAAGATCAGGTAGAGCATGACCACGATGGACGCCAGGGCGATGGGCGCGATCCGCGACAACCGCTCCCGGGCGCGCTGCAGGTGCTCGTACTGGCCCGACCAGTCCAGCGAATAACCCGGCGGCAGGCGGATGGCCGCGGCCACCGCCCGTTTCGCCTCCTCGACATAGGAGCCGAGGTCCCGGCCCTCGATGTCGATGTAGACCCAGCCGTTCAGGCGCGCATTCTCGCTCTTGATCTGTCCGGGCCCGTCCTTGATGCCGATCTCCGCCACCTCGCCGAGCTGGATGTGAAGCTGGCGCCGGGTGACCATGGGCAGCTCGCGCAGCTTGTCCGCCGAATCACGCCATTCCCTGGGGTAGCGGATGTTGACGGGGTAGCGTTCCCGGCCCTCCACCGTCTCGGTCACGTTCATACCCCCCACCGCGGTGCTGATCACGTCCTGCACCTCGCTGACGGTGACCCAGTTGCGGGCCGCGGCGGCACGGTCTATCCGGATATCGATGTAGCGCGCGCTGCCGACCCGCTCGGAGTAGACCGACACCGTGCCGGGAATCTTCCGGATCACCTGCTCCACCTGCCGCCCCAGCGCCTCGATCCCGGCCAGGTCGGGCCCGGCTATCTTGATGCCCACCGGCGTGCGGATGCCGGTCGACAGCATGTCGATGCGGGCCCGGACCGGCATCAACCAGGTGTTGGTGATGCCGGGCAGATTCACCCGCTCGTTCAGTTCCTGCTTCAGTTTCTGAAGCGTCATGCCGGGACGCCACTCGCTTTTGGGCCGCAGCCGGATCAGGGTCTCGATCATGGTCAGCGGCGCGGGGTCGGTGGCCGTCTCGGCCCGGCCCACCTTGCCGAACACCCGTTCCACCTCCGGCACGCTGCGGATCAGCCGGTCGGTCTGCTGCAACACCTGGCGGGCCTTGCCGGTGGAGATGCCGGGATACAGGCTGGGCATGTACAGCAGGTCGCCCTCGTCCAGCTCCGGCACGAACTCCACCCCGGTATGCGCCAGCGGCCACAGGCCCGCCGTCACCAGCAGCAGGCTGGCGGCCAGCACCCGCACGGGATGGCGCAGCGCCGCCTGGATCGCCGGCCGGTAGACACGGATGAGGAAGCGGTTGACGGGGTTGCTCTGTTCGCCGAGGATGCGCCCGCGCACCAGGTAGAGTATGAGCACCGGCACCAGGGTGACGGACAGACCGGCCGCCGCCGCCATGGCATAGGTCTTGGTGTAGACCAGCGGATCGAACAGCCTGCCCTCCTGGCCCTGCAGCGACAGCACGGGGAGAAAGCTCAGGGTGACGATGAGCAGCGAGAAGAACAGCGGCGTGCCGACCTCCTGCAGGGCGGCCACGACCCGGCCGGTCCGGCCGTTGGCCCTGTTGCCGGTCTGCTCGACATGCTTGTGCACGTTCTCGATCATGACGATGGTCGCGTCCACCATGGCGCCGATGGCGATGGCGATGCCGCCCAGCGACATGATGTTGGCGTTGATGCCCTGCGCCTGCATGACGATGAAGGCCACCAGGATGCCGGCCGGAAGGCTGACCAGCACCACCAGCGCCGAGCGCAGGTGCAACAGGAACAGCGCGCACACCAGCACCACGGCGATGAATTCCTCCGTCAGGCGGTTCCCCAGGGTGTCGATGGCGCTGCGGATCAGCCGCGAACGGTCGTAGACGGTGACGATCTCGACGCCGTCCGGCAGGCCGGCGCGCAGCTCGTCGAGCTTGTGCCGGATGCGCTCGATGGTCTGCAGGGCGTTGCCGCCGCTGCGCATGACGACGATGCCACCGACCACCTCGCCCTCGCCGTCCAGCTCGGCGATGCCGCGGCGCATCTGCGGCCCCACCCGGATGTCGGCCAGATCGCCGAGCGTGGCCGGCACATTCCTGGCGTGCAGGCTCTTGTCCACATAATGGATCTGGCGCAGGTCCTCCTCGCCGGTCAGGTAGCCGTGGCTGTGCACCATGTATTCCGCCTCGGCCATCTCGATGGTCGAGCCACCCACTTCCTTGTTGGCATCGGTGATGGCCTGTTTGACCATGGACAGGGGAATGGAGAATTTCTGCATCAGGGTGGGGTTCAAGACCACCTGGTACTGGCGCACCATGCCGCCCAGGGTGGCGACCTCGGCGACGCCGGGCACGGTCTGCAGCTCGTATTTGAGGAACCAGTCCTGGATGCTGCGCAATTCCGACAGATCGTGGCGGCCGCTGCGGTCCACCAGCGCATACTGGAATATCCAGCCGACCCCGCTGGCGTCCGGCCCGAGGCGGGGATGGACGCCGGCGGGCAGGCGGTCGGCCACCTGGCTGAGGTATTCCAGCACCCGGGAACGCGCCCAGTAGAGGTCGGTGTCGTCCTCGAAGATCACGTAGATGAAGGAATCGCCGAAGAACGAGTAGCCGCGCACGGATACCGCTCCCGGCACCGACAACAGGGCACTGGTGAGCGGGTAGGTGACCTGGTCCTCGACCACCTGCGGCGCCTGGCCCGGGTAGCTGGTCTTGATGATCACCTGGACATCGGAGAGATCCGGCAAGGCATCCAGCGGGATGTCGCGGGCGCTGTACACCCCCCACACCAGCAGCATGCCGCTGAGCAGCAGCACCAGCGCCGGGTTGTGCACCGACCAGTGGATGACACGATCGATCATGCCCCGGCACCCATCCGGTCAGGGCTGCTGTTGCGCAGTTCCGGCATCCATGCGCTGGAACCCGGCCTGCAGGTTGCTCTCCGAGTCGATCAGGAACTGGGCCGAGACCACGATCTCGTCCCCTTCCCGCAGCCCCGAGACGATCTGCACCCGGTCCCCGCTCTCGATGCCGGGTACGACGTCCACCGGCTGGAAGCGGCCGCCGCCGAGCACCCGCACCACCCGCGCACCGCTGCCGGTGCGGATCAACGCCTGTCGGGGCACCGCCAGCGCCGCGTCGACGGGCGCGCCGAACAGGGTCACGTCCGCGTACATATCCGGCAGGGCCACGCCCTCCTCCATGGGGAAGGCGGCCCGCAGCGCATAGGTCCGCGAGCGCGGCCTGAGATCGACGCCCTGGGCGCTGACCCGGCCCTGCCACACCTTGCCGGGCCGGTTGGCCAGTTGCAGTTCGGCCCGGTCCCCGGGCTTCACCCAGGCCACCTGGTTGCGGAACACGTCGACCTCGACGTTGAGCACGCCCTGTTCCTCGACCACCAGCACCACGCTGGCGGGCGTCACGGCACTGCCCTCGCCGTTGGCCACGGCGACGACGCGACCGTCGTGCGGGGCCTCGATGAGCAGGTGTCCGACCGGGGTCCCGCCCTGTTCGAGCGCCTCGATGTCGGCCTGGCGGAGCGCCAGCCGGCGCAGCCGGCGGCGTGACTCGGCGATCGCCCGGGAATCACCCTCTGCCAGCAGTTCCAGGTGCCGTTGCTGCGCCTCCCGGCGCTCCGGCGAACTGATTTCCGCCAGCACGTCGCCTTTTTTCACCCGCGCGCCGACGGCGACGTGGAGACGGGCCACGGTGCCGGCGACAGGCGATCGCACCTGCAGCCGCCTGCCCCGCTGATAGCCCTTCACATAGCCCGCCGTCTTCATCTTCCGCCACAGCCGGGTCTTCTCCACCCGGGCGGTTCTCACACCCAGGTTGTTGGCCACCACGGGAGAGATGGACACCATGGGCCGACCAGCCTGTCCGGATCCGGGAACCGGTGCATGCTCATGTCCGGACACCGGCTCCAGCTCCATGCCGCACACCGGGCAGTTCCCGGGCGCATTGCGCACCACGTCAGGATGCATGGGACAGACATACAGCGTCTGCTGCCCGTCGAGCCTGTCCAGGCCTGTGCTGGCGGCATCGCCCGCCGCAAGCCAGTATCGGTCCAGCGCCGCGCCCGCCGCCATGCCGAGCAGCAGGACCGGCAGCAGGAATCGGGCTTGTCGCATTCTTGCCCCCCAACAGCCAGGCCACGTCCCGCAACGGGACGCAGCCGAAAAAAAGGGGAACGGGGCCGGAGAAACTCCGACCCCGTTCCGGTCCGGGCCGCCCCCTCCGGGCGGCCCGGTCCAGCTTGCGCTAGTTTACATCGATGAAGGTCATCGCATGAGGAGAAGCGCTGCCGGTGGCGACCATCGGCCGGTTCGGATCGTTGGCGCGCGGCCAGTTGGTCCGTTCCATGTCGATGCAGCCGTTGGGCACGTCACCGCCGGTGGTGGCATCGTTGAAGGTCGGATCCAGCATCAGGCTGCCGGTCCATCGGTTGAACTTCATCATGCACACCGTGTTGTCGCCCACCGAACCCGTGCCAGGCAGGAAGTCACCCGCGAAGCTCAGGCTGTTGCGCGTCGGATCCACCGCACCGGCGGTCTGCGACATGTTGCCCGCGGGATCGCCTGCCGGATGGTTGAAGGGATCGAACGCGGGCGTACCGAACACCGCCCAGCTCGAACCCACCGGATAGCGGCGCAGGTCGACGAAGTACTGCGAGGTGGCGACGTAGCGCTCCAGGTTGTCGGCTACCGTGAAGTGCGGTCCACCGGCCGTCGCGTTGTTCTCCGGCGAATCGAGGTTCACCGTCGAGGCGATGGTCGGGCAGTCCGCCGCATCGTTGTTGGGCCAGAAAGCACCCTTGGTCGAATTGAAGTCGATGCCTTCACGCGAATGGGCCGGGCCGCTGGCGGGGCCGACCGTCGACGGCAGTCCGCTGCCGTTCTGGGGCACGCCGGTGTTGTCCCACTTCGACGCGGGCGCCGCGTTGCACTGCGGGTTGTCGCCGGCCGCGACCAGCTTGCTGATGTCGAACACCACGATCTCGCGGGCGTGTTCGCGGTCGTAGTCGCGGTTGTAGAACACGCCGTTCGGGTCCGTGGTGCCGGAGGGCGTGATGCCCGCCTTGGGCAGGACCAGATAGCGGTCGTTGCGCGATACGAAGAACACGGAGGCACCCGTGCAGGCCCCGTTGTCGTAGACCAGGCGCGGCTGGCCGGCGGGATCGCCGGTGCCCACCTTCTCCATGTTGGGGATGTAGTAGATGGTGCCACCGCACATGGAGGCGACGAACATGCCCTTGTGGCCGGGACGGTTGGTCACCGCCATGGCCATCAGGCCTTCGGGCTCCTCGTGGAACTCCTCTTCCTCGACACGCGGACCATCCGGCATCTGCACCACGGCGTAGGGGCCGTCGGCCAGGTTGCTCAGGTGGAAGAAGCGCACCGTGGTGCCGAGATCCTGGAAGTCATCACCGACGTCGGACACCGCCAGGCTGACCGGATCGGCGTAGTCCGAGGACACGAAGATGCCCTTGCCCGGTGTCGCCGAAGCGTCGCTGGCGTCCATGCCACCGGCATGGTAGTAACCCCAGTACGGGCTCAGCGAATTGAGATCGGCGCGGAAGCCCATGCCGTGCGGATGCGCCTCCGGCCCGGTGTCGATGGGCGTACCCACGCCGCCGTTGTCGAACACACCGTCGGCGTCGGCGTCCACACCCTCGACCGGCGTGTTGTAGGGCGCGGCCGGCACGCTGGTCAGGAGGTTACGCAGGTAGTAGCGCGCCCGGTAGCGGTCCGGCGCCACGCGCTGGCCGGCCAGCGGACCGCTGGCGGGGTAGGTGGCGCCGGCCGGAATCGCCGCCGGGTACTCGCCGACGACGTTGCCGAGCACGTCGAACTCCAGCAGGCCGCCCGGCGTCTGCAGGGTCGGCGGCATGGTCGACACCGCGTCGCAGTTGCCGTCGCTGTCGGCGTCCGTGCAGGCACCGTTGGCCAGGCCGTCACCCACGCCGTCGCCGGGGAAGGGACTGGACACGGAGTAGAACGTCCAGGGGCCGCCCGGCTCCTGGTCCGGATTCTGGCCGTTGGGGACCCCGGCAACGCCGGGACCCAGCACCAGGGTATGCGCGCCGTAGGGACCGCCCCAGCCGTTCGCCCCGTCGATGGAGGCCTTCAGGCCCATCTGGGTGACGATCAGGTTGCCGTTGGGCAGCGGCATGACGTCGTCGGTGCCGGAGGTGGTGCTGATCTCGAGGCTGCTCACCGCCAGGCCGCAGATGTTGTTGGTCGGCGCGTTGTCCAGCAGGTTGCCGTTGCCGTCCGGATCGTCCAGATAGGGGTTGATCTGGGTGGTGTCGGAACCCGGGCTGGGCACGATGTTCATGGGATCGGTGACGTCGCAGGCGAACAGGTTGGAGCTGATCAGGCCGCCCGGGAAGATGTGCTTCCTGCCGGCGGCGTCGATCCTCGGCTTGACGTTGAAGTGATGGGCCTCGTTCAGGGTCGACGACCACACGGCGTTGGGCGTGCCGCCGATGGCCGGACCGGGGCCGCGGCCGGCATCGTACAGTGCGTGGCCGGCCGCCGCCCCCTGGGCGTTGTGGCCGTCCAGGAAGTCACCGGTGTTGGAGATGGTGCCGAACAGCAGGGTGACCGCGTTGTCGACGATGTTCTCCGTCTCCGACAGCAGATGCTCGCCCAGGCGCGCCGGCATGGTGGCGCTGTTCACCACTTCACCGTACTTGGCGGAGGCGGGATCGGCATCGACCACCGCCAGGAAATCGGGCTGGCCGTAGAAGCCGTCGTCGAGCACCTGGTCGCCGTTCCAGATCACCAGGTACTTGTTGGGGCCGTTGTTGAAACTGGGGAAGAACCCCAGGGCTTCCGCGTCCTGCGTGGCGGCGCCCATGGCCATGCAGGCAGCCATGGATGCCGACAACAGCGATTTTTTCATCTTGGGTTTTGTCATGTTCTCAGACTCCTCTCAATGATCGGGCCGGTTCAGGCGGCTTTCTTCTTGCGGGCGGCGAAACCCAGGCCGGCGAGACCGGACAGCATCAGGGGCAGGGCGGCCGGTACGGGCACGGCGGCGGGGATCTCGCCGATCTCCACGGCGTACACGCCATTGGCATAGCTGAAGGTCTTGGTCAGGGTGAAGGTCTCGCCCTGCAACACCGGGGTGGCGAACAGGTAGCTGGCCACGCCCAGCGCCGTATCGATCGACGCGGTTCCCGCGCGGCTGGAGGACACCGAACCCCAGCTGACGTTGGGACCGGGATTGAACGGCCCGTAGGTCGGGGCGGCGGACTCGTCCCAGATCGATTCCGACCAGCCGGCCCAGGCGGTCGGGCCGGTGTTGGTGATGGTCTCGGTCAGGGTCACGGTTCCGGCCAGGCCATCGGTCTCGAACAGCTTCAGGATCGGCGAGATGTTGTTGAAATAGAACGTACTGATGGCGACATCGACCGAACTGGCGGTCTGGTTGCTGAACGTGACCGTGTGCTGCCAGCTCGGCCCCAGAGAGATATCCTCGTAGGCCGCGACCAGGGCTGCCTGGGCGCGTCCGCCGAGCATGGCCATCAACAACGCCAGGCTGATGGCCGTCGAACGTTTGAATTTCATGTGTGGTCTCCTCCTCGATTGGACACTAGGTGTTGCTGCTTCTTTTTCTGCCGGTTGCTGTACCGGATCCGCCGCCGTTCCTTCCCACGCACGCCGGCTGTCCCTGTGCTGGATACAAGTTCTGTACCAGTTGTCCGAACCGATTGCGATCAATGAATTACGGCGGCGAGAGGTGGCATCCGGGGCTGTCACATGACAGTTGTGTCAGCACCGGAAGGACAATTTGTCGCACCCTGACCGGGTGGACACACGGACGGTCGCGCCACCGCCGGCGCTGTTGTACGCTCGACGGCCAACGGCTTGCAGCAGCACCGTCCGGGAATCCCTCACGACACGGCACGCAGATGGCACGATCCGCTTCCGCCCCCCTCGCGGACCTCGCCGCCCTGGCAGGCGGGGCCGCCCTGGTCACCGCATTCGCACCCTTCGGCGTCGCAGCCGCGGCGTTCCTGTCGCCCGCGTTGCTGTTTGCGCTGTGGCTGCGCGACACCCCCCGGCAGGCGCTGCGGCACGGTCTGCTCTACGGCGCCGGGCTGTTCGGCTTCGGGGTGTCCTGGATCCATTCCAGCCTGACCTACTTCGCCGACCTCCACGAGGGAGCGGCCGTTGCGTTGACCGCACTGTTCGTCGCCCTGCTGGCCGCCTTCCCGGCCGGTCTGGGTTACCTGTTCGCGCGCCTGGCCGCGCGCGCGAGCGCGACCGCCGTCCTGCTGTTCCTGCCCGCCGCCTGGACCCTGCTGGAATGGCTGCGCAGCCGCCTGTTCACCGGCTTTCCCTGGCTGAACCTCGGCTACAGCCAGACCGACACCGCCCTGGCGGGCTGGGCGCCGGTCGCCGGCGTGCCGGGCGTGGGTCTGCTGGTGGTGCTGGTGGCCGCCGCGCTGGCGCTGCTGGCGGTGCGGCGCAGGCGGCAGGACGCCGCCCGCGCCCTGCTCCTGGGGCTGCTGGTCTGGGGAGGGGGCCTGCTGCTGTCGGGGATCGACTGGACCCGCCCGCAGGGCGGGGCCATCGAGGTCGCCCTGTTGCAGGGCAATGTCGCGCCCGAACACAAATGGCGGGCAGAGCGGAGGCTCGACACCGAGGATCTGTACATGGAGATGATCGAGTCGCAGCTCGGTCGCGACCTGATCCTGCTGCCGGAGACGGCCTTGCCTGAACTGGCCTCCGAAGCCGCCTCCCTGCTGGAAGCGATCCGGCAGGAGGCGCTGGAAGCCGGCTCGGCGGTGCTGGTGGGCATACCGGTCGACGACGAGCAAACCGGCCACATCCACAATGGCCTGATCGCGCTGGGCGCGGCATCCGGCAGCTACTACAAGCGCCACCTGGTGCCGTTCGGCGAATACCTGCCCACCACGCCGGCCCTGGCCTGGCTCGGGCGCCACCTGGACACCGACTGGTCCGATTTCTCGCCCGGCCCGCGGCGGCAGCCGCCGATACGGGCGGCGGGCGTCCTCGTCGGCGCCACCATCTGCTACGAGGACGCCTTTCCGGCGCAGGCGGCGCGCGCCTTCCCGGACGCAGAGCTGCTGGTGAACGCCAGCAACGACGCCTGGTTCGGCCGCAGCATGGCGCCCGAGCAGCATCTGCAGATCTCCCGCATGCTGGCGCTGGCGCTGGGCAAGCCCCTGTTGCGGGCCGCGAACACCGGCGTGTCGGCCATCATAGGCGCGGACGGCCGGCTGCAGGCCAGCGCCGGCCGGTTCCGGAAAGCGGTCCTGGAGGGCCGTGTCACGCCCCGCTCGGGACAGACGCCCTATGGCCGTCTGGGCGAGGGACCGGTACTGGCGATCGCCGCCCTGTCGCTGCTGCTGGCCGGCCTCCGGCGGCGGCCGCACCCGCCCTGAGGCGGGCGGCGACCGTGCCGGGACTACTGGCCGTTACAGGACTTGCAGGTCTTGATGCCGAACAGGGCGTAGGCCGGGCACCAGCCCATCAGCCCCGTCAGCAGCGGCACCACGCCGATGAAGCCCCAGGGATAGAGCACGTCCTTCCAGGGACCGGCCAAGGTCAGGCCCACCAGCGCCGCGCCGCCGACCACCCGGATCACACGATCGATTCCACCCACGTTTGCCATGTCTTGTACCTCCTGATTCAAACCTGGCCGCAATATAGCGCCCGCGCGGGCGGCCGGCAGTGACAATATCACAGTACTTCACTGACCCGCGGCCAGTGTCACCAGCCCCCGCCGGTCGAGCACCTCGATGGCGCCACGCCGGCTGTGCAGCAGGCCCGCCTTCTCCAGCCGCTTCAACTGGCGGCTCACCACCTCCCGCGCCGTGCCCAGTTCACTCGCCACCTGCCGGTGGGTGAGCGGCACGCTGTCCCCGTCCCGCCGGCTGCGATCCACCAGCAGCCGCGCCAGGCGCACGTCGATGCGGCCGAAGGCCACGTCCTCCACGCGCTGGATGAGATCCCCCAGACGCTGTCCCTGGTTGGCGAATACGAAACGGCGGAACGGCGCCGAAGTATCCATGGCCTCGTCGAACAGCGTGCGCGGCACGATCAGTGCCCGGGTCTCGGTCTCGGTCACGCCCTCGGCCGGGTAGGACTCGTGGCTGATCAGGCAGGAGGTCGTGATGACACAGGACTCGCCGTCGCCGACCCGGTACAGGGTCACCTCGCGGCCACTGGCTGACAGGACCTGCACACGCACCGAGCCCTGCGCCACCACCAGGTAGTTGCGGCAGGGGTCGCCGCGCCGGAACAGGGTCTGACCGGAGGGCAGCGTGACCTGCCGGGTGCCGTCACGCAGCCGCCGGGCGGCCGGATCGTCGCCGGGGAACAGCTGCATGAGGAGGGTATCGGTGCTGGCCATCGGTGCTACGCCGCGGGGAAGCAGGCGTCCAGCTTATCCCAAAGCCGTCACACAAAAAAAGACGCGGGCCGGGAGGCCCGCGTCAGGCAGTCGGTCCAGTGGGAGGGAAACGCTGAATGGCAACTGAACCGAGGCCGGTGTCAACCGGTTGCAGATGAGACCCCGGCCTGCGCAAAAGGTTCACGGAGACCCCGCACCCTGGCGCAGCCAGCTGCGCAGGGCAGCCACCGCGTCGGGCGCGTCCCAGCCCCGGGCGCCGAGGGCGCGCGCCACGAAGCGGCCGTCGCGACCGATCAGGTAGCTGGTGGGCAGGACCGCCACCTCGTAGCGATTGCGCACCCGGCCCAGCGGGTCGAGCAGTACCGGCAACCGGTAGCCTCCGACGGCGACGAAGGCGGCGACAGCCGCGGCCGGTGAACGGTCCACTGCCACCGTCAGCACCACCAGCCCCTCCTCCCCCAGCTGGCGCGACAAGGCCTCCAGGCGTGGCAGCTCGTCGCGGCACGGATCGCAGAAGGTCGCCCAGAAATGCAGCAGCAGCGCCTTGCCGGCGTAGTCGTCCGGCCCGCCGCTGCCGCCGCCGAGCGCATCCAGCCTGAAGCCGGGCGCCGCCAGGCGATGCCGGGGCGCGGTGAGATCCAGCGCTTCCAGCAGGGCGCCGAGCGCATCCGCCCGCACCTGTGGCCCTGCCGCCAGCAATACGGCCAGCAGCCCCGCCCGCAGGGCCGGGCTAGCGCGCATGGGCCCGCAGGTAGGCCAGGATCTGCGACCGCTCCGTCTCTGTCAGCGGGTCCAGGCCGCGTTCCTGCATACGCCGCTCCATGAGCGGCAGCAGCGCCTGCCAGGCGGAGTAGGCGAGACGGCGCGGGTGGGGGGCGGCATGGCAGGTCCCGCAGCGCGCGGCGTAGTGCCGCCCCGCCCCGGAATCGGCGTCCGGCAGCGCGGCACCGCTTCCAGCCGCGCAGCCTGCCGCCAGGATCACCAGCGCCACAAGCAGGATCCGGGAAGTGCGGGACATCGCCTAGAACCCCAGCCTGCTGTCGGCGGGCGCGCGATCCAGACCGTAACGCACGCTGCGGCGCGTCGGGCGCTCGATGTACCAGGTCAGCATGAGGCGGAAGTCCTCCGCCAGCTGGGGACCGTTGAGATCCTGGTATACCGGCACACCGACGCTGAAGTCGACGATCTGCAGGGGCAGCGGCTGCCACTGGAAACCGAGGGTGACAGCCAGCCGGGTGCCGCCGTAGTTGTCGGGATCCCACAGCGGCGTCATGTAGGGTGACGCGGGATCGCCCTGCACCACGCGCCCGGCGCTGCCGTCCTGCGCCGCGTCCATCTCTCCCTCGATGCTGTCCTGCCAGGAGCCGTTGAGCTGTGCGTGCAACAGGAAATCGTAACGCAGCTGATGCATCAGGTAGCCGTCGAGCCGGAACTCGTCCCCCAGGCGGTAGTCGCGGTCGTTGTCGTACAGGCGCGCCGTGTACGCCATGTTGGCGCCCCACCACCAGGGCGAGGCGGACTGCTGATACAGGATACCGATGCCGGGATCGAAGGTGCCAGAGCCCAGCTGCATGCCATAGGGGAGCTGCTCGTTCTCGCGCATCTCCAGCGGATGGTTGCTGTTCTTCTGATCGATGGAGCCGGTCGGCACGCTCAGGGTGAACAGCAGGGAGAACTGCCGCCTGGGAATCAGGGGGTCGTCGGCGAACAGGAGGTACTTGGCCATGAGCATGGTGTCGCCGGGACCGTCGGAATCCATGGTGAAGCCCTGGCGCCCGGTCAGCGCCCGCATGGCGGAGTTGAACTGCATGTCCATGCGGTTGTTCCTGTACATGAACATGGCGGCGGCGAAGAAGCGGTCCGAGAAACTGTAGCCGGCGGTGATATTCAGCATCTGCATGTCCATGCGCGTGGGAACGGCCATGAAACGGCCCGTCGGCACACCCATCATCAGGGGCATGCCCAGCAGATCGTCCTCGTCGACGCCGTCCGTGCCGTCGCGCAGCTCGTCCATGCGCATGAACATGGGGCTCAGCTTCACACGCCACTCGTAGGTCTCCGGAATGCCCCCGCCGGGGATGTTCATGGGCATGTTACCGCCGCACTTGCCACAGCACAGGCCGACATAGGCGGCCGCCGGCGCGGGCGAGAGGATGGATGCCGCCGCCAGGAGCGCGGCCGCTGTACGAGACCAGGACATGGTGACTTTTCCTCCGGCGTCGTTTGTTGATGCAGGTGCCGCCAAATCTACCCCACGCACCTGCCACCTGCCCATGCGACACATTGTCGCGCCGCGCGGCGGGGACGAGCGACCAGTGTGTTGCTAGAATGCGGCCATGGTCGACCCACCCAACGACCCGACGGCTGCCGGCGCCAATCTCAAGCGCCTGCTGCTGCTCAGGCTCTTCGTCATCGGCGCACTGACCCTGTTGCTGGCGCTGCCGCGATCGCTGCTCGACACCGGCGCCTCGCAGCAGGCGCTGCTGACGCTCATCGCCGTGCTCGTGGCCATCAGCCTGTGGACCTGGCGGCGCCTGAAACAGAGAGCCGCCATCGGCGACGCGGGCTTCCTCGCCCAGCTGGTCATCGACGTGCTGGTGCTGACCGCCATCCTCTACAGCACGGGCGGTGCCAGCAACCCCTTCGCCTGGGTCTACCTGATCCCGCTCAGCATCGCAGCGAGCGTCCTGTCGGCGGCGGCAAGCTGGGCCATCGCAGCCCTCACCGTGATCTGCTACAGCTCCCTGATGTTCGGCCTGCCGGCGCCCGCCCCGATGCACGCCGGCCACGATCAGGCGTTCAGCCAGCACCTGCTGGGCATGTGGTTCGGCTTCGTACTGAGCGCGACACTGGTCGCCTGGCTGGTCAGCGGCATGGCCCGCTCGCTGCGCCGCCGCGAGCGGCTGCTGGCCGAGGCGCGCGAGAAAGCGCTGCGCGACGAGCAGCTGGTCGCCCTGGCCACCTTGGCAACCGGGGCCGCCCATGAACTGGGCACGCCGCTGGCCACCATGGCGGTTCTGACCGGCGAACTGACGCGCCAGGACGATCTGCCGACGCGCGCGCGCGAACAGTTGCAGATCCTGCGTGCGCAGATAGGGCGTTGCAAGGAAGCGTTGTCGGTGATATCCGCATCGGCAGGCGAAAACCGTGCCGAGGGCGGCGCACTGGTGTCCTGCGACCGCTTCCTGCGGCAGGTCGTGACGCAGTGGAAGATGCAGCGGCCGCGGGGCCGGATCGAAACGGATCTGGCGGACGAAATGCAACATGGCTGCATACTCGCCGAACGCACCCTGCTGCAGGCGCTGGTCAACCTGCTGAACAATGCGGCCGATGCCTCGCCACGGCCCGTTCAACTGCGGGCATCCACCGTCGGCGATGCCCTGGAGGTGGAAATACTCGACCGGGGGCCGGGGCCGTGTCCCGACACACAGGCCGGGCTGGGCAGGCGGCGGCACAGCGCCAAGGAATATGGCCTGGGTCTGGGCCTGTTTCTGACCTATGCCACGGTGCAACGGCTCGGAGGGGACATCCGGCTGTTCGAACGAGAAGGTGGCGGCACCCGCACCCGCCTGCGTCTGCCCCTGCAGGAAGCCGGCCCGGCATGACTGCGGAGCAGGCGGACGACAGCCCCCGGCTGCTGATCGTCGACGACGACGAGATATTCTGCAGCGTGCTGGCCGATGCGCTGGCCCGCCGCGGCTACCGGGTAGCCGTCGCCCACGACATGGCAGCGGCGCTCGCGCTGGCCGCATTGGAAGAACCCGAGTACGCCGTCATCGACCTGCGCATCGGCCGGGAGTCGGGGCTGGTGGTGGCCGAACGCCTGCACGCCCTGGACGAGAACACCCGCATGATCATACTGACGGGCTATGCCAGCATTGCCACGGCGGTCGAGGCCATCAAGCTGGGCGTGGTGCACTACCTCACCAAGCCGGCGGACGCCGACGAGATACTGGCCGCCCTGCACAAGGACGAAGCCGACGCCAGCGTCCCGGTCGCGGATGCGCCGCTCACCGTCAGGCGGCTGGAATGGGAACACCTGCAGAAGGTCCTGGCCGAGTCCGGCGGCAACATCTCCGAAGCGGCGCGCCGCCTGCGCATGCACAGGCGCACCCTGCAGCGCAAGCTGGCCAAGCGGCCGGTGCGGGAATGAGGCGGCTAGTTTTCGGCGAACCAGACCGTCACGCGGCGATTCCTGGCCCAGGCCTCGGGATCGTCGTCCGGGTCGGCCGGGAAGGTCTCGCCGAAAAACCGTGATTCGATGGCCTTGCGCGGCACGCCGCGCGACACCAGGTAGCGCGCCACCCGGGCGGCGCGGCGCCTGGACAGATCCAGGTTGTAGTCCTCGGTGCCCCGCGCATCGGCGTGGCCGCCGAGTACGATGCGCAGCCGGTTGCCGCCACGGTAGTCGCGCGCCAGCTTTTCCAGCACCCGGCGGGTGGCGCGGCTGAGACGGGCGCTGTCGGTGGTGAAATAGACGGTCTGCTCGCCGACGGGTTCGAAGTCCAGGTACACCAGCTTGCGGGTGCAGGCCAGGAACTCCGGCAGCGCCTCGCGGAAACGCACCGGCGACAGACGCACCTCCATGCGGTCCTGGCCGTCCGCCCAGTCCCGGTACAGGAAGGCGGGCGCCATGCCCTGCTCCAGTTCGTAATAGAGGCGCAACGCCTGCTCGCGCGGCACCCGCAGCGGCGTCTTGCCCTGTACCAGCCTGACCCGGCCCAGTTCCCGCTCGTCGCTGCCGAACTTCCACTGCGGCGGCTGCGAAACGATGCGCGCCTCGCGGTCGTCGACCGGCGCCAGGTCCGCGGACAGGACGAACTGCAGGCGACGGCCGCTGCGCTGCTCGAAACGGGCCTGGCCGAAGCGCGGTATCTCGTGCACCAGGGCGCACCGGTCGTGAGCGGCCTCGACCCGCCAGCGCGAGGCTTCCAGCGTCGCCTGGTAGTGCCGCACGGCGGCGCCGGCGCCGGACATCGACGGCAGCAGGACGGCCGCGGCCAGCGCGGTGCGCAAGGAATCCGGTATCTCCATATCCCTCTTTCTCGACGCCGCCCGCGGATACCTTAGACCACCGCCCCCGGCGCGGACCCGCTTCGGTCGCAAATCAATGTGCCAATTGACACACTGACATGACATTTCGTCAGTTCGCTCAACGACGAGTCGATTCACCTTACAGTCGGACTTCTCCTGGTGGATTGTAAAATAGATCGAATATTCAAAAGGATAAACAATCCGGGCTGACGCGCGGCGACGACCGGCCGTCCATGGCGCGTGATCCATCCCCGTTTCACTCGCCGGAGACACCCCTCGGGAACCCCCGAATGTCGATGACCTTTACACTTGTCCCGGGGCAGGGCCGGAGTCGGGCGAGACCCCCGCCGGTAAATCACAAGTTTCTGTATATTATATATTTTTCTTCCTGTGGCCCGCGATTTGCTTTGCCGACTTATGTCCATGCCCCGGCATGGACCCATGCTCAAGCTTCACAGCCGGCTGTGAAACGACACGCACCGGTCCCGCCACCTGTACCGGTGACACGAAATTCAGTCGACGAGGACGGGACAGACCATGACAATCCGTTGCACGCGGCCCGACCCCGGCCCGGCGGGCGCGCCGCACTGTAAGCCGACCGATAAGCTGCTAGAGTGGCGGCCGAACGATCATCATGGACGCCTGCTCACCAAGACTGCTGCTGATCCGCGCCGCCGCCCTGCTGGGTGGCTGCCTGCTGGGCCATGGCGCCACGGCGGGCGCCTGGTCGGGCAATGTGGCGCTGGAATGGCTGGCATTTCCCGAGTCTTCCCTGTCGGAGGAGCAGCATCGCAGTTACCTGTCGCTGTCGTTCGAACCGGAATACCAGCTGGAATGGGACGGTGGTCGCAAGTCCTTCACCTTCGAGGCGTTCGCGCGTGGCAGCCAGTTCGATTCGCGCCGTTCCCACGTCGATATCCGCGAATTCAATATCGGCATCGTCGAGCGGGACTGGGAACTGACCGCCGGCATCAGCAAGGTCTACTGGGGCATCACCGAGTCCCAGCACCTGGTGGACATCGTCAACCAGACCGACCTGGTGGAGAACCTCGACACCGAGGACAAGCTCGGCCAGCCCATGATCAACCTGGCGCTGGTGCGCAACGCCGGCACGTTGAACCTGTTCGTACTGCCCGGCTTCCGGGAACGCACCTTCGCCGGGGCGGCCGGGCGACCGCGCTTCGGCCTGGAAGTGGACCAGGACAACGAGATCTACGAGTCTTCGGCCGGCCGCAGGCACGTCGACCTGGCGGCGCGCTGGTTCCAGTACCTGGGCGAATGGGAGATCGGCCTGTCCTACTTCCGCGGCACCTCCCGTACGCCGGACCTGGTCGTCACCCCGACCGGCCCGACCACGGCGCCGGTGCTGACGCCCGTCTACGACCAGATCGACCAGGCCGGGCTGGAAGTGCAGGGCGCCTTCGGCGCCTGGTTGTGGAAGCTGGAGGCCATCCGCAACGCCGGTTTCGCCAACCGCCATTATGCAGCGGCCACGGGCGGATTCGAGTACACCTATGTGCTGGAGTCCGGCGTGGAGGTCGGCGCACTGATGGAGTATTCCTGGGACGACCGCGGGCGCGATGCCCCCAGCCAGTTCCAGAACGACATGCTGTTCGGCATCCGTATCACCCCCAACGACGTCCAGAGCACCCAGATTCTGGCCGGCGTGCTGGTGGACCTCGATGGTGGCGGACACAGCTACAACGTGGAAGCCGAGCGCCGTATCGGCGACAGCCTGAAGCTGTCACTCGAAGCACGCGGCATATTCCACACCGCTCCGGAAGACTTCCTGTACAGCCTGCGTCGCGACGACTATGTCCGGCTCAACCTGGCCTGGTACTTCTGACATGCAACTCTCGATGGAAAACAACATGAACAACACCACCCTGTCACCGCGAAACGTGACGAACATCGGCTGCCGCCCGCCCGCCGGCAGGACGCGCATCGCCATTGTCGCGCACCACGATTTCTCCATCGACGGCCTGCGCAGCATTCTGGCCTCGCATGAACGGGAACTGCGCATCACCTGCATGGAACCCGGCGACACCTGCCTGCCCCGGCTGATCGCCGCCGCGCCCGACGTGCTGATGATCCAGAACGAGGCGCTCGACGACCCGGCAGAACGTTTTGTCCGGGGCATACTGGACGCCCACCCGGGCATCCGCATCCTGGTGTTCGGCCGGGACATGAACGACGAACACCTGTATCGCCTGGTACACGCCGGCGCCCACGGCTATATCAACGAACGCATGGGCGGAGACCACATCAAGCACGCGCTGGAAGCCGTCATCGACGGGCACACCTGGATCGAGCGCCACATCATGGAACGCTTCATCTCCATGCAGCACGACACGGACCGGCTCATCGAATCGCGCTTTCATGCCAACATCGAACGCCTGTGCGCCGACCTGACGCGACGCGAGACCGAGATCCTGTGCCAGGTGATACAGGGCCTGGCCATCAAGCAGATCGCGGAACGGGTGCACCTGTCGCACCAGGGTGTGAAGATGCACCTGGCCAAGCTGTTCCGCAAGTTCGGCGTCACCAACCGCAACCAGCTGATTCTCGCCACCTTCGACCATATCAGCCCGGGGGAGGATCTCACCCGACTGCTGCGCGACGGCCTGCAGGGCGGCATGAAACGCTGCGACGCCTGAACCGGTTGCCGGCGCAGGGACGAACACCGGTTGATTTACCAGGCCTGACGGGGCGGGCAACCGCGGCGGCGAAACACTACCGCGAGGGACGCGAAGGAAGCAACTCCCTGCCGGCCAGTGCCGACCGGTGCCGCTCATGCCCCCGAATTCCGCCAGCTTGCAGACTTTTCCCTTCGCATCCTTCGCGTCCTTCGGGTCAATGAATGAAAGCCCCCTTCGTGCGCCTCCGTGCGCCCTGGTGGTTGATGAATGCCCCATTCACGCGCCTGCGTGGCTGGATAACGCCCTCCCCGACGAATCGGCCCCAGCCAGGGAAACCCACCCCCTCGACAAGGGGAGAACCCATTTAATCAAATACTTATAGTCGACGGGGGTGCGTGCCCGCAGAGTTTCAACTACACTTTGGCTGGATTCGCCTGGCGGCCGGGCCACCAGACCGGGCCGCGCGATGACGGGAGATGCCATGGACAAGAAAATCTCGGTTGAAATCCAGTCGCTGATCGACGCTCAGGACCACCCCTTCGTCCTGATCGACAAGGACTACAACATCGTCGCCGCCAACCGCGCCTACCATCAGGCCTACGGCGTCAAGGAAGGCGATATCGTCGGCCACAAGTGCCACCAGGTTTCCCACCATTCCGACGTACCCTGCCACATGAACGGCGAGGACTGTCCGCACAAGAAGGTCTTCGAGACCGGCCGGCCCCACCAGGTGCTGCACATCCACTACGACTGCAACTCGCAGCCGGAACACGTACGCATCAAGGGCTCGCCCATCGTCGGCCTGGACGGCGCGCTGTTCCTGGGCGAAGCGGTGTTCCCGCTGGCGCGCAGCGCCGACCTCGACTGTGAACAGCAGCGCATGGTCGGACAGGCGCCGGCGTTCCTGCGCTGTGTCGAGGAACTGACGCGCGCCGCAGAATCGAGTGTACCGGTGCTGCTGTGCGGTGAGAGTGGCGTCGGCAAGGATCTGGCCGCCGAGTACATCCACCGCCGCTCCGACCGCAACGGCCGCAGCTTCACCATGGTCGATTGCGCCTCCATTTCCGAGCCCCTGTTCGAGAGCGAACTGTTCGGCCATGAACGCGGCGCCTTCACCGGCTGCATCGGCCGGCGCTACGGCCTGTTCGAACAGGCCGACGGCGGCACCCTGTTCTTCAACGAGGTCGGCGACCTGCCGGAGAACATGCAGGGCCGCCTGCTGCGCGCACTGGAGACCGGCCAGTTCCGGCGTGTAGGCGGCCGCGAGACCCTGAGCGCAGACGTGCGCATCATCTGCGCCACCAGCCACAACCTGCGTCAGCTGGTCGCCACCAACCGCTTCCGCGCCGACCTCTACTACCGGCTGGCCGGGATCATCTGCGAGATACCCACCCTGCGCCAGCGCCGCTCCGACATTCCGGCGCTGGCGCGGGCCCTGGTGGAACGCCACCGCGACGGCATGCACCAGGCCTACCACCTCACCGACGATGCCATCGAAAAGCTCTGCGGATACGACTATCCCGGCAACATCCGCGAACTGCGCAACACCCTGCAGCGCGCCGCGCTGCTGAGCACCAACGGCATCATCAGCGCCGAGGAGATCCAGTTCGACGCCCCGCTGGAGAATACCGCCAGGAAGACACCGGCCGACGGCACCGAGACACCCTCCATGCGCGGGCTGGAGTCCCGGTACATCGCCGAACTGCTGGCCCAGCACCAGGGACGGCGCGCCAAGGTGGCGCGGATTCTCGGCATCAGCGAGCGCACCCTGTACCGCAAGCTGAAACAATACGGCCTGCAGTCGGTCGGCAAATCCGACAGCCCCCCGGGCTAGCCACCGCCCATCGCGGCCAAGGCCGCTCCTACAGGGGCTTGCTGCCTCCGCTGTAGGAGCGGGCTGCGCCCGCGATCCCGGCGTAGCCGGCAACGGCTGTTCGGTGGCCACAGCCATCGCGGCCAAGGCCGCTCCTACAGGGGCTTGCCGCCTCCGCTGTAGGAGCGGGCTGTGCCCGCGATCCCGGCGCAGCCGGCAACGGCCGTTCGGGGGCCACAGCCATCGCGGCCAAGGCCGCTCCTACAGGAGCTTGCCGCCTCCGCTGTAGGAGCGGGCTGCGCCCGCGATCCCGGCGGCGTAGCCGGGCAACGGCCGTTCGGTGGCCACAGCCATCGCGGCCAAGGCCGCTCCTACAGGAGCTTGCCGCCTCCGCTGTAGGAGCGGGCTGTGCCCGCGATCCCGGCGCAGCCGGGCAACGGCCGTTCGGTGGCCACAACCCATCGCGGCCAAGGCCGCTCCTACAGGGGCTTACTGCCTCCGCTGTAGGAGCGGGCTGCGCCCGCGATCCCGGCGCAGCCGGCAACGGCCGTCCGGTGGCCACAACCCATCGCGGCCAAGGCCGCTCCTACCGAGGCTTGCCGCCTCCGCTGTAGGAGCGGGCTGCGCCCGCGATCCCGGCGCAGCCGGGTAACGACCGTTCGGTGGCCACAACCCATCGCGGCCAAGGCCGCTCCTACAGGGGCTTGCCGCCTCCGCTGTAGGAGCGGGCTGCGCCCGCGATCCCGGCGCAGCCGGGCAACGGCCGTTCGGGGGCCACAGCCATCGCGGCCAAGGCCGCTCCTACAGGGGCTTGCTGCCTCCGTTGCAGGAGCGGGCTGTGCCCGCGATCCCGGCGCAGCCGGCAACGGCCGTTCGGTGGCCACAACCCATCGCGGCCAAGGCCGCTCCTACAGGGGCTTGCCGCCTCCGCTGTAGGAGCGGGCTGTGCCCGCGATCCCGGCGCAGCCGGCAACGGCCGTCCGGTGGCCAGACCCATCGCGGCCAAGGCCGCTCCTACAGGGGCTTGCTGCCTCCGCTGTAGGAGCGGGCTGTGCCCGCGATCCCGGCGCAGCCGGGCAACGACCGTTCGGTGGCCACAACCCATCGCGGCCAAGGCCGCTCCTACAGGGGAAGCGGCTCCGGC
>JALSRI010000248.1 GCA_026984835.1 Thiohalobacter sp. | reverse complement strand
GGCCGGTCGCTGGTCGCCGACGGCCACCAGCCGGGCACGGCCGTCGGGGGTGAAGAAGCGGCCGTCGGCGAACAGGCGCGCCGTGCCCTGCGGCCGGTCGCGGGTCACCGGCCACTGCACCGGCGCCAGGTCGCGGTAGGCCGCATCGTCGAGTTCCGCCAGGCCGCTGATGTCGAAGTCGCGCCCGCCGTCGTTCCCGAAGCCGGACAGCGCCGCGTGCTCGCGCCACACGTCGGCCGCACTGCGGTAGTCGAAGGCCGGCCCGAAGCCCAGCCGCCGCGCCACCCCGGCCACCATCCACCAGTCCGGCCGGGCGTCGCCCTGGGTGGGCAGGAAGGCGCGCTGACGCGAGATGCGCCGCTCGGAGTTGGTGACCGTGCCCTCCTTCTCGCCCCAGCTCTGGGCCGGCAGCAGCACGTCGGCATAGGCCGTGGTGTCGGTGTGCTCCACGCAGTCCGACACCACCAGGAACTCGCAGCGATCCAGGGCGGCGCGCACCCGGTTGCTGTCGGGCAGGCTGACGGCCGGGTTGGTGGCCATGATCCACAACGCCTTGATGCGGCCCTCGCCCACGGCCTCGAACAGCTCGACGGCTTTGAGACCGGGCTTTTGCGCCATGCGCGGCGAGTCCCAGAAACGCTGCACAAGGTCACGGTGCGCCGGGTCGTCCAGCTCCAGGTGGGCGGCGAGCTGGTTGGCCAGGCCGCCGACCTCGCGCCCGCCCATGGCGTTGGGCTGGCCGGTGAAGGAGAAGGGCCCCATCCCGGGGCGGCCGATGCGGCCGGTCAGCAGGTGACAGTTGATGATGGCGTTGACCTTGTCGGTGCCGTAGGAGAACTGGTTGACGCCCTGCGAGAACACCGTCACCACGCGCTCGGTACGGGCGAACAGGCGATAGAAGTCGCGCACCTGCCCGGGTGGCAGGCCGCAGTATGCCGCCACCGCCTCCACGTCGGCGGCCGTGGCGCGCGCCGCCGCCAGCGCCTGGTCGGCGCCCGTGGTGCAGCGCTCCACGAACAGGGCGCCGGTCTCGCCGGCCTGGTCCAGGTGGCACAGCAGGCCGTTGAACAGGCGCGCGTCGGTGCCGGGCCGGAGCGCCAGGTGCAGGTCGGCGATGTCGCAGCTCGGGGTGCGGCGCGGGTCGATGACCACCACCATGAGGTCGGGGTTGTCCTTCTTCGCCTGGCGCATGCGCTGGAACAGCACCGGGTGGCACCAGGCGGCGTTGGAGCCGGCCAGCACGATGAGCTTGGCGCGCTCCAGGTCTTCGTAGCTGCACGGCACGCTGTCTGTGCCGAAGGCGCGCTTGTGGCCGGCCACCGCCGAGGACATGCACAGCCGGGAGTTGGTGTCGATGTTGGCCGAGCCGATGAAGCCCTTCATCAGCTTGTTGGCGACGTAGTAGTCCTCGGTCAGCAACTGGCCGGAGACGTAGAAGGCCACGGCGTCGGGGCCGTGGGCGTCGACGACGCGCCGGAAGGCGCCCGCCACCCGGTCCAGCGCCCGGCCCCAGTCGCTGCGCTCGCCGTCCACCACCGGGTACAGCAGGCGGTTGTCCGGCCCCACCGTCTCGCCCAGCGCCGCGCCCTTGGAGCACAGGCGGCCGAAGTTGGCCGGGTGGGCCGGGTCGCCGCGCACGCTGACGTTCATGGCCTCGTCGGCCGAGGCCAGGATGCCGCAGCCGACGCCGCAGTAGGGGCAGGTGGTGGAGACTTCCCGATCGCTCATCGCGCCATTCTACCGGCCGCCGGACTCACAGCACACGCCGCAGGCCGCGCGGTTCCAGCAGGCGTCCGGCCAGGAAGCGCCGGTAGTCGTCGCGCACCGCGCCGTAGACGAAGCGTGCCCAGGCGGCGCCGGCCAGGGTCACCAGCAGCAGGCGGATGAGATCCCAGGCGCCGGGAAAATCCACGAACAGCAGCAAGGTCAGCGGCCACACGTACAACAACCCGCGCAGCCCGTGACGGGCCACCAGCAGCAGCACGCCGGCCAGCCGCAGCGCCCGCTGCCGCGGCGCGCCGTAGCGCGCCAGGAACACGGCCCGCTCGAGGTCGTTGTCTATGTCGGTGAGTGTTTTCGACATGGGTGTCTGGATGGCCACGGAAAGCATGGCCACGGAAAGCACGGAAAGCACGGACAAAACCGGTTACTGCCGGCACCGCGCGCAGCGCGTGTGCCACAAAGCGAATTGTCCGTGCTTTCCGTGGCCATTCCCCCCTCAATGCTCCACCACCTGCACCCCCACCTGCGGCAGGGCCGCCAGGCCGGTTTCGCGGGCGTGTTCCTGGAAGCCGGGGTTCTTCCAGAAGAAGGCGCCCGGCAGGGTCGTCGGGATGACCAGGACGTAGAACAGGGCGCGGCCGATGAGTTCACCGCCGGTCAGCGCCAGCGCCGCGACGCCCCACAGCGCCAGCAGGAGGGTGTCCGGCAGGCCGGGCAGGTGCGCCGCCGCCAGCAGCGCGGCGGCGGTGCCGGCCAGCGCCAGCCGCAGCCACCAGGTGTGGCCGAAGGTGGTGAGCCGTTCCCGTCGCGCGGCCTGGCTCTCGCCGCTGTGGGCCCGCAGATGGCGGTCGTGGCGCCACAGGCCGAAGGCTTCCAGCGCCAAGCCGGCCAGCATGGGCAGCGACAGGGCGCGCAGCAGCCCCGGCCAGGCCTCGTCGGCCAGCGGCGCGAACACCGCCGCCACCAGCAGCGGGCCCAGGGTCAGCAGGCTGCCGTAGAAGCTGGTCAGCACCTGCCAGTGGTTCCAGTAGGGACGCGCCGGGATGCGGTAGATGCGGTGCATGAACCAGATCGACGCCGGCCCGGCGACGGCCGCCAGCCAGCCGCTGGCGTCGCGGACGAAGGCGACCAGGCCCGCCGGCAGCCAGCCGAACAGCTGCGGCAGGCCGGTGAGCACGGCGTAGGCGCCGAGCAGGTTGTAGAACACCGCCACCGCCGCCACTTCGCGGCTGACCGGCGAATATTTCAGGTTGTTGAAGGCGCGGTAGAAGCGGTGCGGCCGACCCAGGTGCAGGGTGGAGATCACCAGGGCGAAGGTCTGCACGGCGATGAGCCCGAACAGAAAGACGGGATAGGCCGTCGGGTGCGTCTCGGGACGCAGGCCGTCCAGGCCGAACCAGGGGCCCAGGAACAGCACCAGGAAGGCGCCCGCCACCGCCTGGGTGATGAGGGTGAACAGCACCAGCGGGTCCTCGCGCGAGCGCAGTTTCCTCAGGTTCCACTGCTTCGGCCCGCCGCCCGCCAGCGGCGCACTGCGCCAGGCGCCCTGCCCGCTCTTCACGCCGGCGTCCGGCGTCGGGTTCCGGCCGTCGCGCACGTAGCGCAGCGGCGTGCTGTCGGTGCGCTTGAGCTCGCGCGGCAGGCTGCGGGTCTGCTGGAAGCGGATGTTGGGGTGGGTGATGGAGGGGTCGGGGAAACCGGGAATGCGGGTATCGAGCTGGTCGCGGTTCTCCGGGGTGGTCTCGATGATGCCGAAGTCCAGCGCCCCGCCCAGGCAGGCGGCCGCGCAGGCCGGCTTGAGCCCCGCTTCCAGGCGGTCGACGCACATGTTGCACTTGGAGACGTGGCCGGCCACCGGGTCGAGCTGCGGGGCGTTGTAGGGACACACCCAGGTGCAGTAGCCGCAGCCGAAGCAGATGTCCGGGTCCTGCAGCACGGCGCCGTACTCGGCGAACTTGGTGTAGGCGCGCGTCGGGCAGCCCTTCAGGCACACGGGGTTGTCGCAGTGGTTGCAGGCCATGGAGATGTTGAGCCGCGCCACCGCCGGGTAGCTGCCGCCTTCGAGGTAACCCACGGAACGGAAGGCCAGGTGCGCCGGCGTGTCGTTCTTTTCCGCGCAGGCCGCCTCGCAGGCGTGGCAGGCGATGCAGTTGTCGGCGTTGAAATAAAAGCCGTGCTGCTTGTGGCGGTTCGGGTTGTCGCCGACCGAGCCGTCGCCGTTGATGTTCAGGCTCTGCCTGGCCAGCGGATCGTCCTCGTCGACGAGCTGGATGGGCTTGCCGTAGCGGTTGGTCCGCGGCGGCTCCACCTGCGGAATGAAGGCGTAGTCCGGTTCGTTGTCTCTGACTTTGTACATAGTGCAGGTTAAGTCTCTTTTTAACCGCGAAGGACGCTAAGGACGCGAAGTAAAAAAATATTTTTTCCCGTCGCGTCCTTAGCGTCCTTCGCGGTCAACAAAATCAATATGCCCTCGCCGCCAGGTTCATCTCGGCGGCTGCCCGCTGATCGGCCACCGGTTCCACGCGCACCGCGCACTGCTTGTAGGCGGGCTGGCGGGAGTGGGGGTCGAGCAGGCCGAGGCTGACGCGGTTGACGCATTCGTGGTAGTGGAAGGGCACGAACACCATGTCGCGCGGCACGCGCTGGGTGCACTGGACCCGCACGATGGCATCGCCGCGGCGCGATACCAGGCGCGCGTAGCTGCCGTGTTCGATGCCGAGTTCGGCCGCCGCGTCCGGGTTCATCTCCATGTAGGGCGTGGGGCTGAACTTGTTCTGGTTGCCGATCTTGCCGGTGCGGGTGCGGGTGTGGAAGTGCTCCACCACCCGGCCGCTGTTGAGCCAGAAGGGGTAGTCGGCGTCGGGGCGCTCGTTGTTGTCCTCAAAGGGCAGCGGGATGAGCTTCGCCCGGCCGCCCGGGTGCTGGAACACGCCGTCGGCATAGAGACGCTGCGCGCCCCGCTGTGCGCCTTCCGGGCAGGGCCACTGCAGGCCGCGCTCGCGCTCGATCCGGTCGTAGCTCATGCCGGAGATGTCCAGCAGCCGGCCCTTCGAAAGCTGCTTCATTTCCTCGAAGGCCTGCTCGGTGGTCTCCGGGAAGGGCGGCTTCCTGTCGCGCTCGAAGCGCTTGGCCATCTGGTTGAAGATCCAGAAATCCGGCCTGGAGTCGCCGTGCGGCGGCATGACGTTGCGCACCAGGTTGACGCGCCGCTCGGTGTTGGTGAAGCAGCCCTGCTTCTCGGCCCAGAGCGCGGCCGGCAGGTAGACGTGGCTGTATTCGTTGGTCTCGACATCGGCGTAGGCGTCCTGCACCACCAGGAAGTCGAGTTTCGCCAGCGTCCGGCGGATGCGCGCGGTGTTGGGCATGGAGGTCATGGGGTTGGTGGCGATCAGCCACAGCCCCTTGATCTGGCCAGTCTCGATGGCGGGCAGGATGTCGGTCATGAACAGGCCGCGTTTTTTCGGGAAGAACTCCGGGTCGATGCCCCAGAACCCGGCCACCTCGCGGCGGTCCGCTTCCTTCTCCAGCGCCCGGTAGCCGGGCAGGCCGGAGGCCGAGGACCATTCGCGCGTCCCCATGGCGTTGCTCTGGCCGGTGATGGACAGGGGGGCGGCGCCGGGCTTGCCGATGTTGCCGGTGATGAGGTTGAGGTTGTTGATGGCCACCACGCCGTCGGAGCCGTGGGTGGACTGGTTGATGCCCATGGTCCAGATGGTCATGGCGGCCGGGGCCCCGGCGTAGAGGCGCGCGACGTTGCGGATGCTGTCCTCGTCGATGCCGCAGGTCTTCGCCGCGCTGCGCGGGTCGTAGCGTTCGACCAGGTCACGGAAGGCCTCGAAGCCCTCGGTATGGGCGTCGATGTAGGCCTGGTCCTGCAGGCCCTCGTCGAGGATCACGTGGGCCAGCGCGTTCAGCAGCACCACGTCGGTGCCGGGGCGGATGGGCAGGTGCATGTCGGCGTTCTGCGCCAGCATGGTCACGCGCGGGTCGACCACGATGAGCGGAAAGCCGCGTTTCTCGCGCGCCTCGCGCATGCGCCAGTAGATGACCGGGTGCTGCTCGGGCAGGTTGGAGCCGATGGCCAGCAGGCAGTGGGTGTGCTCGAAGTCCTCGTAGCAGCCGGGCGGGCCGTCGGAGCCGAAGGAGCGCTTGTAGCCGGACACCGCCGAGGCCATGCACAGGGTGGTGTTGCCGTCGTAGTTGTTGGTGCCGATCACCCCCCGCGCCAGCTTGCCCAGGGTGTAGAACTCCTCGGTCATGATCTGGCCGGTGGAGACGATGGCGAAGGCGTCGCGGCCGTGGACGTCCTGGATGCGCTGTATCTCGGACGCGGTGCGGTCCAGTGCCTCGTCCCAGCTCGCTTCGCGGAACGGCTCGTGGGCGCGCTCGCGCATCAGGGGCACGCGGCCGCGGCCGGCGCTGTCGAACAGCTCGTGCTCCAGGATGCCCTTGATGCACAACTTGCCGCGGTTGACGTCGGCGTCACCCACCCCGCGCGACGATACCGCCCGGCCGTTCCTGTCCAGCCCCACCTCGATGGAACAGCCGGTGGAACAGTAACCGCAGGTGGTGTAGCGCCACTCCACGACGCCCTTGTCGGGGAGCCTGATGGGGTTCTTTTTCTTGCGTCCGAACAGCATGCGATTCTCTCTTAACCACCAAGGCGCACAAAGGCGCACGAAGGAAAAACAAAAAAGTTACTTTGTGTACCTTTGTGCGCCTTGGTGGTTAACAACATCAATCGTTAGGACAACCTTCGTCCGGCACCAGCGACAGCAGGATGACGCCGTCGTCGATGCGCACCGGGAAGCGCGCCGCGCAGCCTTCGTCGGGGGCCACGGCCAGGCCGGTGTCGAGGTGGATCTTCC
>JALSRI010000247.1 GCA_026984835.1 Thiohalobacter sp. | reverse complement strand
GGTGCTGGTGCTGCTGGCCTGGGGCCAGGGTACCCTGGCGGGGCCAGCGCCGGCGCAGTTCGAAGCAGGCCTGCACTATCGGCGCATCGAGCCGCCGGCACCGCTGGCGCCCCGGCCCGGCCGCATTGAGGTAGTGGAGATGTTTCTCTACGCCTGCCCGCACTGCTACCGGCTGGAGCCGGCCATGAAACGCTGGCTGAAGCGTCATCCCGGTATCGACTTCAAACGCATGCCGGCCATCGTCGGCCCGACCTGGGCCGACCAGGCGCGTGCCTTCTACATGATCGAGGCGCTGGGCGGCGGCGAGGCCATGCACCAGGCACTGTTCCGTGCCATCCACGAAGACGGCCGGCAGATCTACAACCGCTATGCAGTGATCGAATTCCTGGTCGGGCAGGGCGTGGAACGGCAGAAAGCAGTCGATCTCTATTACTCGCAGGAAATCGCCGGGCGGGTAGACCAGGCGCGCCGCATGACCGTGAAATACGGACTGCGCGGCGTGCCGGCGGTAGTCGTGAACGGGGAGTACCTGACCGCGCCCTATTTCGCGGGCAGCCAGGCGCGGATGTTCGAGGTGCTCGACAGCCTGGTGAACGAGGTCGAGACCCGGCTGGCGGCGGATGCCGGGCATGCGCCGCGGCGCTCACCGGGTGTGAATCAAGCGTTCGACAACAAGAGGAGGCAACGATGAACATTGACCAGGCCATTGGTGCGGTGCTGCTCGCCGCCGCTGTCGTCGGCAGTGCAGGCGCGCCGGCCGCCGCCGGCCAGCCGGCCGTCGAGGGCACGCAGGGCTACCGCGACGAGATCTACCGTCCGACAGAACCCCGGAAGGGCAAGCCGCGCAGCGGCCGGCAGGTGTACGAGTACCGGTGCAAGGCCTGCCATGCAAAGAGCACCCAGGGCGCGCCCTTGCCGGACGACGATATCGAGTGGGGGCGGCGCGCCCGGCAGGGCATCAGTGTGCTGGTGAAACACGCCATCGAGGGTTACAACCAGCAGCTCATGCCGCCGCGCGGAGGCTGCGCGAACTGCAGCGACGCGGAAGTGCGGGCGGCGGTCATGTACATGCTGCGGCGCAGCGGCGCGCTGCGCAGCCGCTGAAGGCCACCCGGACGGTCAGGGTGGAATTCCTTCGTCACGCCGCTTTACCGAGGCTGGGTCAGGGGTGGGGCGAGCGCAGCAAATCCCGCCACGGCGCCGCAGGCGGCTGGCGTACCCCGATCCCAGCGTCAAACCGGCCCTACTTCAAGCCAGCAACGCCGCAATGATGCCTGTGAAAAATATCCCGTCGAATGTCCCTGCGCCTCCGATCGAGGCCAGCGGCGCTCCCACGGTATCCATCTCCCGCAGGTGAAGGATGTCCGCCCCGATCAGCACCCCCAGGGTGCCACTGATGTAGGCCACCGGCGCGCTGTGCGCCGGGTCCAGCAGCAGCGCCGCCAGCACCGCGGTGAGCGGTGCCACCAACAGCGGCATGCCGATGCCGACGCCGGGGATGGGGCGGCTGAAGCGGTAGCTGACGAAGGTGACGATCGCCAGCGCCAGCGCGGTGCCGGTCAGCGACAGCGGCTGGTGGCCGAGCAGGTACAGCGATACGCCCACCGGGATCAGGCAGCCGCCGACGTTGACGGCGATCAGGGTCCTGCCGGTCCAGGGCAGTCGCGGAATACCCCAGGGCACGGGCAGGTCGGCGGGTGGGGGCGGCGCCTCGCCGCGCGACTCGCGTTCGAACAGCGGAATGTTGATGCCGCTGCCGATCAGCGAGCCGAACAGCAGCAGCATGCCGGTGCCCGGCGACAGCCCCAGTTTGTCGAAGGCGATGGTGATGGCGCCGACCTGCACCAGCACCACCAGGAACACCACCGCCAGCAACAGCAGCAGGAGCGTGAACGGGTTCAGCGGCATCGACGGTTTTCCTCCGTGCCCCCCGTAGGAGCGGGCGTGCCCGCGATCCCGGCGTCAGCCACAGGCCCGGACCGGAGAGCGGCCTGCGTCTTCGCGGGCATGCCCGCTCCTACAGGGGGCGGGGGCACCGGGGCTGACGGGCAGGCGTAGCCCGGGTGGCTCAGGGTGCGGGGCTTTCGCCCTGGCCGGCCCCGGGTTTCGTTTCGACTGCCGCCTGCGGGGCGGTCTTCATCTCCACGTCCGCATTCTGGCGCAGCTGCTGGATGTAGCCCTGGATGCGCTGGTTCTGCGCCAGTGCCCGCAACTGCGGCTTGACCTGCTCGAAGGACGGCGGGCTGGAGTCGCGCACGTCTTCCAGCTCGATCACGTGCCAGCCAAACTGGGTCTTGACCGGTTGCTTGGTGTACTGGCCCTTTTCCAGCCCCGCGACGGCGTCCGAGAACGGCTTGACCATCTGCTTGGGCGAGAACCAGCCCAGTTCGCCGCCGTTCTTGCCGGTGGGGCCGGTGGAGTGTTTCTTGGCCAGTTCCGCGAAGTCACCGCCCTTGTCCAGCTCGGCGATGATCTCCCTGGCCTTGGCCTCGTCCTCGACCAGGATGTGGCGGGCCTTGAACTCCTTGCCGCCGCTGCCGATCTTCTCGTCGTACAGTTTCTTCAGGTCCTCGTCGCTGACGGGGGACGATTGCAATTGCTGCTGCAGCGCGGCACCGGCGATGACGGCGCGCTTCTGCTGCTCGATCTGGGCGGCGATCTCCGGCTTCTTGTCCAGCCCCTTGCGGACGCCGTCCTGGCGCACCAGCTCCAGGTTGACGAGTTCCTGCAACGCCGCCTGTTCGTCCATCTTGCCGTGCTGGCGCTGGGCGCGCTGCTGCATGTAGGAATCGAGCATGTTGCGCGTGACCGGGCTGCCGTTGACGGTGGCCAGCACCTCGCTGGTGTCGGCTGCAGCCGTGTCGGCCTGTGTCTGCGCCTGCGGCTGCGTCTTCTGGTTGTTCAGCGGGATCTGGTCGCAGGCTGCCAGGGTCACGCCCAGGGCGACGAGAAGGGGGATCCGGGTAAATTTCATGGTTGGGTTCCTTGGTTTGTTATCAGGAGGCCGCCTTGGCCTCGTCGGGAGTATGCGCCCTGATGCTGAGCGCGTGAATCTCGGTCTGCATGGCGTCGCCGAGGGCATCGTACACCAGCCGGTGACGCTGGATGAGGTTCTTGCCCTCGAAGGCCGTTGCCACAATGTCGACGATAAAATGCCCGCCGCCGCTGCGCGCCCCGGCATGGCCGGCGTGTTTGGCGCTTTCGTCGACGATATCGATGGACTCGGGGGCGAGCGCGCTCTGCAGGCGTTCGTGGATGAGGCTGATGCGGTCGGTCATGTCAGGGCAATACCTTCTTGAAGGGTTTGACGGTCACGTGGTCGTAGACGCCGGCGGCCAGGTAGGGGTCGGCGTCGGCCCAGCTGCGTGCCTCTTCGAGCGAGTCGAACCCGGCCACGATCAGGCTGCCGGTGAAGCCGGCGTCGCCCGGGTCCTCGCTGTCGATGGCGGGCAGCGGGCCGGCCAGCAGCAGGCGGCCGGCGTCCTGCAGCTCCTGCAGGCGGCGCAGGTGGTCGGGGCGCGCCGCCAGGCGTTTGTCGAGGCTGCCCGGCAGGTCGTGGCCGAGGATCATGTACAGCATCAGGCGCCGCCTTCCGGGTTCTCGTGCTCCATGTACCGGGCCAGGTAGAGTGCCTGCGCCACCACGAAGGCCAGCGTCAGGCCGAGCATGCCGAACAGCTTGAAGTTGACCCAGGTGGCCTCGTCGAAACTGTAGGCGACGTACAGGTTGGCGCCGCCCATGCTGGCGAAGAAACCGGTCCAGGCCCAGTTGAGCCGCGACCAGACGGGTTTGTCGACCTGGATGGCGTGGCTCATCATGCGCTCCACCAGGGTGCGCTCGCCGATCCAGGCGCTGCCGAGGAAGGCGACGGCGAACAGCCAGTTGATGACGGTCGGCTTCCACTTGATGAAGGTCGGGTCGCGCAGCGCCAGGGTCAGGCCGCCGAAGAACAGCAGCAGGCCGGCGGTGAGGAGGTGCATCTTCTCGAAGCGGCCGGTCCTGATGCGGTAGGCCAGTGTCTGCAGCAGTGCGGCGCCGATGGCGACCCCCGTCGCCACGTAGATGTCGAACAGCTTGTAGGCGGCGAAGAACAGCAGGACGGGGAAGAAGTCGTACAGGAATTTCATGACGGGTTCACTTGTCAGTGCAGGGAGCGTTTGACGCTCCATTGCCGATAATACTTGTCCATCACCTCGCGCACCTGCGGCGGGTAGTCGAGCCGCTCCATCTGTTCCATGCCCTCGCTGAAGAACTGCGGCGCGTCCTCGGGCAGGTTGGCGGTCAGGGTCTCGAAGGCCGATTCCATCAGCGCCGGCTCATGGGTGCGGGTGGCGACGATGGCGCGGTTGAGGTTCAGCACCCGCCAGGGGCGGCCCGGGTTGGTCTTTTCCAGATCCTGGCGCAGGGCGGGGGCAATGGCATCGAGCACCTCGCCCATCACCTCATAGAGCCTGTTCAGCTCGGAAGGTTCCTTGCTGCGGTTGGCGTACAACGCCAGGGCGTCGGCCACCGGCTCGGCGGTGTACAGGTAGCCGCCATGGCGGGCGATCCACAACGCCAGGGCGATGGACAGGCCCTGCAGGCCGTCCATGACCTCGTCCAGATCCAGCCGCCGCGCCCACTCCAGGGCGGCATTGAACAGGTTGAAGGCGTACTCGCCGAGTTCGGTGACGTCCTCGGGGGTGGCGCGCGAGGCGGTGCCGGTCCCGTCGCCGGCCAGGCTGGCCTCGGTGCGTACCATGGCCTCCAGCAACTGCGCGAAGGCATCGGCCAGCACGGGCGGGGCATCGTCGGCGCTGGCGCCACCCGCCGTCTGCCAGGCCTCCAGCAGGGGCTCGACGAGCTCGGGTACGCGGGTCTGGAACCAGGCCAGGTCGGGGTCGGGCAGGGGCATACGGAGAAGATGCAGTGTCAGGAGGCCGCCATTTTACCCCATCCGGGGCTGTGCCGCACGGCAAAAACGGGCGGCGGCGGCCGCGCTCCGGTAGAATAGGCCGGATGTCCCTGCGCCACGACCTGCACAGCCATTCCACCGCCTCCGACGGCACCCTGGCACCCGCCGAGCTGGTGCGCCGGGCAGCGGCCGCCGGCGTCGACGTGCTGGCCCTGACCGACCACGACACCCTGGACGGCCTGGCCGAGGCTGCCCCGGCGGCGGCCTCGGTCGGCGTGGCGCTGGTGCCCGGCGTCGAGGTGTCGGTGAGCTGGCGCGGGTTGACGGTGCATGTTCTCGGCCTGGGCGTGGACCCGGCCCACCGGCCGCTGGCCGAGGGTCTGCAGGGTCTGTCCGAGTACCGTGAGTGGCGCGCCGGGGAGATCGGCAGGCGGCTGGCCAGGCGCGGCATCGAGGGAGCGCTGGAGGGCGCCCGTGCCCACGCCGGGGGGCGCATCGTCGGTCGTACCCACTTCGCCCGCTTCCTGGTCGACAGCGGCCGCGCTGCCAGCGTCGGCGAGGTGTTCAAACGCTACCTGGTCAAGGGCCGGCCCGGCTACGTGCGCGGCGAGTGGGCGGCGCTGGAAGACGCGGTCGGCTGGATCCGCGGCGCCGGCGGCATAGCCGTGATCGCCCACCCGGCCCGCTACCGCCTCACCCGCAGCAAGCTCGGCCACCTGCTGCACGACTTCCGGGCGGCCGGCGGGGAAGGGTTGGAAGTGGTATCCGGCAGCCACTCGCGCGACCAGACCCTGCACATGGCCGCCGTGGCGCGCAGCAGTGGCCTGCTGGCCTCCTGCGGCTCCGACTACCACGGCCCCGAGAACCCCTGGATCGAGCTGGGCCGGCTGCGCGCGCTGCCCAACGGCTGCACCCCGGTGTGGCAGCACCCGGACTGGCCAGTGCAGATGACGGTGGGGGCGGAGCCGACGCCGGCATGAGCCAGTTCTTCCACATCCACCCGGACAATCCGCAGCCGCGGCTGGTGCGCCAGGCGGTGGAGATCGTGCGTGACGGCGGCGTCATCGTCCTGCCTACCGATTCCTGCTACGCCATCGCCTGCCACCTCGACGACAAGGCGGCGGTGGAGCGCATCCGCCGCATCCGCCAGCTCGACAAGCAGCACAACTTCACCCTCATGTGCCGCGACCTGTCGGAACTTGCCAGCTACGCGCGCGTCGACAACAGCGCCTACCGCCTGCTCAAGGCACTGACGCCCGGTCCCTACACCTTCATTCTGCGCGCCACCGCCACGGTGCCGCGGCGCCTGCAACAGGCCAGGCGCAAGACCATCGGCCTGCGCGTGCCCGACCACCCGGTGGTGTCCGCGCTGCTGGAAGAGCACGGCGAGCCACTGATGACCTCCACCCTCATCCTGCCCGCCAGCGAACTGCCCGAGACCGACCCCTACGACATTCGCGAAAAGCTCGAACACCAGGTCGACCTCGTCATCGACGGCGGCCACTGCGGCGTCGAGCCGACCACCGTCATCGACCTGGTGGACGGCGTGCCCGGGGTGGCGCGGGTGGGGAAAGGGCCGGTGGACGACCTGGTTTGAGGGCAATGGCATGCGGTTCGACGCAAAGACGCCAATAACGCCAAGGGCGCAGAGGATGATTTTTCCAAAAGACTTTTTCTTTGCGCCCCTGGCGTTCTTCGCGCCTTTGCGTCAGCCCGCGCAGCGCAGCGCCCCAGGCCGAAGAAACCGGTATACTTCACCCCCATGTTTCAAGTCAGCCTAGCCCAACAGATCGCCGCCTGGATCCTGCCCGTGCTGCTCGCCATCACCGTCCACGAGACCGCGCACGGCTGGGTGGCCAGCCGCCTGGGCGACCAGACCGCGAAAATGCTCGGCCGCCTGACCCTGAACCCGCTCAAGCACATCGACCCTGTTGGCACCATCCTGGTCCCCGCCATCATGCTCATGCTGCCCGGCGGCGTCGTGTTCGGCTGGGCCAAGCCGGTGCCGGTGGACTGGCGCAACCTGCGCCACCCCAAGCGGGACATGGGCTGGGTGGCCGCCGCCGGCCCGGCTTCCAATCTGCTGATGGGTATCGGCTGGGCACTGGTCGTGCGCGTCGCCGACCTGCTGGGACCCGACAGCTGGGCGGCGCTGCCGCTGCTGTTCATGGGCGTGGCCGGCATCTTCATCAACACCATCCTGATGGTGCTGAACCTCTTGCCGCTGCCGCCGCTGGACGGCGGCCGGGTGGCGGTCGGCCTGCTGCCGCCGCGCCTCGCCGTACGCTACGCGCGCATCGAGCCCTGGGGCATCTGGATCCTGCTGGCCCTGCTCATGACCGGCATGCTGGGCTGGCTCATGTGGCCACTGGTGAGCCTGGTGATGGTGCTGCTGGCCAAGCTGGCGGGCATGACGCCGCACCAGTTGCAGGGCATTCTGTCCATGCTGATGAGCTGACGAGGAGCCGAACGCGTTGACCAGTACCTCCCACAACCGCGTGTTGTCCGGCATGCGCCCCACCGGCCGCCTGCACCTGGGCCACTACCATGGCGTACTGAAGAACTGGGTCGAGCTGCAGAACGAATACGAATGCTATTTCTTCGTCGCCGACTGGCACGCGCTGACCACCCACTACGAAGACCCGCAGGTCATCAGTGACAGCGTCATCGACATGGTGGTTGACTGGCTGGCCGCCGGCGTCAGCCCCGCCAACGCCCGCCTGTTCGTTCAGTCCGACGTGCCGGCGCACGCCGAGTTGCACCTGCTGCTGTCCATGATCACGCCGCTCGGCTGGCTGGAGCGCGTGCCCAGCTACAAGGACCAGCAGGAAAAGCTGCGCGAGCGCGACCTGGCCACCTACGGCTTCCTCGGCTACCCGCTGCTGCAGTCGGCCGACATCCTCGTCTACAAGGCCGGCCAGGTGCCGGTCGGCGAAGACCAGGTGGCGCACGTCGAACTCACCCGCGAAGTGGCGCGCCGCTTCAACCACCTGTACGGCCGCGAGCCCGACTTCGAGGCCAGGGCCGAGTCCGCCATGAAGAAGATGGGCAAGAAGAACGCCAGGCTCTACCGCGAACTGCGCCGCCGCTATCAGGAACAGGGTGACGCCGAGGCGCTGGAAGTGGGCCGCGCGTTGCTGGAATCCCAGGCCAATCTGGCGCTGGGCGACCGCGAACGCCTGTATGGCTACCTGGAAGGCGGCGGCCGCATCATCCTGCCCGAGCCCCAGGCCCTGCTCACACCGGCCTCGAAGATGCCGGGCCTGGACGGCCAGAAGATGTCCAAGTCCTACCACAACACCATCGCCCTGCGCGACGACCCCAGGGACATCGAGCAGAAACTGCGCACCATGCCCACCGACCCCGCCCGCGTACGCCGCAACGACCCCGGCGACCCCGACAAGTGCCCGGTGTTCCAGCTCCACCAGGTCTACTCCGACGACAAGCGCCGGCAGTGGGTGCGCGAGGGCTGCACCAGCGCCTCCATCGGCTGCCTGGACTGCAAGCAGCCCATCATCGACGCCGTCCTCAACGAATTGGCACCCATCCAGGAACGTGCCCGCGAATATGAGGAAGACCCGCAACAGGTGCGCAACATCCTGCGCGAAGGCGCCGAAGCGGCGCGCGAAGTGGCGGAGGAGACCATGGACGAGGTGCGCTCGGCGATCGGGCTGAACTATTGACGCCTGGCCGGCTTGACGGAAGGATGGGCCGGCAAAGGCAGGTGTAGAATCAGCCGGCGGACCTGCTGTCCGTCTCAGTCAGGGAAACACCCAGGGAGGCCGACATGAGCGAGATGTATCACACCGGTATCAAAGCGTTTTCACTGTGGCTTGCCGCCATTCTCCTGCCGCTGGCGGCGCACGCCGACGATGTCCAGGACTCCATTCGCGAGGCACTGGATTATTACAACGCCGGCGACTACCAGGAGGCGGTGGAAAGCCTCGACTACGCCTCGCAGCTCATCCGCCAGATGAAAGGCAAGAAGCTGGAGACGCTGCTTCCCGCGCCGCTCGAGGGCTGGTCGGCGAAGCCAGCGGAATCCCGGGCCGTCGGTGCCGCCGTGTTCGGCGGTGGTCTCACGGTGGAGCGCAGCTACACCAGGGGTCCGGCTTCGGTCACCATCCGGATCGTGGCCGATTCGCCCATGATCCAGGGCATGCTGGCGATGTTTTCCAACCCCGTGTTCGCCACCTCCGACGGCGGCCGGCTGGAACGCATCGGGCGCGAGAAGGCCATCGTCAAGTACGATGCGGCGTCGAAAAGCGGTGACATCAGGTTGGCGGTCGCCAACCGGTTCCTGGTCACCATCGAGGGTACGGCTGTCACGGAGGAAGACCTGAAGGCCTACGCGCGGGCGATCGACTTCAAAAAGCTGAAGGGCCAGTAAGAGCCAGTCAAGCGGTGCCATTCGGGCATCCCGCAGCCTGTCTCAGGGCAAGGAGGACGGCCAGTCCCTTGTAATCGCGGTAGAAAAAATCCCGGCGGCAGGGTTTGACAACACACATTGAACCGGTCCGGCAGCTGCAGCGACACAGGAGGTGACTGCCAACGGGCGCGACGGGCGCCCACTACCAGAGGGGAGACAGTATGAAAGCCGACCGATGGATTGCCATGGGGGTGGCGGGTCTGTTCGTCACCGGCCCGGTCTGGGGCAACGCTGTGAAAAATCTCGATCTGCGGGACATGCAGGGTTTTGCCGATGCGCCCGTGGTGCACGTCTATTCCAGCAGCGGCGAGAAGTGGGACAAGGTGGACGGCAATCGAAGCACCCACATCAGGCTGGGGTTCGATGCGGAATGCAGGTTCCACGGGAAGAATGGCAAGGCCTATGAGGGCGAATTCGAGGTGCCCGGTTTCGAGCTGCTGGGCAACGTCTCGCCGCCAAAGACGGGCTGGCCCATCCAGTTTGCGGACGAAGTGACGGCCGACTTGCGCTGGACTGGCGGCGCGCCGGGCTTCGATCCGGCCAAGGTGTGCAATGCCGAGCTGGACAAGCGCCTGGCCACGCAGCCCGGAACGAACCGGTACGAACTGCTGGCCAAGGGTTTTTCGGTGGACTATGCCGGCGCGGTGACGGCTGTCTACAGGCTCACGTGCTGGGCCACCGGCCTGGGCAAGACCGTCTGGCGGAAACCCAATCCGGCCAAGGTCAATGTGCGGGTGGTCTGCGACCCGTCCGCCAAGGCGGAAGCGAAGATCCCCGCGCCCGAACCCAAACCCGAGCCCAAGAAGGCAAAGCTGGCGTCGGCGGTCAAGTCGGTGCAGCTCAAGCTGAACACCACCGACTACCGGGGCAAGTGCCCGGCACCGATCAAGGTCGATGCCGCCATCACCCTCAATTATCCGGCCGAAATCAAGTACCGCTACCTCGGCGACCATGGCCACCAGTCCCCGGTGTTCACACTCAAGAAGAAGAACAAGGGCGGCACCTGGAACCTGGCCCCCTGGTCCCGCAACATCAAGCCGTTGCCGGCGGCCGGCAAGCTCGCGACGCCAGGCATGAAACACGGCGCCGACTATCAGGGCTGGATGAAACTCAGGATTCTGTCGCCGGTGGACATGAGCTCGAAGACGGTCCATTTCAAGGTCAGTTGCCACAAGGCGCCGCCGGTGGCGCCGGGCGGGCTGCAGATGCCCGGCTCCCGGCCCCAGCCGAAGCTGCCGAAGCTGCGCACCGGCGGCCAGGTGTCGCAGCCGGCCGGGGGCAAGAAGAAGCCGCGCGAGATCGTCATCGTCGGCTCCAAGGCGAAGAAGGACGCGGACAAGGAGAAAAAGGGCGCGACGGTCATCCGCCCCCTGCGGCCGCTGGCGCCCGGCCGGGCCGCGGATGAGGGGCGCTAGGCGCGGCCGGGGCGGGGCGATGGCTGGCACCGGTTTTACTTTTCCTTCGTTCGCCCGACGCTGGCGGGCGCTGCTGGCGGCCCTGCTGATGCAGGGCGCCGTGGCCGGCGCCCGGGAGACGCCACGGCTGGTGCTGCCGGACGGCCGCGACTGGCTGCAGCCGGATGGCACGCTGACGCTGCTGCTGCCGGCGGCGCTGGCCCGGGTCTCCGAACGGTTGCGCCTGGAACTGGATGCCATCGACGTGACCGAACTGGTGACGTCGGGGGAGGGACGGCTGGACTACCGGTCGCCGCAGCCCCTTGACCCCGGGCCACACGAGTTGCGCCTGGTCGAATTCGCCGACAACGGCGATATACGGGAACGCGGCCTGTGGCGTTTCGAAGTGCGCCAGTCGGCCGCCTTCCGCGAGATGTCGCTGCGACCCGCCGGCGAGTTCGCCTACCAGCGGCGGGTGTCGGAACGCAACCTCGATCCTTCGCCGCCGGCCGGGGTGGAGCAGGCCAGCCTGCGCCTGGATGGCGGCCTCGCCGATGCCGCCTACCGGCTGACGGCGACCGGCGCCCTGGTCCACGATGGCGCCCTGGAGCGGGACCAGACCCAGCTCTATGAATTCCTGCTCGGCGTCGACAGGGGGGCGGCCCGGCTGCGGCTGGGCCGGCACGCGGTGGAAGGTGGCACCCTGATCCGCCAGGATTTCCGGCGGCGCGGCCTGTCGCTGGGCCTGAGACGGGGACGGCTGGCGCTGGACGTGTACGCCCAGCGCACCGCCACCCTGGCCGGTGTCGGCAACCCCACCGGCCTCAACGACCGCGACCGTCTCACCACCGGCATCACGGCCCGCTTCTCGCCGCTGGCGCAGGATCCCCAGCGGCTGGTACTGAGCGCCGGTTACCTGAGCGGCCGGGGTCGCGAGGAGGGCGTGGCCGAGGAGGGCGACGGCGGTGCCGGCGGGGACGGACCCGGCGGCACCGCCTGGCAGGTCGGTCTCGACAGCTATCACCTGGGCGGCCGGCTGCGTCTGTACGGCGAATACGCCCGCAGCGAGTACGACTTCGACGGCGTCGGGACCGGCTTCGCGGCCGACAGCGACGAGGCCTTCCTGCTGCTGGGACAGTACCAGCCGTCCGGCGGCGGCGCGCTGGACTGGAATGCCTCGCTGCAGCTCCAGCAGGTGGGCACCGACTTCCGCAGCCCCGCCAATGCCGCCCTGCCCAACGACAAGCGCGTGCTGCAGGGTGTCGTGCAGGCGACGCTGGGCGGGCTGAGCGGCACCCTGCTGCTCGGGCTGGAGCGCGACAACCTGGATGACCGGCGTGCCTTTCCCACCATCGCCAGCCGCGTGCTGAATCTCGATTTGGCCTGGTCACCGGCGCAGCAGGCGGCGCCGGCCGCCCCGCTCGGCCGCGTGTTCGCCAACCCCGTCTACCAGTTGTCCTATGCGCAGGTGGACAACCGCCAGGTCGACGATCCCCTGCTGTACCTGGGCGACGACACCGACAACACGAACCGCGACCTGTCGCTCTCGGCGGCGTTCGCGCCCGGCGCCTGGAACTGGTCGCTCGAATACCGTCTGAACCGCTTCGACGAGGACGCGGGCGTCCTGTCCAGCACCCGCAGCGACCTGCTGGGCCTGGCGCTCAGTCTGCCGCTGGCCGAGGGGCTGAGCCTGGCGCCGACCCTGCAGGCGGGGCGCGGCGAGGAACGCGCCACCGGCGCCAGGACGGACGAACGCCTCGCCAGCCTGGCGCTGGCCTTCGCGCGCGGCCCGCTGACGGCGTCGCTGGATTACAGTTTCAGCCGCAGCAAGGTATCGGACGGCAGTCTCGATCGCCGCGGCCAGGTGCTGGGCCTGGCCGTCGGCTACCGTCTCGTGGCGCCGCGCCCGGGCCGGCCGGGCCTGGACCTGTTCATGAACGCCAACTGGGCGGACGCCGACGAGGTCGACCAGGTGCAGGGCATCGCGCCCAGCCGGCAGATCTATCTGGGCCTGCGTGTCGGCGGGACGCCGGATCAAGGGGGATAACACCATGTCTCGACCCGTGCGACTGTTTTCCACCGCCGTACTCGCCGGCCTGCTGTGGCTGGCGGGTGGCGGGCTGGCCCGCGCCGCCCTGTTCTCGCCCCAGGTGTTTCCGCCGCAGACCAATGTGGCCCTCAAGCGCAGCGCGCGCCTGGGCATCGTCTGGCAGTTGACCACCGATGCCGGGCCACGCATCGACTCGCCCCAGGGTGTACTCGAAGACAGCGCCGGCAACCTCTATCTCACCGTCACACAGCCCTTGTCGGCGAGCGCGGCGGCGGCCGGCCAGCCACTGCCCGGTGGCGGGGTGTCGCGCCAGACGGTGCGGCTGCGCGAGCGGCTGGTGCTGCCGGCCGCGGTGCTGGCGCGGGCCGAGCGCAATGGCGTGACGCGGTTGCTGTACCGGCGCCAGTTCAGCGACGGCGGCGGGGGCACGGCGACACTGAACCTGCTGCTGAACATCACCGGCGCCGGGGCGGCGGCCTTCGGCATCAACTACCTCGGCATGCGCTTCGACGACGACAGCGTGCGCCGGCTGGTGGCGCCCGGCGCCACGCTGCGCGCGCGGGCGCAGGTACGCTTCACGGGCAGCGGCGAACTGCAGGGCGTGTGGGAGGTGGCCGACCCGTCCAGCGCCAGCGGCACGCCGGTATTCCGACCCCTGCGGGTGGTGCGCCGGGCGCTGTTCGGCGGCCAGGCCGCGACCCTGGCCAGCCCGCCGCTGCCGACCGGGCGCAGCGGCCTGTACCGGCTGCGCCTGCGCCTGACCGACCCGGCGCTGGCGGAGGCGCCGGAGCTGCAATACTACGTCAGCCGCGACACCGGGCGGGATGCGCGGCCCATCGAACTGCTGGCGCCGGCGCCACGGGCCCGCTTCACGGCGGCCACGCGTTTTCGCTGGCGGCCGCTGGCGGGTGCCCGCGCCTACCAGCTCGAAATACACGCAGCGGCGCCACGGACCGCCGGCCGGCCACTGGCCGGCCGGCTGATCGACGCCCGACGCGCCGAGGTGGAGGCGGGGGCGCTGTTGTGGCGCCATCTCACCCCGGGCCGGGCCTACCGCTGGCGGGTGCTGGCCATCGACGCCGACGGACGCCGGGTCGGCGTCAGCGAACTGCGCCCGCTGGTCGCCGCGCCGCCATGACGGCCGATCCGCACCAGGCCTGGCTGGACGCCATCGCCGCCGGCGACGAGGCGGCCATGCGGCGGTTCTACGAAACCTACGCCGGCGCCGTGTACGCCTTTGCGCTGCGGCGCCTGGACGAACCGGCCGAGGCCGCCGACCTGCTGCACGACGTGATGCTCGAAGTATGGCGCAAGGCGGCCGGTTATCAGGGCCGCTCGCGGGTGCGAACCTGGCTGCTGGGCATCGCCCACCACCGCATCCTCGACCGGCTGCGCGCGCTGGGCCGGGCGCGCCGGCGCGAGGATCCGGAGGCGGACGCCGCAGCGCATCCCGACGAGAGGGGCAACACGCTGGCGGCGGTGGCCGGGGCCGGTGATGCCCGCCAGGTGCGCCGCTGCCTGGACGGGCTGCCGGCCATTCATCGCCAGGTCATGCACCTGGCCTTCTACCAGGAACTGTCCTACCCCGAGATCGCTGCCGTGCTGGGCTGCCCGTCCGGCACTGTCAAGACGCGCATGATGCACGCCCGGCGGGCCATGAAACGCTGCCTGGAAGCGGCCGGGCTGGGCGCATGAACCGCCGCGCGCCGGGCGACGACCCAGTGGCAGGGGCCGGCGGCGCCGGCAGACCGAGGGGAATCACGCCATGAACGATGCAACCCGACACCCGCTGGACCTGCTGCCTTTCCTGGTCAACGGCACGCTGTCGGCGGCGGAACGCGAGCAGGTGGAACGCCACCTGGCGGCCTGTGCGGCCTGCCGGGAGGAAGCCGGTTTCCTGCGCGCACTCAAAGACGGTGTACGGGCCGCGGAGACGGCCGGCCCCGGCGAACTGGGCTGGCAGCGCCTGCAGCGCGCACTGCGCCAGGACGGCCGGTCGCCGCGCCGCCGCGCACCCGGCTGGATGAAACTGGCGCTGGCTGCCAGCCTCGGCGCGGTGGTGTTGCAGACGGCGTTGTTGCTCGATCGCAGCGGCGACAGGGTCTACCGGCCGGCCGGCGAGCAGACGACGGGTGCTGTGGTACAACTGCGCTTCCGGGCGCAGGCGACGGAGGCGCAGATCCGCGCCCTGCTGCAGGCGGTGGGCGGGCGCATCGTCGACGGGCCGGGAGCGCTGGGGGTCTACCGCGTGCAACTGGCGGTCGATCCCGGCGATACCGGGGCGCTGCGCCGGCGCATCGAATCGCTGCGGGCGCAGGACGCCGTGGTGACCCATGTGGCGCCGGACTGAGGCATGCCGGCGTGCTGCGTTGTGCGGCCTGCTGGCGCTGGCCGCACCGCTGGTGGCGCAGGAAGCGCCGCGCGCGCCCGGGGCCGGACCGGTCCCCGGCGCCGGCGACGGCCGGGCGGCTGCAACGGCGCGGCCGGCGGCGCCGGCGCCCGACCCTGACGGCCGGACGGCGGGTGCGCCCGCCGGTGCGACGCGGGTGGCGCCCGCCTCGGGCAGCCTGCTGGGACGCGAGGCCCCGCCCCCGCTGGCCGGCGTGAAGGCCGGGGGCGGTCCGGTCGACCGCGAGCCGAACGAACTGCTGGTGTTCAGCCCCGACCTCGACAGTGCCGAGCGCTTGCGCCGCGAACTGGCCGGCGCCGGGATCGGCGTGCGCAGCCGGCGCGTGCTCGGCGCCCTGGGGCTGGTGCTGACGCGGCTGCGGCTGCCGCCCGGCACCGATTCCGCGGCGCTGGCGCAGCGGCTGGGCAGCCGTCACCCGCGCAGCCTGGCCGACGTCAACCACCGTTACCGCCTGCAGGCGGCCGACGTGCGCCGCTACGCCCGGCGTCTGACGGCGACCGAGGGTGCGGGGGACACCTGTGGCGCCGGCGGGCACATCGGCCTGGTGGACACCGGCGTGGACGGCAGTCATCCGGCGCTGCGCGGTCAGGCCCTGGTACAGCGTTCGTTCCTGGCCGTCGGCGAGCAGCCGGCGCCGGCCGATCACGGCACGGCGCTGGCCGCGCTGATGATCGGGCGCGCCGATGCCGGCGCGCTGGCGGGCCTGGTGCCGGGCGCGCGGCTGTCGGTGGCGGCCTGCGCGCGCCGGCGCGCGGGCGGCAGCGACATGACGGCGGCCTGTCTCATCGAGGCGCTGGACTGGCTGGCGGGCCGGGACGTGCAGGTCATCAATCTCAGCCTGGCCGGGCCGCGCAACCGGCTGCTGGACGTGGCCGCCGCTCGCCTGACCGCCGCCGGCCGGCTGCTGGTCGCCGCGGCCGGCAACGGCGGTCCCCGGGCGCCGCCCGCCTACCCGGCGGCGCTGCCCGGGGTGCTCGCCGTGACCGCCGTGGACGCCGACCTGCGGGTCTATCGTCTGGCCAACCGCGGCGACTACATCGACCTGGCGGCGCCGGGCGTGGACCTGTGGCTGGCGCGCAGCGGTGGCCGGGCCGCCTTCCACAGCGGCACTTCCTTCGCCGCCCCCTTCGTCACCGCCCTGCTGGTGCGCGGCCTGGCCGCCGGGCAGGCGCCCGGGGCGGCGCGCAGCCGGCTGTTGCGGGACGCCCGCGACCTGGGCGCGCCGGGACCCGATCCCGTCTACGGCCACGGCCTGGCGCGGGCGCTGCGGCGCTGCCCCTGACCGGCTCCGGATCGAGGTGCCGACGGACGCCGGCAAACCCGGTCGCGCGGGCGTGTCGCGGAAAACATGGACCCCGTGGCGGCGGATGGCCGATACTGTGGGCCGGGCGCCCCGCCCGGGCACAAGCGGGAGGACACAGCATGAGCGCAAAGCCGGTCCGGACATGGCTGGTCCGCTGCGCGGCCGGGTTGTTGCTGACGGTGATACAGGCGCACGCCGACTGGCGCGCCGAACTCGCCACCGGCGGCCAGGTCCGTGTGGATCCTGCCACCAACCGCGCGACCGTCACCCGCGGTGGCGTCACCACGCCGCTGTGGGATGGCGTCCACCGCTTGAAGGACGGCAGCGCCATCACCGTGCGCTCGGGCCAGGTGGTGCCCAATGCCGGCATCCTGCGCGAGCGGCATCCGCGACCGCCGGAACGGAAACCGGACGCGGCGCGCGAGTGGGTGGGCCAGCCCATCGTCGGCGCCTCGCCCTGCGAGCGGCTGGTGCGCCGGGTCTGCGGCGGGCACGCCGAGTGCGCCAGGGCGCCGGCCTGTGCGCCGGCCCGCCACCTGCTGGTGGAAGAGCGCCGCGAACGCCGGGAGAGCCCGACGCCGGACCGCATGACCTACAGCAGCGGCCAGTGCCGGCTCGCGGCCGGCGACACGGCGTTCTTTCGCGCCTGTGGTCCCGGCGGGCGTTGAGGAGGGGCCATGATGGGGAAGACGAAGTTCATCGTCGGACTGGCGGCGGGGCTGGCCGCGCTGGCTGCGGCCGGCGCCGCACAGGCCGGCGATGTAAAGATACTTGCCGCCGAGTTCCGCAAGGCCGGCGACGACCGCTGGTCCGTGAACGTGACCCTGAAGCACCATGACACCGGCTGGGATCACTACGCGGACGAGTGGCGGGTGGTCGATGGCCAGGGCCGGGTACTGGGTGACCGGGTGCTCTACCATCCGCACGTCGGGGAGCAGCCCTTCACCCGCGGCCTGGACGCGGTCGAGGTACCGCCGGGCGTCACGACGGTCCATATCGAGGCCCACGACAAGGTCCACGGCTGGTCGCCGCAGCGCCTGACGGTCGATCTTTCCCGCGCCCGCGACGGGCGCGTGCGGGCGGTGGCGGAGTAGACGCGTCCGCGCACCCTGTGGCAGGCTGGCCGCTTCAGGATGCGAGCTCAGGCCAGACACCATGAATACGCCCGTCGAACTGCTGTACTTCTCCGACATCCTCTGCGTCTGGGCCTACGCCGCCCAGATCCGCCTCGACGAACTGCGCCGCCACTTCGGAGACCAGGTGGTCATACGGCACCGGTTCATATCCGTGTTCGGCAACACCGGCCAGCGCATCGGCGAGGCCTGGAAGGACCGCGGCGGTTACGCGGCCTACGCCGAACAGGTGCGCGGGGTCGCCCGGCAGTTCCCCCACGTCACGGTCAGCCCCGATACCTGGACGCGCTGCGTACCCCGCACCTCCATGACCAGCCACCTGTTCGTCAAGGCGCTGCAGCGCCTGGATGTGGAAGGCGAACTGCCGGAGGCCACCGGCGAGGCGGAACACACGGCGGTGGAACAGTTCATCTGGCGCGCCCGCTGCGCCTTCTTCGAACAGGCACAGGACATCGGCAGGCTGCCGGTGCTGTTCGATCTGGCCGGGGAGATGGGCCTGCCGAAGGACCCGGTCAAGGCCTTGCTGGACGACGGCACGGCGCTGGCCGACCTGGCCTGGGACATGGAGCAGAAGGAACTCCACCGTCTGGAGGGCAGTCCTTCCTACGTCCTCAACGAAGGCCGCCAGAAACTCTACGGCAACGTCGGCTACCGCGTGCTCGAGGCCAACATCCGCGAACTCCTCGAGCACCCGGGGGGACAGGCGAGCTGGTGCTGATGCCGGCCGGAGGTGCGTTTCCGACCCGCGGTCAGCGGCCGGCCTGCCGGTTCCGGCCGCGGGGCGTCCTCCACCGGGACGCCCCGCGACACCCTGGACACAGGCACCGCGATACCTCTACAGCTATAATGTACAAGATGAAAAAGCATATATAACATATTGTACTTACACTAAAACTATAGCTAAATAACGGTATCTCAGGAGCCGCCGGTTCCCAATCCACCTGCACTGTCATACAATCCCACGAACCCCCGCGAGCGCATGGAATGACAGACCAGACCACCCCCCCGGATGCACCGCCCCAGCAGGCCGAGATGCCCTTTGCCGTCGTCCAGGGCGAGGCGGTCACCGCGCTCCCGCAGGACCTCTACATCCCCCCGGACGCGCTGGAGGTGTTCCTGGAAGCCTTCGAGGGGCCGCTGGACCTGCTGCTGTACCTGATCAAGCGCCAGAATCTGGATATCCTCGACATCCCCATCGCCGAGATCACGCGCCAGTACATGGACTATATCGGCCTCATGGGCGAGTTGCGCCTGGAGCTGGCGGCCGAGTACCTGGTGATGGCCGCCATGCTGGCCGAGATCAAGTCGCGCATGCTGCTGCCGCGGCCGGTGGAAGAGAACGACGAGGAAGACCCGCGCGCCGAGCTGATCCGGCGCTTGCAGGAATACGAGCGCTTCAAGCAGGCCGCCCAGGACATCGACGACATGCCGCGGGTGGGTCGCGACGTCTTCCCGGTGGAACTGCCGGCGCCCGAGAAGCGGGTGGTGAAGACGCCGCCGCAGGTCACCCTGCAGGAGCTGCTGCTGGCCGCGCGCGACGCCATGATGCGCGCCGAGATGTTCAGCCACCACCATATCCAGCAGGAACCGCTGTCGGTGCGCGAGCGCATGTCGCTGGTGTTGTCGCTGATCGGTACCGACGATTTCACCGACTTCGCGAGTCTGTTCAGCCCGGAAGAGGGGCGCATGGGCGTGGTGGTCACGCTGCTGGCGGTGCTGGAACTGATCAAGGAATCCCTCGTCGAACTCGTGCAGGCCGAGCCCTACGCGCCCATCCATATCCGGGCCGCCGGTGGTGTCACCGAGGGCGCGGCCGCCAACGAATAGTCGGACCAGACACATGAGCGAAAACCGGATCAAGCACATCATCGAGTCCGTCCTGTTCGCGGCCGGCAAGCCGATGTCCATCGACCAGCTGCTGCGCGTATTCCTCGACGCCGAGCAGCCGGCGCGGGACGAGGTCCGCGCCGCCATCGGGGCCCTGCAGGCGGACTACGAGGGCCGCGGCATCGAGCTGGTGCAGGTGGCCAGTGGCTACCGCATCCAGGTGCGTCAGGACATGGAGCCCTGGGTGTCGCGCCTGACCGAGGAAAAGCCGCAGCGTTATTCGCGCGCTCTGCTGGAGACGCTGGCGCTGGTCGCCTATCGCCAGCCCATCACGCGCGGCGAGATCGAGGACATCCGCGGCGTCAGCGTCAGCTCGTCCATCATGAAGACCCTGCTGGAACGCGAGTGGGTGCGTATCGTCGGTCACCGCGACGTGCCCGGCAAGCCGGCCATGTACGGCACGACCCGGCAGTTCCTCGACTATTTCAACCTGAAGAGCCTGGACGAGCTGCCGACGCTGATGGAGCTGCGCGACATCGACAGCATCAATGCGGAACTGGATCTGGGCGCACCGGAAGGGGCCGATGACGGCATACCGGACGAAGGCGGGGCGCCGGCGCCGGCCGACAGCAACGTGGTGAGCATCGACAGCGCGTCGCCGGACGCGCCGGAAACGACGCTGCATTGAACGGGCCGGCCATCGTCGACCACGAGAGGATTTTCCCGTCCCCACCTTACGCTTCGACGTGGGCCGCTGAGTGCCGCGGGGAGCGGCGCGGCGAAACATGAAAACAGTTCCCCGGCATTCTTCGCGATTGAAAAAGGGTTTTCCTTGGTGCGCCTTCGCGCGCCTTTGTGGTTAAATAACCTCCCTCCAACACGGACCCCCATGCCCGAGCGCCTGCAGAAATTCCTCGCCAACGCCGGCTACGGCTCGCGCCGCCAGGTCGAGGCCTGGATCGAGGCCGGCCGCGTCCAGGTCGACGGCCGGCCGGCGGTGCTCGGCCAGCGGGTGTCCGGTGACGAGCGCATCCTCGTCGACGGCCGACCGGTGGACGCGCAGGCCGCGGCGGCGCGCGAGCCCGAGCTCATCGTCTATCACAAGCCGGTGGGCGAGGTCTGCTCGCGCAGCGACCCGGAGGGCCGGCCGACGGTCTACGACAAGCTGCCGCCGCCCGCGCACGGCCGCTGGATCGGCATCGGCCGACTCGATCTCAACACTTCCGGCCTCATCCTGTTCACCAACGACGGCGAGCTGGCCAACCGCCTCATGCACCCGTCGCAAGTCGTCGATCGCGAATACGCCGTGCGGGTGCTCGGCGAAGTGAGCGCCGAGGCCCTGGAGGCGCTGCGGCGGGGCGTGCAGCTCGAGGACGGTCCGGCGCGCTTCACCGACATCCAGGAAGCCGGCGGCCGCGGCGCCAACCACTGGTACCATGTCGTCATCCAGGAGGGCCGCAAGCGCGAGGTCCGGCGCCTGTGGGAATCGCAGGGCGTGCAGGTCAGCCGCCTGATGCGGGTCCGCTATGGACCGATCCTGCTCGACAGGAAGCTGCGTCCCGGCCACTGGCGGCCGCTGGACGCGGGCGACCGCGCGGCCTTGTATCAGGCCGCCGGCCTGCCCAATCCGAAACCCGGATCCAGACCGAAATCGAAACACGCCGTCGGACGGGGCGGTTGCAGCACACCCCACCGGAAACGGCGCCGCAAATGAAAGACCACTACCCGTCGCTGCGCTCACCCCACCCTGCGGTGGGTTACGGAGGATGTCTCGATGAAAGGGGGCTGTGATGGCGGCTGACGTGCAACTCTGGCCGCTCGGGCTCGGCTGGACCATCGTGTCCCTGCTGGCGCTGATGGGATTCCGGCGCCAGGCGCTGATTGCGGCGGCCGGCATGGCGATCGTCAGCTTCGCGGTACTGTCGGTGGCCTTCAGGACTCCATGAGACGGCGCATCCAGGTGGCGGAGGCGCACCTGCGCCGCGCCGACCCGACACTCGGCGAACTCATCGAACGGCACGGCCCCTGCACGCTCATGCAGCGCCCGAAGCCGCACTTCCACAACCTGGTGTGGGCCATCGTCAACCAGCAGTTGTCGGTGAGGGCGGCTGCGACCATCGAGCAGCGCCTGCTGGACTGGTTCGGCGCCGACACCTTCCACCCCGGTCATTTCGCCCGCGTGCGCGACACCAGCCTGCGCCGCTGCGGCCTGTCCGGCAGCAAGATCCGCTACATCCGCGACATCGCCGCCCGGGTACGGCGCGGTGAACTGGATCTGGACGCCCTGCAGCGCCACGACGAGGACGTCATCGCCGAACGCCTCATGCAGATCCCCGGCATCGGCCGCTGGACGGCGGACATGTTCCTGATGTTCTCGCTGGGCAAGCTCGATGTGCTGCCGGTGGGAGACCTGGCGCTGAGAAAGTCCATGCGCCTGCACTACGACCTGCCCGAAGACGCCGGCCACGACGCCTACATCGCGGTGGCCGAAGCCTGGCGGCCCTACCGGACGGTGGCGAGCTGGTATATCTGGGCGGCGGTGGACTAGGGATATTCACCGCCACCGAAGCCCCGGTCAGCGCGTCTCCCACGCCATCGGGTAGAGCAGATCCAGTACCTGGTTGAATGCCGTGGCGCTGGTGCCGATGGCGTCCTGGATGTCAGAGGCGGTGATGCGGGTCAGGGCGAAGGCTTCGTCGCCGGCTTTTTCGATGGCGGCGATGGTGATTTCCTCGGCCTTGAGGTCGGAGTCCAGCAGTGCGCCATAAGGGTCGTAGAAGGGCGAGCCCAGCGGGTCCTTGCTGTCCTGGGCGCAGTGGGTGACGATGTCGCCGATGTGCAGGATGGCGGCCTCCAGGTGAGCATCGTGCGCCTCCTGGGGGCGGTGGTGGTAGCGCACGGTGGCGCACAGGTTGGGTGGCAGGTTCCAGTGCGACAGCAGTGCCTGGCCGACCTCGGTGTGGTCGAAGCCGAGCAGTTCCTCTTCCACCTCGCAGACCTCGCGACCCGAATCGGCCTGGATCTGCAGGGCGCGGCCGGTCTGTTCCGGCAGTTTCATGAACATCAGCAGGCGGCCGACATCGTGCAACAGGCCGGCAGTGAACAGGCGTTCGCTGTGCAGCACGTTGCAGCGCTGCGCCAGGTTGCGCGACACCAGCCCGCAGTAGACGCTGTGCTGCCAGAAAGCGGCCATGTCGACCACGCTGGCGGGGATGTCCTTGAACACTTCGGCGGCGGAGGCGGCCAGGGTCAGGTTGCGCAGCTCGCGGGCACCCACCAGGTTGACGGCGCGGCTGATGGTGTCGATGCGGCGCGGCATGCCGTAGAAGGCGCTGTTGACCAGCTTCAGCAGCCGGGCGGTCAGGGCGGTGTCCTTGCTGACCACTTCGCCGATGTCGGCGGCGGTGGTGTGGGGGGAGTCGGCCATGGCCTGCACCTGCATGCAGACTTCCGGCAGCGACACCAGGGCGACGTTCCTTGCAACCAGCTCTTCCGGAGTCACGGTGTTGTTTTTCCTGCGTAAATCACTGTTCCTGTTGACGGCGTGCCGGTGGCTTTCTTTAGAGTCCCGGCGGGATCAATGGCCCTGGACTGGTCTGGTTTTATAACTTCTTGATATAAATTGCTATTCGGTTAGTATCCGGGGCATCGGAACAGCCAGTGGGGCAGGGTGGGCATGACGGGTACAGGAACGGGCAAGTCGGGCCGGGAAGACAGCCGGCAGGGGCGGCTGGTCGTCGAGGACGGGCGGGTCGGCGCCATGGCGTTCAGCCTGCCGGCCTCGCTGCAGGCGGACGTGGATGCGGTGCTGGCCGACTGGCAGGCCGGCGCCAAGGTGGAGCGGCTGTGGGCGCGCGACGCCAGCCTGTGGACCGGCAACGACGAGGACCGCTGGCTGGACTGGCTGACACTCGTGCCCGAACAGCTCGAGCAGGTCGACGACCTGCAGCGGGAGTTGCAGTTCGTGCGCGGCGAGGGGTTCCGGCATGCCGTGCTGCTGGGCATGGGCGGCTCCAGCCTGGCGCCCGACGTGCTGCGCCACACCTTCGGTGTCGTCGACGGCTACCCCGACTGGCACATCCTCGATTCCACCGACCCCGCCCAGATCCGCGCCGTCGAGGCCGCCATCGACTACGACACCACCCTGTTCCTCGTGTCCAGCAAGTCCGGCAGCACGCTGGAGCCGAACATCCTCAAGGACTATTTCTTCGCCCGCGCCGGCGAGCAGGTGGAAGGGCGTCACCCCGGCAACCAGTTCATGGCCGTGACCGACCCGGGCTCGGCACTGGAGCGGCGCGCCGAGGACGACTACTTCCGCAAGATCTTCCACGGCAAGCCGGAGATCGGCGGGCGCTTCTCGGCGCTGTCGAACTTCGGCATGGTGCCGGCGGTGGCCATGGGGCTCAACGCCGAGCGGCTGCTGGAGCGCGCCAGCTTCATGGTCGATGCCTGCGGCGCCGCGGTGGCGCCGGCGCGCAACCCGGGGGTGGTGCTGGGCGCCATCCTCGCCGCCGCCGCCGGGCGAGGCCGCGACAAGCTGACGCTGGTGGCGTCGCCCGCCATCGCCACGCTCGGCGCCTGGCTGGAGCAACTGGTGGCCGAGTCCACCGGCAAGCAGGGCAAGGGCATCATCCCGGTCGACGGCGAACGCCTGGCGGCGCCGGAGGCCTACGGCGACGACCGCCTGTTCGTCTACCTGCGCCTCGGCGCCGATGCCGATGCGGCGCAGGACGAGGCGGTGGCCGCCCTGGAGGCCGCCGGCCAGGCGCTGGTGCGCATCGACATCGAGGAGCTGTACGACCTCGGCCAGGAGTTCTTCCGCTGGGAGATGGCGACGGCGGTGGCGGGCGCGGTGATGGGCATCAACGCCTTCGACCAGCCCGATGTCGAGGACAGCAAGATCGTCACCCGGCGGCTGACCGACGACTACGAAAAGACCGGCGCGCTGCCGGCCGGAACGCCGCTGGCCAGGGACGGCCTGCTGGCCCTGTACACCGACGACGCCAATGCCGATGTGCTGCGCGAGCAGGCCGGCGGCGACGCTTCCCTGGCCGCGTTGCTGCGCGCCCACCTGGACCGCCTCGGCAGCGGCGACTACTTCGCGCTGCTCGCCTACCTCAACCGCTTAGACCCGGTGCACGAACAGCACCTGCAGGCGATACGCCACGCGGTGCGTGACCGCAGGCGTGTGGCGACCTGTCTCGGCTATGGTCCGCGTTTCCTGCATTCGACCGGCCAGGCCTACAAGGGCGGACCGGACAGCGGGGTGTTCCTGCAGATCACCTGCGATGACGCCACGGACCTGCCCGTGCCCGGCCACGCCTACAGTTTCGGCGTGGTCAAGTCGGCCCAGGCGCTGGGCGACTTCGCCGTACTGGCCGAGCGCGGGCGGCGCGCCCTGCGCGTGCACCTGGCCGCCGACACCGGCGCGGCGCTGGCGGCATTGCGCGCCCTCGTCGAAGCGGGCGGCTGACATGGCACGGCGGGCGCTGACCGGCGTCGCGATCGGCCTGGCGTTGTCATCGGTTTCGGTTGTCGCGGCGCAAGTCCACACCCTGTACAAGTGGATGAACGCGGACGGCGTGGCGGTATTCTCGGAGACGCTTCCCGAGGGTGTCTCCGACTATGAGGTCATCGAAATGGAGACACCGCCGGAGGAGGCGCCGGATGCCGCCGCCCGCGAACGCTCGCTCGAACGCCAGCAGCGCTGGCTGGACGTCAGCCGGGAACTGGAGCGCTCGCGACTGGAACGGGAGAAGGCCGCCGCCGAACAGCGGCGCGAGGACGAGCCGCCGGTGGTGGTGGTTCCGGTGGCGCCACCGCCGGTCTATGTCTATCCCGGCTTCCGCCCCCGCCCGCACCCGCCGCGCCATCCCGGGCCGCGTCCCGAGCCCGAGCCGGAACCGGAACGGCCGCCGGGCAACGCCTTCCACCCGCCGCCGAAGCAATAGCCCCTTTGTCTGCATACCTTTTCCAGGCCCCGCGCCGGCCTGTGTTAAAATCGGGGGGCCGGCCAGGTCCCGGCACAGCGAGGAACCCACGTGGACGAACACAAGATCGAACAGCTGATCGCGGGTGAGTACAGCAGTTGCGGCGCCGGCGAACTCTACGCCCTGCGCGTGCTGGGCGACATGATGGAGCCCGAGTTCGAACACGGTGCCATCATCGTCGTCGACCCGGGCGGCATCATCAAGGACGGCTGCTTCGTGGTCGCCTACCACGACAACGAGTACTATTTCCGCCAGCTGGTGAAAGAGGGCGACCGCTATCTGCTGAAATGCCTCAACCACGCCTACGGGGAAGTGGTGGAGCTCGACGGCATCCAGGCCATCCAGGGCGTGGTGGTGCAGAAGGCCGGCAAGCGGCGCAAGGACAGAAAGCACTACGTCTAAACCCGGCATACCGGGTTGCCGGGTTAACAGGAAGCCCTGGTCAATCCGGCATTCCCGTCATTGCGGACAGACCGTCCAGAGACCTGCTGAACAAGGCTTTGTCAGCGCAGGGCCTGGTAGCCCCCTACAGCATCTCCACCACCCATTTCGCGACCAGGGCCGAGGCCCGGGCGCACTTGTCGCCACGTTCGCGGCCGAAGGCGGCATACTCTTGACGGTTCCACATGTCGTAGGTGCGGCCCGCGAAGCGGACCTGGAGTTCCTCGCAGGTCAGGCCGCCGAATTCTTTCTGGAAGCGTTCCACCAGCTGCCTGCCGGCCTGGAAGTTGGCCATGCCGCGACCGCGGTCCAGCTTGTCGGCGTCCCGGCCCCGCTTGGCGCCCAGCGCCACCAGGCCGCCGGACAGGGCGCCACATACGCCCCGGCCGCTGAGAGCGCTGCCGCCGGAGAGGCCGTGACTGGCCTTGATGGTGTCGTCACTGACGACGCCCAGCGTCTCCTTGACCGCGGTCAGCACGCACTGGGGGCAGCAGCCGTAGCTGAGCTCATATTCGAAGGCCTTGTCGTAGGCGTGTTCCGCCAGGCGGGCCTTGTCGGTATCGGGTTGGTCCTGCTTTGCCATGTGTTTTCGCCCGTTGCGATGGAGGAATGATATATAAGAATACGCTTATATACACTACGCGGATCCGGTCGGCCCGGCAACGGGCCGACGCGCACGAACTGCGGCGGATTTGACCTGGGTCAAAGGGGACGGCGGCGGGCAGACTCAAGTCCTGCCGAGTTGTTCGGGGCGCAGTCGGGGGGTGAAATACTCGATGGCGGTGTCTTCGTCCACCGGTTTCCCGTCGGGGCCGACCAGTTCCTGGTCGTAGTCGCTCCAGCCGCGCAGACCGGTCTTCAGCGAGCGGACCTTCCGGTAGCCCAGTTTCTGCATGACGTCGGCGGCCAGGGCGCTGCGCTTGCCCGAGCGGCAGATGACGACGATGTCGCGGTCGCGGGCTTCCACCAGTTCGGGGACGGTTTCCTCGTATTCGTATTCGCAGGCCGATTCCAGTACGCCGCGCGGCACGTTGATGGAACCGCGGATATGCATGGCCTGGTATTCGTAGGGCTCGCGCACGTCCAGCAGCAGCAGGTCGGTGTTTTCGGTCAGTTCTTCCTCCAGGTCCCAGGGGAAGAGTTCCTCGACGTGTTTCAGGGCTTCGTTGACGAGTTCTTCGAATTTCATGGTGGCAGTTTTTCAGCGGGTCGTGGTGCAGGTGACAGGTTTCGGATCCGTCCCCGGGCGGCGGCCAGCGCAGACGCGCTAGTCGTTGCGCGTCTCCAGCTCGCGGCTGGTGCGCAGGCCCTGTTCGACGGCGATGACGGCGGCCTCGACACGCGAATGCACCCCGAGCTTGCGCAGGATGGCCTTGACATGCAGCTTGACGGTGCCGTCGGAGATGCCCAGGTTGCGGGCGATGACCTTGTTGCTCTGGCCCTCCGCCAGCAGGCCGAGGATCTCGTTCTCGCGCGGTGTCAGCTCGTCGAAGGGCGTGGATTCCTCCACCAGGCTGCCGTCGCCCTGCACGACCTTGGCCAGTACCGGCGCCAGATCCGGCGCCACCACGGTCTTGCCCTTGACGATATCGCGCAGCGCCAGCACCAGTTCGTCGGGTTCCATGTCTTTCAGCAGGTAACCCTGGGCGCCGTTGCGCAGCGACTCCACCAGGTCACGCTCGTCGCTGCTGGTGGTGAGCATGACGATGGGGTTCTCGAAACCCTGTTCGCGCAGCTTCTTGAGTACGCCGATGCCATCGATGTCTGGCATGCGCATGTCCAGCAGCACGATGTCCGGCTTGAGTTCTGCGGCCAGGTCCAGGCCTTCGCGGCCGTCACCCACCGAGGCGACGATCTCGATACTGCGGTGGCCGAGCAGCCCCTCGAGGCCGACCCGGAACAGCGTGTGGTCATCGATGAGCAGGATCCTGAGACTCATGGCTGGGTGTTCTGGCCGGGAATATCGACGGTGACGGTGGTGCGGACGGGTTTTTCCTCTTCTGCAGGCCGCCGGAAACGCAGGGTGACGCGCGTGCCTTCGCCGGGCTCGCTCTCGATGCGCAGCGTACCGCCGATGCGGGCGGCGCGTTCCTGCAGGATCTTCAGGCCCAGGTGCTCACCCGGCGCGCCCGGTTCCGGTTCCTGCATGCCGATGCCGTCGTCTTCGACCAGTACCATGAACTCGTCGCCGGGCAGGGCGCGCAGAATGACGCGCACGGCGTGCGCCCCGCTGTGCTTGCGGATGTTGGCCAGCGCCTCCTGGATGATGCGCAGCACCTGGATCTCCACTTCCGCCGGCAGCACCGCCTTGTTCCATTCCTGCTGCAGGAAGGCGCTGATCCGGGAATTGCGCCGGAACCGCTCCACCGCCTGTTCGACCGCCGGGATCAGGCCGCGCTTGTCGACCGGCGCCCGGAAGTGGGCGATCAGCTCGCGCAGCTCGGTGTAGGCCTCGTCGAGGCTGTTCTCGATGCGTTCCAGTTCCTGCCAGAGGGCCGATTCCTCGCCGCTGTGCAGGGTCTCGTCCAGCACCCGCACCTGGAAGCGCAGGCTGGCCAGGCTCTGCGCCAGCGAGTCGTGCAGCTCGTTGGCCAGCCGCGTGCGTTCTTCCATGATGGACAGCAGGTTGGCCTCTTCGTCGAGGCGCGACTTTTCGATGGCCATGCCGAGATGGTGGCCGATGCTGGTGAGCAGGTTCTTCATGTCCTCGCGCTCGACCAGGCCGTGGTGTTCGGTGAACAGGTTGTAGACGCCCAGTGTCTTGCCGCGGTAGTTGAGCGGCACGGCAATCATTTCGATCTTTTCCTTGCCGAAGAACGGCCGGCCGGCAAACTGGCCGCAGCTGTCCAGGTCGCTGAGTGCGTGCACCTCGCCTTCCTTCGCCACCCGCCCGCACAGGCAGCGGTCCACGGACACCATCTGTTCCTGGCGGACCACTTCCGGCTCCAGACCGCTGGCGGCGATGAGCTGCATCCGGCCGTCGTCGGTGAGCATGCGCACGGTGCCGGCGCGGGCGTCGACCACGTCCTTGAGGGTGTGCAGGAAGCGGGTCAGCAGGTCCTCGAGGTCACGCGCGGCGTTGATGCTGGCGGCCACGTCATAGAGGATCTCCAGCGAGTGGGTCTTTTGCTGGATGCGCTCGGTCTGTTTCTCCACCTGCGACTGCATGTCCAGCGACAGGGATTCCAGCCGCTCGCCGAGGGCATTGATGTCGCGGTACAGCTTGCGGAAGTCGGGCTGCAGCGGCTCGGGCAGGCGCGCGTCCAGACGGCCGTCGCGCATCTGGTTGACCCAGTCGCGCAGTTCCGCCAGCGGCGCCAGCAGGTCGCGCTGGGCGGCGTGGAACACGAAGGTGAGCAGCAGGATGCCGAGTACCAGCAGGATGCCGTTGGCGAGCTGCAGCCAGTTGCTGCTGTCGGAGTCGAAATAGAACCACAGGTTGA
>JALSRI010000246.1 GCA_026984835.1 Thiohalobacter sp. | reverse complement strand
CGCGAAGGACGCGAAGGACGCGAAGGAGCGCGAAGGGAAAATATTGAAAAGATCTTCCTTCGCGTCCTTCGCGGTTAAAACAGGTCTCCCCCGGTTTTCCTTCGTGCACCCTGGTGCGCCTTTGTGGTTAATCAAGCCCCCTCCGTGCGCCTTCGTGGTTGAACAGCGCCTCCCCGGCAAACGCGCCGGCAGGCGGCAGACGGCTGTGGACGGCCTCGGCCAGCAACGGGCAGAAGCCTGCCACGGCCCGCCGGGTCAGGTCGGGGGTGGCGGTGGCGCCTGCCGGGATGCCAGCCAGCAGCACCCGCGGGCCCCCGTCCGGCGCCAGTGTGTGCACCAGCTCCAGCGTCTCCTTGAGGCCCAAGGCGTGCACCGAGCAGTGCAGGGCGGACGCCGCCAGCGCCGATTCGTCGAACAGGCGGATGCGGTCGCCGGGGCTGCGCAGGGCGTCGAACAGGATGGCCAGACGGCAGCCTTCCAGCAGGGCGGGCAGCTCATGGGGGCCGGCACACAGGGCCAGGGACAGCGTTCCGGCCGGGAAGCGCCGGTGAAAGCCGGCGTCGCGCAGGGTCTCGACCGCGATCCAGCCGGCACGGTCGGCGCCCTGTGGCGAGCCCAGCCCGATGATGCGGACCGCCGTCATGCTCAGCGCCGTTCGACGGCGAGTCTCAGGAAGTGGGTGGCGCAGGAGATGCAGGGATCGTAGTTGCGGATCACGGTCTCGGCGCGCCGGCGCAGGGCCTGCTCGTCGTGGTCCAGGCCGAAGTGCTGCAGCGACTGGCGCAGATCCTGTTCGATGCGGGCCTGGTTCTGGCTGGTGGGCGGTACGATGTCGGCCTCGACAATGAGCCCGGCGGCGTCGACTTCATAGCGGTGCCAGAGGATGCCGCGCGGCGCCTCGGTGCAGCCGAAGCCGGTGCCGGCGCGCGGGCTCACCGCGGCCGCGGCCGGCGCGTGCGCCGGCGGTTGTTCCAGGATGGCGATGGCATCGTGGAGGGCCAGCAGGATTTCGGCGGCGCGCGCCACGATGCTGTGGAACAGGTTGCGGCTGGGAAAGTCGATGCCGGTGGCGTCCAGCGCCTGGCGCACGGGGCGCGGCAGCCGGTCGAGATTGAGGTTGAGGCGCGCCAGCGGGCCGACCAGGTAGGGTTCGCCGTGCAGGCCGGCGTGCAGGGCGGTGGACCAGGGCACCTGGAACTCGGTGAAGTGCTGCGGGTAGTCCTCGATGGCGATGTCGAGGCCGGCGCTGGACACCAGCCGCCCGCCGTTCATGGGGTACTCGTGCGGATGGCGCAGCGCCACGCTGACGAAATCCTGGTCGTCGTCGGGCAGCGGCAGCCGCGCGGTCCAGGCGAGCAGGGCCTCGGCGTCGTCGCGCGCCGCCTGCAGCCGCGCGAGCAGCTCGCAGCTCTCGTCGGGCGCCGGCAGCCGGTGGAAGCCGCCCGCGCAGGCGCCGACCGGGTGCACCGAGCGTCCCCCCAGCAGGCGGATGATGTCGTTGCCGAGCGCTTGCAGGCGCAGGCCGCGGCGTACCTCGTCCGGGTAGCGTTTCGCCATCGCGGTGACGCTGTCGAAGCCCAGAAAATCCGGCGCCGCCAGCAGGTGGATGTGCAGGCTGTGGCTCTGCATCCATTCGCCGCAGTAGAACAGCCGCCGCCAGGCGCGGATGTGATCACCGGGGTCGACATCGAACACCCGTTCCAGCGCCTGCACGGCGCTCATCTGGTAGGCCACCGGGCAGATGCCGCAGATGCGCGCCACCATGTCCGGCACCTCCTGGTAGCCGCGACCCTGCAGGAATTTCTCGAACAGGCGCGGCGGTTCGAAGATGCGCAGGTGCAGCTGTTCGATGCGGCCGGCGCGGATGGCGATGTCGAGCGCGCCCTCGCCCTCGACACGGGTCAGCAGCGGCACCCGGATGCGGACTTCACGCTTTTTCGTCATGTTTCCCCATCCACTTGTGGCCGGCTTCGGCGAACGCCTCGGCGTGACTGTTGATGAACAGGAAGCGGCGCGCGATGGACTCCGGTGTCAGGCCCAGGCCCTCGAAACGCCTGCCGAGGGCATCGGTGTTGGGGGACTCGGATGGCCCGAAGCAGCCGTAGCAGTCGCGTCCGAAGCGCGGGCACAGGGCGCCGCAGCCGCTGGACGTGACCGGGCCCAGGCAGGGGCGTCGCCCGGTGACCAGGACGCAGACCGCCTGCCGGCGCTTGCATTCCATGCACACTTTCTGGTGGTCCGCGACGGGACGCACGCCGAACAGCAGGGCGCGCACCGTGGCGAGCACCTGCCGGGCGTTCACCGGGCAGCCCCAGAGTTCGAAATCGACGCGCACATGCTCGCGGATCGGCGTGGCGGTAGCCAGGCTGTCGATGTATTCCGGCTGCGCGTAGACGCCGGCCAGCCACCCGGCGCCGTCGGCCAGGTTGCGCAGCGCCTGCAGTCCGCCGGCCGTGGCGCAGGCGCCCAGGGTGACCAGGAAACCGGACCGTTCGCGCACCCGCCGGATGCGTTCGGCGTCGGCCTGCGTCGAGATGCTGCCCTCGACGAAGGCGATGTCGACCTGCGCCGCTTCGTCCACCGGCCCGGCCTCGGCGAAGTGCACCATGTCGACCAGCCGGTCCAGCGTCAGCAGGTCCTCGCCGGCGTTGAGGAAGGCGAGCTGGCAGCCGTCGCAGGAGCTGAACTTGTGCACGGCGATGCGTGGTCTGGCAGTCACAATCCCGGCTCCCCGAACAGGTGGGCGATGTCGCTGAACGGGAACACCGGCCCGTCCCGGCAGATGAACTTCTCCCCGTACTGGCAGTGACCGCAGTGGCCGACCGCGCACTGCATGTTCCGCTCCATGCTGAGCCACAGGCTGTCCGGCGAGGCGCCCCGGTCGAGCAGGCGCTCGGCGCTGGCCCGCATCATGGGCTCGGGTCCGCACATCAGGGTGAGGCAGTCGGACACGTCCATGTCCAGTTCGTCGAACAGCGCCGTAACCAGGCCGACGTGGCCGGGCCAGTCGCGCCCGGCCACGTCGGCCGCCAGCAGCACGCGGGTATCGGGCAGCGCCGCCCACTGATGATAGCGCTCGCGCCAGATCAGGTCATCGGCGTGCTTGACGCCCTGCAGGATGGCGACCCGGCCGTAGCGTTCGCGGTGATGGATGATCTGCCTAATGACCGGCAGCACCGGGGCGCAGCCGAGGCCGCCGGTCACGATCAGGATGTCGCGGCCCTGCGCCTGCGCCAGCGGCCAGCCGCGCCCGAAGGGCCCGCGCAAGCCGATGCGGTCGCCGACCTGCAGCGCCGCGAATCCACGCGTGACGCGCCCCACCCGGCGGATGGTATGGACCAACAGGCCGGGCCGCTCCGGATCGGCGGCGATGGAGATCGGGATTTCGCCCACGCCGTACAGGTACAGCATGTTGAACTGGCCCGGCTCGAAACGGTAGTCGCGGTGAGCCTGCGGGTCGGTGAGGCTGAGCACCAGGGTGAACACCGTGGGCGACTCGTCGACCCGGGTCACCACTTCGGCTTCCAGCGGCGGGCCACGCTCAGGCATCCGGGGCGTCCCCGAGCACGGCATGCACTTCCTCGGTCAGGTCGATGCCGACCGGGCACCAGGCGATGCAGCGGCCGCAACCCACGCAGCCGCTGCGGCCATACTGGCGGTGCCAGCCGCCCAGCTTGTGGGTCAGCCATTGCCGGTAGCGGTGGGCGACGGACTGGCGGATCACCAGGCCGTGGATGTAGCTGTGGCCTTCGCTGAAGCAGGAATCCCATTCCCGCAGGTGTTGGCTGGTACTGCCGTCCAGCGCCGGTTGTTCCTGTTCGCGGCTGCAGAAGCATGTCGGGCACACCTGGGTGCAGTTGCCGCAGGCCAGGCAGCGTTCGGCGACGGCCTCCCAGCGCGGGTGCCGCCGCTGCCGCGACAGGGCGTCGTACAGGTCGCCCGGCGGTATGGTGCGCGTCTGCTGCGCCGCGGCTGCGGCCACGGCTTCCCGGGCGTTCTGGCGCCGGGCGTCGGTGGCGGCTTCCAGCGGCAGGTCGGCGAGGATGGCCTCGCCGGCGGCGCTGCCGGACGCGACAAGGTAGCCGTCGTCCAGTTCATCCAGCCGCAGGTCGAAGCCCTGGCGCGCCTCCGGCCCGTCGCCGGTGGCGGCGCAGAAGCAGGTCGCGGCGGGGTGGGTGCAGTTGACGGCGATCAGCAGCAGCGCGGCGCGGCGCGCGGCATAGTGGGGGTCGCGGACAGCGCCATCGAGGAAATGCCGGTCCAGCAGCGCCAGCGCCGCCAGGTCGCAGGCGCGCACGCCCAGGACGGCGGTGGGGGTGACTCGCGGTTCGACCGCCTCGAAGCGAAGCCGGCCCGAATCGTCGCAGGTCGCTTGCCACAGGGGTTCGGCGGGCTGGAACAGCAGCGGCTTGAGCGCCTGCGGACCGTTCGCCCAGGCGAAACAGCGCGGCGATCCGGTCCTCTCCAGCCGCACTTCTCCGGCCCCGCACGACTGGCGCAGCCCGCGGGGCAGGTCGCCGGCGCCGGACAATTCGTCGTAGACGATGGCGCCGTCGCGCTCCCGGGGGCCGATCAGGCGGTAGCCGCGGTCGCGCAGCGCCGACAGCAGCTCGCCCAGGTGGGTTCGCGCCAGGAACATCCGCCGCACCTCCGTCGCGTCGTCAGAGCCAGTCGGTCAGTTTGATACCCAGGCCCAGCTTCCTCACCTTGTGATCGTAGTCGATGAGGCTCTCGCCGTAGCCGTGAAAGTACTGCACGTAGCCGTGCACGTGTTTCTTGATGGGAAAAGTGTAGCCCAGTTGCAGGGCGCCGCGGTAGTCGTCGCGCAGCGTGTTGCGTACCAGCATGTCGACCGACTGGCGGCCGTGCTTGTAGACGGTGAGGAACTCGAAATAACCCAGGTAATCCTCGATGTCCGGGTTGTCGTCGTCGTTGCGGCTCTCCTGCAGGCGCCACCAGGGCTTGAGCGCGAAGGCCAGATTGCCGCGTTCGAACACGAAGGTGGCGTAGACGCGGTTCCAGCTTCGCGACAGCACGCCGCCGCGGCCGTTGGACTGGTGGACGATGCCGAGGGTGAGCAGGCGGTTGTCGAAACCCAGGACGCGGAAACGGGTGGGAATGGCCAGCCAGACTTCCGGTTCGTGGTTGGTCTCGCGGAAGGGGGCGGAGTCGGCGCGGTCGAACACCTGCCAGAAGGAGCGGTTGGTGTAGGAGAAATACAGGTTCGTCCGTGTATTGAATATGCCGCGGATGGCGGGGAACTTGAAGCTGATCTGGAAATCGACTTCCGCATTCTTCAGCGACACGTTCTCCTTGAACTGCTGCTCGAACAGCGATTCCTTGTAGTCGAGCGTGTTGTAGCTGGCGATCAGGTAGTTCGGTTTGTGGGGTGTGATGACGAAGGGAATGACGTCGGTGGCCGATTCCATTGCCAGCCTTTTCTCCAGTGGCGTCGCCCCGCCTCCGTCGCTTCGCGCGGCCGGCTCAGGCTGGCTCGTGGTCGGGCGGTCCGCTTCGCAGGCGTGGCGGATCGCGGCGACCGTCACGTCGTCGGCCGCGTTGCCGACCAGTTCCATGACGCAGCGGGTGTACTCGTCCGCCGGCTGCGCCGCCGCCTGCAGCGGCAGTGCGAGAATCAGCGGCGCGAGTCCGGTGAGGCGGATTTCGGCCTTGCGGATGGTGGCCGGGCTGTTCATGTCGATACGCTACCAGTTATTGACCCGCCGACCAACCATCATTGACCCGGCGACCAGGTATGCCGTGTTCAGGGCTTCGGGCATGCCCCGGTACGGCGTTCCGACCCTTGCCGGCGAGCCGCGCCCTGTCCCGGAACAGGCCTGAAGCCCTGAACACCGCCTGTTGGGTCGCCGGGTCGATGATGCCGGCCGCCTCACTGCGTCTTCCACCCGCGCCTCCCGGGCTTCCGGTACAATGCGGCAGACCCCGGGACAAATGGAACCCAATGCACGGCATTCAACGCCCGATCCGCCGCCGCGACGCCGTCGCCGCCGACCTGCCCGACGAGCTGCATCCGCTGCTGCGGCGCCTGTACGCCGCGCGCGCCGTGCGCGGGCCGGAGGAGCTGGACACCACCCTGGAACGCCTGCTGCCGCCGTCCGGTCTGGGCGGCATGGACAGGGCCACCGCCCTGTTGGCCGAGGCCCTGGCGGCGGGCCGGCGTATCCTGGTGGTGGGGGATTTCGACGCCGACGGCGCCACCAGTTGCGCGCTGGTGGTGGAGGCCCTTCGCGCCATGGGCGCCGACGCGGTCGACTTCCTGGTGCCGGACCGCTTCACCTTCGGCTACGGCCTGACGCCGGCCATCGTCGAGGTGGCGGCGCGGCGCTCGCCCGATCTGCTGGTGACGGTCGACAACGGCATCTCCAGTCTCGAGGGCGTGGCGGCGGCGCGGGCGCGCGGCATGCAGGTGCTGGTGACCGATCACCACCTGCCCGGGCCGGAGCTGCCGGAGGCCGACGCCATCGTCAACCCCAACCAGCCGGGCGACCCCTTCCAGAGCAAGCACCTGGCCGGGGTCGGCGTGGCCTTCTATCTCATGGTGGCGCTGCGCGGGAGGCTGCGCGAGGCGGGCTGGTTCGCCGCACGCGGCCTGGCCGATCCCAACCTGGCCGGGCTGCTCGACCTGGTGGCGCTGGGCACGGTGGCCGACGTGGTGCCGCTGGACCACAA
>JALSRI010000245.1 GCA_026984835.1 Thiohalobacter sp. | reverse complement strand
CGCGCCCTGCCCACCAGGCCCTGGAAGACGGCCAGCACCAGCGACGCCGCGGCGACGCCTGCCAGGCTGGCGCGCCAGGACAGGCTGCAGGCGAGGGCGGCGTAGGCCAGCGCCTGGATTAGCAGGGCGGAGGCGGCGGTGGCGCCGACCAGCACCTTCGCGGCGCGGTCCGCTTCGCCGACCAGGGCGTTGCCCAGGCGCCCGGCCGGCTGTTCCAGGAAGTACGGCCAGCGGCTGCGCATGACCGCCCGCAGCAGGCGCTGCCGCAGCTCGGTCGCCACCCGGGCGGCCAGGAGGCCGGCCTGGCATTGGGCCAGCAACAGCAGGCTGTTCCGCAGGCTCAGGCCGGCGACCAGCACCGCCAGCAGCACGCCGGTCCCCGGCTCCAGCCCGAGTCCGGCCAATGCCGTATCGAGCGTGTGGCGCAGCGGGTAGGGCGCGCCCGGATCCAGCAGTGGCAGCAGGCTGCCGACGCCGATGCTCTCGGCCGCCGCCGCCAGCACCAGTGTCAGCAGTGTCACCGCCGTGCGCCAGGGATGGGCGCGCACCAGCGCCACGACCGCCGGGCGGGGCGTCATCGCCTCATTCGAACAGGGCGCGCACGCGCCGCACCGTGCGGCGGGCGTCCTCGCGGGTGTCGCAGCGGGCCGCCCGCACGACCCGGCCGGCCGGTGGCTCGCCCAGCCAGCGGGCGCGGCCGCTGGCCACCAGGCGCCATTGCACGTCGCCGATGTCGCGCTGCATGCGCGGCGGGCTGAAGCGGTTCGCCAGCCGGTTGCGCAGCCTGCGCAGGTCCCACCGCGCCGGCCGGTGCCCGCCGCCGGCGCCCGGGCCGATATCGAAGACCCACAGCGGCTTGCGGGTGACGCTGGCCTCGGTCAGCATGGAGGCGCTCTCTCCCGTCACCACCAGTTCGTCGGCCAGCGCCAGGTAGGCGAGGTAGGGGTTGTCGGTGTCGCCGGGCCGCCAGCGGTAGAGATGGCGCGGGACGCTCAGCTCCACGCACAGCGCCTCGAAGGCGGCCGGCGGCGTGCGCGCGCTGCTGCTGACCAGGACCGAGCCGCCGCTGCGGACGACGCGCGCCTGCACCAGGCGTCCCAGCCGCCGCGCCCGCTCGCGCGTCAGCACGAAGCTGCCGCTGTCGCCGCCCACCAGCACCGCGGTGCGGGGTCGCGGCAGGTGCGCCAGCCGTGACCGCCAGTGCGCGCCGGCCTCGGCCAGGCGCGCCGGCGTGATGCGATGCAGCGGCAGCGCGTTGGTCAGCACGTTGGGCCGCGGCGGCAGGAAGTACTGCGGCGTGGTGATGACCAGGTCGAAGGCCGACAGCGGCGCCCAGGGCCGGCCGATGTGCACCAGCCGCGTGGTATCGCCCGATTGCCTGCGGATCCAGCGCGCCACCGGCTCGCTGTCGCGCCCGGCGCTGATCACCAGGTCGGGCCAGGGCGGCGCCAGCTCGCTGCAACGGCGCCGCTCGATGCCGGCCAGGGTGATGCCGAACAACTGGCGCGAGATCAGCCGCGTCAGCAGCTTGCTGCGCCGGTGCACGAGCCGCTTGACCTCGAAGGGCCAGCCCAGTTGTTCTGCCAGGGCCAGGACCTGGTTGTTGTCGCCGGCGCGGTGGCCGGTGAGCAGCCAGGTCGAGGGTGAACTGCACTCCGTCGCGTCGGCCGGGGCCGCGCTCGATCCGGTCATGGGGTCATCGGTTCAGGCCAGAGAGGGCGCGAAGTATAGCCACGGTGCCGGGCGGCCGGAATCGAACCGAGGTGTCGAGTGCATCGCTGCTGTCGGCGGGTTAGTCTGCCCCGGCTTCCGGTTCGAACGACTTGCCGATGGGAACCACCCGAAACCCGCACGCATCCCGCCGACGCCGCGCGCCGCGTCGGCGCCAGCGCCTGGCGCGGCTGCTGGCGTGGCCCGTCGAGGCGCTGGTGTTGCTCGCGTTCTGGTGGCTTGCAGCCCGCCTGCCGCCGTCGCGGGCGTCGGCCGCCGGTGCCTGGCTGTTTCGCCGCCTGGGGCCGGGGCTGGGCAGGCGGCGTTTCGTGGACGGCAACCTGGCGCTGGCGTTTCCGCGCCGCGACCCGGCCGAGCGCAGGGCGCTGGCGCGCGAGGTGTGGGCCAGCTTCGGCGCCGTGCTGGCCGAGTACGCCCACCTGCGGCGGCTGGCGGCCGGGCCGGCCGGCGACCACCTGCAACTGCACTTCGACCCGCGCTCGCGCGAACTGGTGCAGTCGGCGCGGCCGGCCATCTATGTCAGCGCCCACCTGGCCAACTGGGAACTGGCCGCCGCCGCCGTCCGCGCCGCCGGCGTGCCGCTCAGCGTGGTCTACGCGCCCCAGGGCAACCCCCTCGTCGACCGCCTGCTGCAGGCGCGGCGCCGCGTCATGGGGTGCTGCTTCATCCCCAAGCAGCAGGCCCTGCGCCGGCTGCTGCGCGAGCTGCGCGGCGGCCGCTCCATCGGCATCCTGCCCGACCAGCGCGTCGACGCCGGCCGGCCGCTGCCGTTCTTCGGCCACCGGGCGCAGACCACCACCAGCCCGGCGCTGCTGGCGCTGCG
>JALSRI010000244.1 GCA_026984835.1 Thiohalobacter sp. | reverse complement strand
GGCGGAACGGATCGCGGGCAAGTCCGCTCCTACGACGATGGAGACGGGTGGGTGTCCATGCCTGCCGTACCGTGCCAATAGCCGCTGCAGGTGCCGGTCGGCACCCGTGCCTCGATCTGCCGCCGGGCCTCGGCGGCCGACAGCCCGCCGTGCAGGCGCCGGTGGAACAGGTCGATGATGTCTTCCATGTGTTGTGACTGCGGGCTGATGCGCAGCACGTCGATGTCCAGTTCCAGCAGGGCACCGGTCTCGGCGATGAGGCTGTGGGTGCGGGCCGACTGGGTCTGGATGCCGTTCAGGGTCAGGAAGGGCTCCTGTTCGCGCGTCTTCAGCACCAGCCCGTCGGCGTAGTCGCGGCACACGAAGCGGCAGTCGTCCTTGGGCAGGTTGCGCGAGCGGGCCGTGAAGCAGCGCGCCGACCAGGCCAGCGGCAGGCGGCCGTGCGCGAACACCTCGGTCTGCACGCCGGGAGGGCGCTGGCGCTGCAGCGCGGCCAGCGCGTCGCGGCCCAGCTCCACCGGCACCACCCAGCGCATCAGGCCGCAGCCGGCCAGTACATCGAGGGTGCGGGCGTTGTAGATGTTCACCGAGGGCCCCGTGACGAAAGCCGCGCGGCCGGCCAGATGCTGCACCGCCGCCATGTCGTTGGCTTCCACCGGGTAGCGGCCGTTGTCGCACAGCCGCTGCAGCGCCGCCAGCTCCGAGGCCGATTCGACCAGGGTGAGGGTCGACAGCACCACTTCCTTGCCGGCGGCGGCCAGGGTATCGGCGATGTCCAGCCAGTCGGCCGGCTTGAGATCGCGGCGCCGCGCGCACAGGGTCTCGCCCAGGTAGACGATGTCGAGCGGGGTGTCGGCCATGCGCCGGTAGAAGTCGAGCACCCTGCGGCGCGGCCAGTAATAGAGCAGGGGACCCAGTGACAGGCGCGGGATGCCGTTCATTGCCAGGGCCGGTGGTAGGCGCCGAGGGTGGTCTGGGTGCCTTCGGACAGGGAGGCCAGGGTCGCCAGCCAGCCCGTCCGCGGCCGGTAGCCCGCGGGGTCGGCGCGGCAGGCGTCGATGGCTTCGCGCCATACCCGGGTCACTTGCGCCACGTAGGCGGGGCTGCGCTGGCGGCCCTCGATCTTGATGGCCGCGACGCCGGCGTCCAGCAGCGCCGGCAGCAGTTCCAGGGTGTTGAGGCTGGTCGGCTCCTCGATGGCGTAGCCGGTCTGGCCGTCCACCTCGAAGCGGCCCTTGCACAGGGTCGGGTAGGCCGCCGGCTCGCCGGGCCGGTAGCAGTCGATGAGCACGCCGTTCAGGCGCGTCTCCAGACCGCGGCCGGTCTCTTCCCAGCGCACCGCGCTGGCCGGCGAGCAGGCGCCGTAGGTGTTGGGCGAGCGGCCGGTGGCGTAGGACGACAGCAGGCAACGGCCCTCGACCATCACGCACAGGCTGCCGAACCCGAACACTTCCACCGGCACCGGGCTGGCCGCAGCCACCTGCCGGACCTGCTTCATCGACAGCACGCGCGGCAGCACCACGCGCCGGATGTCGAAGCGCTCGTGGTAGAAGCGGATGGCGCCCGGATTGGTGGCCGAGCCCTGCACCGACAGGTGCAGGTGCAGCCCCGGCCAGCGTTCGGCGGCATAGTCCATGACGCCGGTGTCGGCCAGTATCAGGGCGTCCACGCCCAGTCCGGCGGCCTGGTCCACCGCCTGTTGCCAGCGCAGCCAGCCGTCCGGCTGCGGGTAGGTGTTGATGGCCAGGTACACGCGGCGGCCGCGGGCGTGGGCGTAGTCGATGCCGTCGCCGGCGCGCCGCTCGTCGAAATTCAGCCCGGCGAAATGGCGCGCGTTGGTGTCGTCGCGAAAACCGATGTAGACGGCGTCGGCGCCGTTGTCGACGGCCGCCTTCAGGGCCGGCAGGCTGCCGGCCGGGCACACCAGTTGCAGCTTGTCGGCGCTCATGTGCCGCAGCCGCTCCGCAGGCCCGCCCGCGACGGTCCGCCGCGGCGCGCCGCCAGTTCGGCGGCGATGCGGTTGAGCACCTCCCACTTGCGAGCGCACCAGGCGGGCGCCAGCAGCAGCTGCGGCGGGGCGGTGGCGGTCAGGCGGTGGAAGATCACCGACGGCGGCGTGCGCCCGACCAGGTCGGCGGCGAGGCCGACATACTCGTCCAGCGCCAGCGGCCGGTATTCGCCGTGGCGCCACTGGTTGGCCAGCGCCGTGCCACGCACCACGTGCAGGGGATGCAGCTTGAGCCCCTCGACGCCGTGCTCCAGCACCCGCTGCAGGGTCACCCGGTAGTGGCGCGCGTCCTCGCCCGGCAGGCCGAGGATCAGGTGGGTGCAGACCTGCAGGCCGCGTGCGTGCGCGCGCCGCAGCGTGTGCAGATACTCGCCGAAGCCGTGGCCGCGGTTGACCCGCGCCAGCGTCGAGTCGAAGGCCGACTGCAGGCCCAGTTCCAGCCACACCTCCAGCCCGCGGTCGCGGTAGCCGGCCAGCAGGTCCAGCGTCTCGTCGGGCACGCAGTCGGGCCGCGTGCCCACCGCCAGGCCGATGACGCCGGGCTGGCGCAGCGCCTGCCCGTAGAGCTGCGCCAGCCGGTCGGTCTCGGCATAGGTATTGGTGTAGGCCTGGAAGTAGGCGATGTACCGGCGTGCCCCGGTGCGCCGGGCGATCACACGGCGGCCGGCGGCCAGTTGTTCGGGAATGCCCGGCGGCCGCCGGCCGTTGGGGTTGAAGGAGGCGTTGTTGCAGAAGGTGCAGCCGCCCCGGCCCTTGCTGCCGTCGCGGTTGGGGCAGGTGAAGCTGGCGTGCAGGGCCAGCTTGTGCACCCGCTCGCCATGGCGGCGCAGCATGGCCTGGCCGAAGGTGTTGACGTAATCGGAAAGCTGCATGCTCAGCCCACCACGTCGAGGGTGCGGCGCCGGAAGGCCACGCCGCAGTCCCGCGCCAGGCGTTCGCAGGCGCCGATGTCGACGCCCGCCAGGCCGTCGATGGCGGTGGCGGTGACCTCGTCCACGTACAGCGGCGCTTCACGCAGGAAGTCGAGCATGGCCGCGAACGATCCGCTCAGCGCCGGCCGGCAGTGGCGCACGTAGACATCCTCGCACTGGGCGTTCATGGACACCGACAGGGCGTCGATGCGGCCGGCCAGGTCGGGCAGCACGTTGCGCCGGAACACCCGGTTGGCGAGGCCGTCGGTGTTGAGCCGCACCCGGCCGCCGTGCGCCTGGATGTGGTCGGCGATCTCGATCAGCCGCTTCAGGCGCAGGGTCGGTTCGCCGAAGCCGCAGAACACCACTTCGCTGTAGCGCGACGGATCGCCCATGGCGGCGATGAGGCGCTCCACGGAAGGCCGCTCCCTGAGACCGAGGTCGTAGCCGTGCACCCGCGGGCCGGCCTGGTGCTTGGGACAGAAGCGGCAGCGCAGGGTGCAGCGGTCGGTGATATTGAGGTACAGCCGGTCGCCGATGGGGTAGGCGAGCACCGGCGACCGGGGCGCTGGCAATGGGTTGGATGCGTGCTGGTTCATGGGCGTGGTTTCCTGCGCGGCCCAAGGTAATGCAGCCAACCTTGATCTACATCAATCCCCCGGATTGATTTCCTGGGTTAGTCTGCTTGCTAGACTTCTTCCAATTCAGTCGTCCAACGTTGCACGAGGTGAACATGGTGCTGGAGAAAGCGCTCGACGAGAGCCAGATTGCCGTTTGCGTGAAAGACGCCAACCAGGTGGTGCTGGAGCAGAACGACCTGTGCCGCGAGATCTGCGGCGACTGCCTCGGCTCGCGCTGCGAGAAGGGCTGCATGGAATTGTACGCCAACGACGACAGCCAGCAGTGGAAGGACTGGGGCAGCCGGGTGTACAAGAACAGCTTTCTGCACGGCAGTTTCTTCGATGTCACCCTGTTGTGCAGCAATCAGACCATCGTCACCTTCCTGCAGCCGCTGAAGGAGAAGTATGAGATGGCGCTGGACTATTACCGGCGCAAGGGGCTGACGCGGCGCGAGACGGAGGTGATCTCCTTCATCATCCGCGGCATCTCCAATTCCGAGATCTGCCGCGCCTTGTCGATCAGCCGCGCCACCCTGCGCAC
>JALSRI010000243.1 GCA_026984835.1 Thiohalobacter sp. | reverse complement strand
GCGCGCCCGAGCTGCACCCGCAGTTCCGCTACCTGGTCGAGTCGGCGCGGGGGCTGGGCCTGCATGTCATCGACCGCTGCAACCTGACCGTCCTGAACGAGCCGGGCCAGGAAGACCTGGCCGACTTCCTGGCCGCGCAGGGCGTCGAGGTCGTGGCTTCGCTGCCCTGTTATCTGGAAGAGAACGTCGAGTCGCAGCGTGGCAGGGGCGTTTACGCCTCCAGCATCCGCGCCCTGCGCAGGCTCAACGCCCTCGGCTATGGCCGGGCCGGTTCCGGCCTGCAGCTCAACCTCATGTACAACCCGGTCGGCGCCGTGCTGCCGCCGCCCCAGCGGGCGCTGGAAGCCGACTACCGGCGCGAGCTGGCGGCGCGCGCCGGCGTGGTGTTCGACCGCCTGTACGTGCTGGCCAACATGCCCATCCAGCGCTTCGGCAGCCTGCTGGTGTCGAAGGGCGCCTTCGACGACTATCTGGGCCTGCTCAGGTCGGCCCACCAGCCGGCCAACCTGGACACCGTCATGTGCCGCTCGCTGATCAGCGTCGACTGGCGCGGCCACGTCTACGACTGTGACTTCAACCAGATGCTGGGCCTGCCGGCGGGCGCCGCGCCGTCTCCGCGCCGTCTCCGTGACCTGGACGGCGCGGCCTTGCAGGGCGAGCCGATCGCCGTCGCCGATCACTGCTACGGCTGCACCGCCGGACAGGGCAGCAGTTGCGGCGGGGCGCTGGACTGACATGCGCCTGTCCGTGATCGTACCGGCGCTGGACGAAGGCGAGACCATCGCCGCCACCCTGGCGCGCCTGCAGCCGCTGCGCGGGCGCGGCCACGAAGTGCTGGTGGTGGACGGCGGCAGCCGCGACGACACCCGCGCGCGCGCCGCCGCGCTGGCCGACCGGGTGCTGCAGGCCCCCCGCGGCCGCGCCCGGCAGATGAACGCCGGTGCCGCGCAGGCGGCCGGCGACCTGCTGTGGTTCGTGCACGCCGACACCCTGGTGCCGCCCGACGCCGACCGGCTGCTGGTCGCCGCGCTGGCCGGCCGGGGCGCCGCCTGGGGGCGTTTCGACGTGCGCCTGTCCGGCCGCCGGCCGCTGCTGCGGCTGATCGGGCGTCTCATGAACCTGCGCTCGCGGCTGACCGGCATCGCCACCGGCGACCAGGGACTGTTCGTCAGCCGCGAACTGTTCGGGCGGGTCGGCGGTTTCCCGGACCTGCCGCTCATGGAGGACGTCGAACTCAGTCGGCGGCTGCGCCGCGAGCTGCGGCCGCTGTGCCTGCGCCAGCGGCTGGTCACTTCCAGCCGGCGTTGGAAGCAGCGCGGCGTGCTGCGCACGGTGGCGTTGATGTGGTACCTGCGCGCGGCCTGGGCGCTCGGCGTGCCCGCGCAGCGGCTGGCGGCGCGCTATGAGTGACTATTCGCGCGGTCGCATCCTGGTGTTCGCCCGCGCCCCGCAGCCGGGCCAGGTGAAGACGCGGCTGGCCGGCGGCATCGGCGATGAACGGGCCACCGAAGTCTACCGGCAGTTGCTGGAGCAGACCGTGGCCCGCGCCGCCGCTTCCGGGCTGGCGCCGGTGGAGCTGCTGGTGACGCCGGATGCGCTGCACCCGTTCTTCGCCACGCTGGTGGAGCGCTACGGACTGGCCGTCGCCGTACAGGCGCCGGGCGACCTGGGGCAGCGCATGGCCTCGGCGCTGGAGACCGCGCTGCGGGACAGCGACTTCGTGCTGCTCGTCGGCAGCGACTGCCCGGTGCTGGACGGCGACTACCTGCTGTCGGCGGCCGAACTGCTGGACAAGGGCGCCGACGCCGTGGTGGGGCCGGCCGAGGACGGCGGCTACGTGTTGATCGGCCTGCGCCGCTTCGACGCCCGGCTGTTCGATGACATCCCCTGGGGTAGCGATCGCGTCATGCAGATCACCCGCCGGCGCCTGCAGTCGCTGGGCTGGTGCTGGGAGGAGCTGCCGCCGCTGTGGGACCTCGACCGGCCCGAGGACCTGGTGCGCTGGCAGCGCGAGACGCGGCCGCTGAACCCGGTGCGATGAGGGTGCCGACTCTGGTATGTTGCGGCCTGTGCAGGCAGGAACCGCAAGGAGGTCCTGAACCATGACCGACCCCATCGATGCCGCGACACGCGAGCGCGTCGAACGGCTGTTCCGCGGACTGGACAAGCCGGTGCGGCTGCTGTTCTTCACCCAGCGGCAGGCCTGCGCCGCCTGCCGAGAGCAGCGCGATCTGCTGGAGGCGGTCGCCGCCCTGTCCGACAAGGTCGAGCTGGAGATCCACGACCTGGTGGAGGACACCGCGACCGTGCGGCGCTACGGCATCGCGCGCGTGCCGGCCACCGCCGTGGTGGGCGAGCGCGACCACGGCATCCGTTTCTACGGCGTCACCGGCGGCTACGAGTTCGGTTCGCTGGTCGAAGCCATCCTGCTGGTCTCGACCGGCCGCCTCGAACTCGATGAGGCGGTGGTACGGCTGGCGCGGCGCATCGGCCGGCCCCTGCACCTGGAGATCCTGGTCACCCTGACCTGCCCCTATTGTCCGCGCATGGTGCAGCTGGCCCATCAGCTGGCCTGGCTCAACGACCAGGTGCGCGCCGACATGATCGACGCCGCCCAGTTCCCGGACCTGGCGCAACGCTACCAGGTGAGCGGCGTGCCGCGTACCGTGGTCAACGAACGTCCGGCCTTCGAGGGCGCCCTGCCGCCGATGGACGCCCTGCTGCAGATCCTCCGGCTGGCGGAGCCGGCCCTGTACGAGGAGGCCGAGGCCGCCCTGCGCGAGGCGCGCGGCGAGCGCCGGGCGCGCGACGCCGAGCCCGGCCACGACTACGACGTGCTCATCGTGGGCGCCGGTCCGGCGGCCATGGCGGCGGCCATCTACGCCGCGCGCAAGGATCTCGACGTGGCCTTGCTGGGCGATACCGTCGGCGGCCAGATCGTCAACACCGCCAGCATCGAAAACTGGCTGGGCATTCCCGAGATCGGCGGCGAGGAACTGGCGCGACTGTTCCGCGCCCACGCCGAGCGCTACCCCGTCGCCGAGCGGCTGCACGTGCAGGTGACGCGCGTGACGCAGGAGGATGCGCGCTTCGTGGCCGAGACCGGCGACGGCGGGCGCTACCGCGCCCGGGCACTGATCTACTGCGCCGGCAAGCGCTACCGCACCCTGGGCGTGCCCGGCGAGCAGCGCTTTCTGGGGCATGGCGTGGCCTTCTGCGCCACCTGCGACGCGCCGCTGTACCGCGACAAGCGGGTGGCCGTGGTCGGCGGCGGCAACTCGGCCTTCACCGCCGCGCGCGACCTGCTGCCCTGGGCGCGCGAGATACATCTCATCAATATACTGGACGACTTCCAGGCCGATCCCGTGCTGGTCGAGGAGGTGCGCCGCTCGGGCCGCGTGCATTTCCATCCGGCCACCGAGGTGCGCGAGTTCCTGGGCGACGACCGGCTGACCGGCATACGCCTGCAGGCCGCCGACGGCAGCACGCGCCAGGACCTGGCGGTCGACGGCGTGTTCCTGGAGATCGGCCTGGTGCCGAACAGCCAGCCGCTGCAGGGACTGATCGAGCTGAACGAACGCGGCGAGGTGCCGGTCGACCGCCGGCAGGCCACCGCGTTGCCCGGCCTGTTCGCGGCCGGCGACGTGGCCGACGAACCCTACAAGCAGATCATCATCGCCGCCGGCGCCGGCGCCCGGGCGGCGCTGGCGGCCTACGATCACCTGCTGGAACAACGCCGCCAGCCGCCCTGACCCCCTGTAGGAGCGGGCTCGCCCGCGAAAAACGGCAGCCACCGGCCCACAGCGGCGGGATCGCGGGCCTGGCTGTGAAAAATGGCGGCCGCCGGACCCGCCCGCCTGCGGCGGGATCGCGGGCAAGCCCGCTCCTACAGCGGGGCGGGATGCCGGTGTGGGCGGGTGCCGATTTTTCCACTGCAGTTCGATGAGGAGATTGCCATGAGTGAGACCAGAGCCGACCGGATCCGACAGCAGGTGCGCGACGCCTACGGCGAGGTGGCCGAGGCCAGCGACGCCGGCGGCGGCTGCGGCGAGGCGGCCTCCTGCTGCGGGGTGTCGGACGACGCCCGGATCAACGCCATCGTCTCGGAGCGGCTCGGCTACAGCGCGGCCGACCGCGAGGCTGTGCCGGAAGGCGCCGACCTGGGGCTGGGCTGCGGCAACCCGCGCGCCATCGCCGGCCTGAAGCCGGGCGAGGTGGTGCTGGACCTGGGCGCCGGCGGCGGCTTCGACGCCTTCCTGGCGGCGCGCGAGGTCGGCGAGCAGGGGCGGGTGATCGGCGTCGACATGACGCCCGCCATGCTCGGCAAGGCGCGCGCCAACGCCGAACGGGGCTGCTTCACCAACGTCGAGTTCCGGCTCGGCGAGATCGAGCACCTGCCGGTGGCGGACGCCAGCGTGGATGTCATTATCTCCAACTGCGTCATCAACCTGTCGCCGGACAAGCCGCAGGTTTTCCGCGAGGCCTTCCGGGTGCTCAGGCCCGGCGGGCGGCTGGCCATCTCCGACGTGGTGGCGAGCACCGAACTGCCCGACGAGGTCCGCGACGACCCCTTCCTGCATTCCGCCTGCGTGGGCGGCGCCTCGACGGTCGACGACCTGCGCGCCTTCCTGTCCGACGCCGGCTTCACCGGCATCCGCATCGAGCCGAAGGACGAGTCCCGCGAGTTCATCAAGGACTGGGCGCCGGGCAGCGGCGTGGAGGACTACGTCCTGTCCGCCACCATTGAGGCCGTGAAACCGGCCTGAGGCGGCTCGGCGAATACCATGACGATCCGGCCGTCGCCTCCGGAACGGAGCGCAATGGCGTGGGTTGTCATGGTCGAACGAAGGGATCAGGCCCGCGCGACGGCATCCGCCGTACCGGCGTCGTGGTGGGGTTCGCTGCGCTCACCCCACCCTGCCTGTGAGGGAGCCTCCGTGGGGTGGGGTGACGAAGGAACCCCACCATGACCGTCCGGCGGCCGCCAGGGGTGGCGGTGTTGGCGGTCTCCCTACAACGCCCAGCGGTCCGGCCGCGCCCGCTCCCAGGGTTCGCGCAGGTCGGCGGGCACGTCGCCGTCCAGCAGCTGGCCCGGTTCCAGGAAGTTGTAGAGTTCTTCCATGTTGCGCACGCGCAGGTCGTCGATGCGCCGGTAGATGTGGCGCGGAGTCAGTTCGCGCGGTTCACGCAGGCCCATGGCGCCCAGCAGTTCGACGAAGCCCTCCAGGGTGGCCTGGTGGAAGCGCGCCACGCGCTCCGACTTGTCGGTGACGTCCAGGCCGTAGACCAGCGCCGGGTCCTGGGTGGTGACGCCGGTCGGGCAGTGATTGGTGTTGCAGCGCAGCGACTGGATGCAGCCCAGCGCCAGCATCATGCCGCGTGCCGAGGCACACAGATCGGCACCGAGCGCCATGGCGCGCACCATGTGGAAGGCGCTGAGGATCTTGCCGCTGGCGACGATGCGGATGTCGTCGCGCAGGCCGGTGCCGCGCAGCGCGCTGTGCACGAAGATCCAGCCGTCGCGCGCAGGCATGCCCATGGAGTTGGTGAATTCCAGCGGCGCGGCACCGGTGCCGCCCTCGCCGCCGTCGACGGTGATGAAGTCGGGCAGGATGCCGGTCTCGCGCATGGCTTTGCAGATGGCCAGGAAATCGCTGCGCCGGCCGATGCACAGCTTGAAGCCGACCGGCTTGCCACCCGACAGTTCACGCAGCTCGCGAACGAACTCCAGCAGGCCGATCGGTGATGAAAAGGCGCTGTGTGAAGGCGGCGAGAACACCGTCTTGCCCGGCTCTACGCCGCGGATGGCGGCGATCTCCGGCGTCACCTTCACGCCGGGCAGTACGCCGCCGTGACCCGGCTTGGCGCCCTGCGACAGTTTGATTTCGATCATGCGCACCGCCTCGCGCCGCGCCTGTTCGGCAAAGCGTTCCGGGTCGAAGCGGCCGTCGGCGTCGCGGCAGCCGAAGTAGCCGGTGCCGATCTGCCAGATCAGGTCGCCGCCGGGTTCCAGGTGCCAGGGCGAGATGCCGCCCTCGCCGGTGTTGTGGGCGAAGCCGCCTTTCTTCGCGCCGCGGTTGAGCGCCAGTACGGCGTTCTTCGACAGCGCGCCGAAGCTCATGGCCGAGATGTTGAGCGGGGAGGCCTCGTAGGGCTGGCGGCACGCCGGGCCGCCGACGCGCACCCGCGGAGCACAGCAGCAGGCCGGGTGTGCCGCCAGGGAATGGCTGGCCCATTCGTAGCCGATGCGGTAGACGTCGCGCTGGGTGCCGAAGGGTACGGTGTCCAGGACGCCCTTGGCGCGCCGGTACACCAGGCTGCGGAACTCGCGTTCGATGGGAAAGGCGTCGACGTTGGACTCGATGAAATACTGCTGGATCTCGGGTCGCACGATCTCCATGAAATAGCGTCCGTGGCCGACGACGGGGAAGTTGCGCAGCACGGTATGGCGGCGCTGCAGGGCGTCGTACAGGCCCAGCGCGATCAGCGGCCCGACCACCAGCAGCGCCCACAGGGCGGCGGCGTTCACCAGTGCGGCCAGCCCGATGCAGGCCAGCAGCGCGACCGAGAGGGCAAAGAACCAGCGGCGTACCATTGGGGTTTCCTGTTCCGTGGCGTTGCGCCAAGGGTAGCACTACGAGGGCACCGGTTGATATGTGATCCCGGCGCCTGGATCGTCTGTCTCTGTAGGAGCGGCCTCCGGCCGCGATTGCGGTGGCCGCCGAACGGTCGTCCCGGCTGCGCCGGGATCGCGGGCGAGCCCGCTCCTACGGGGTGGCAGGAGGAGGTGAGGAGGGTCACCTGTAGGAGCGGCCTTTGGCCGCGAT
>JALSRI010000242.1 GCA_026984835.1 Thiohalobacter sp. | reverse complement strand
CGGCATCCCCATCACGCATTTTCTCGATGCCACCACCATCGACGGCATCGTCGAGCGCACCCGCAACGGCGGAGCCGAGATCCTCAGCCTGCGTCAGAACAGCAGTGCCTACGACGCGCCGGCGGCGGCGATCACCACCATGGCCGACGCCATCGTTCGCGGTCGGCGGCGGGTATTGCCAACGGTGGCCATTCTCGATGGCGAGTACGGATACAGCGGGCTGGCCATGGGCGTGCCGTGCGTGCTTGGCCAACACGGCATCGAACGCATCGTCGAGCTGCCGCTCAACGACGAGGAACAGCGCATGTTCGACGCCACGGTGGCGGCCATCCAGAAGGACATCGCCAGCCTGGAGTCGAGTGGCTGATGGCGTCGCTGTACCTGGTCGACTCCAGCATCTTCGTGTTCCGCGCCTGGCACAGCCAGCCCGACAGCCTGTGCAATCGCCGGGGGCAACCCAACAACGCCTGGCTGGGGTTCACCGATTTCGTCCACCAGTTGCTGACGGTGGAAAAACCGCGCGAGCTGGTGTTTGCCTTCGACCGCAGCCTGCGCAGCTCGCTGCGTCATGAAATCTATCCCGACTACAAGGCCAACCGGCCGCCGGCACCGGAGGAACTGAAACGCCAGTTCCAATGGTGCGAAGAATGGGTGCGGGCGTTGGGTTATGAGGCGGTATCCAGTACCCGCTACGAGGCGGACGACCTGATCGGCAGCCTGGCAGAGCGGCACCGCAGTGCGCAGCGGCGCATCGTCATTCTCACCGCCGACAAGGACCTGGCGCAGCTGGTGCGTGACCGCGACCTGTGGTGGAACTGGTACGGCGGACAGCAACGCGGCTATCGCGCCCTGCACCGTCATTTCGGTGTGCGTCCGGAGCAGATCGCCGATCAACTGGCGCTGGCCGGGGACAAGGTGGACAATATTCCGGGCATTCCCGGCATCGGCATGACCATCGCCGGGCGCCTGCTGTGCAAGTTTGGCGATCTGGCAACGCTGCGCGCGAACCTCGGCGAGGTCGAAAAGATGAAATTCCGCGGCGCGTTGCGGGTTGCCCGATTGCTGCGGGAGCATGAGCCGGTGCTCGACATCTCCTCTCGCCTGACGCCGGTGTACTGCGATGCGCCGGAGGTGGCGGACACCCGTATCGAGCAGGGTGCCATCGATGTCGATACCCTGCATCGAATGATGTACGAGCAACGCATGGGTGCTGCCCGTCGTCGCTCCTGGCAGGCCTGGATCGAACGGCAACAGGCCCGGGCGGCCTGACACACGGTGCTGATACGCTTCAACAAGCCTTACCGCGTGCTGTCGCAGTTTTCGCCGCAGGACGACAAGGCCACCCTCAAGGATTACATCGATATCCCCGGCGTCTATCCGGCCGGCCGCCTGGATTACGACAGCGAAGGCTTGATGCTGCTCACCGATGAGGGACAATTGCAGGCGCGGATCAGCGCCCCGGATGCCGGTCGCTTCAAGACCTACTGGGTTCAGGTGGAGGGCGAGCCCGACCGCCGCGCCCTGCGCGCGCTGCAGCGCGGTGTTGAACTGAAGGATGGGCCGACCCTGCCGGCACGGGCGCGTATCATCGACGAGCCGGAAGGGCTGTGGCCCCGTGTGCCACCGGTGCGCTTTCGCAAGACGGTGCCCACCGCCTGGCTGGAATTGCAGATCCGCGAGGGCCGCAACCGGCAGGTGCGGCGCATGACCGCGGCGGTAGGTCTGCCCACGCTCAGGCTGATCCGCGCCGCCATCGACCCCTGGACGCTGGAGGGACTGGCGCCCGGCGAATACCGAATCGAGGAATGAAGCATGTCCCTGTGGACAGAGATCGAACGACGCATCAGCACGCATCTGGGGCGTTCCTTTCGCATCAGCGAACGCAGCCCGCTGGCCGGAGGCAGCATCAACAACGCCTTTCGTGTCGGTGATGGCGAGCAGGCATTCTTCGTCAAGACCAACCGCGCCCGACTGCACGGCATGTTCGAGGCCGAGGCCACGGCATTGCAGGCGCTGACCGATGCCGATGCCATCCGCGTGCCGCGACCGGTGGCCACGGGCATTCACGGACACGAGAGCTACCTGGTGCTTTCCTGGCTCGACATCGCCGGCCAGCCGGATGCGCAGCGATTCGGTGAGCGGATGGCCGCGCTGCACCGAAATACCGCCGAGCGCTTTGGTTTTGCCATCGATAACACCATCGGCTCCACAGCGCAGCTCAATGCCTGGACCGACGACTGGGTAGATTTCTGGCGCAAGCAGCGGCTGGGCTATCAGCTGGATCTGGCGTTGCACAACGGCTTTGGGCATGGATTATACGACCTGGGGCAACAATTGATCGAGCGGACGCCGGCCTTCTTCGACGGTTACCGTCCCGTTCCTTCGTTGTTGCACGGCGATCTCTGGTCCGGCAACTGGGGCGGCGGCCCCGGCGGGGAACCGGTGATCTTCGACCCGGCCAGTTACTACGGCGACCGCGAGACGGATCTGGCGATGATGGAACTGTTCGGTTCTCCGGGCCGTGGCTTCTTCGACGCCTACGACGCCGCCTGGCCCATCGACCGCGGCCATGCGATCCGCAAAAACTTCTACAACCTCTACCACATTCTCAACCACGCCAACCTGTTCGGTGCCGGTTATGCCCGTCAGGCCGAAAACATGATCGAGGCGCTGCTGGCCGAGGTGAAGGCGTGAATCCCGATCTGGAGCCGGGGCTGATCGATGCCGAGACACTGGGCCGGTACATCGATGCCCCCGGCTGGCGCGTCATCGACTGCCGCTTCGACCTGATGGATACCGGAGCCGGAGAAGCCCTGTGGCGCGCGGAACGCCTGCCCGGCAGCGGCTATGCCCATCTGGATCGCCACCTGTCGTCGCCGGTCACGCCGCGCAGCGGCCGCCATCCGTTGCCGGCCGTCGATGCCTTCATCGACTGGCTGGGACGGGAAGGTATCGATGCCGATACCCGGGTGGTGGCCCTCGACGACAGCGCATCCATGTACGCGGCACGCCTCTGGTGGCTGCTGCGCATGCTCGGACATCGGCAGGTGGCGGTGCTCGACGGCGGATTCAGCGCCTGGAAAGCGGCCGGACTGCCGCTGGAACAGGGTTCGCCGACCCCGGTGCCATCCGTTCGCTACCGTCCCCGCCGTCCGCTGGCGGCCTTCGAGCAGGCCGCCGTTGTCAGCAGCGAGGAAGTGCGGCGCAATCTCGATCGCCGTGACTTCCTGCTGGTGGATGTGCGCGCCCCGGAGCGCTGGCGTGGCGAGCAGGAACCCATCGACCCGGTGGCCGGCCATGTGCCCGGTGCCATCAATCGGCCGCTGACCGACAATGTGGACGACCGGGGACGCTTTCATTCCGCCGAACGCCTGCGCCGGATGTACGCCCCGCTGTGCGCCGACTGGCCGGCCGAACGACAGGCCTGGATGTGCGGCTCCGGCGTCTCCGCCTGTCAGCCGCTGCTGGCGCTGCATGCCGCCGGGCTGGGCCTGCCCCGACTCTATGCCGGATCCTGGAGCGAGTGGATCCGCAACCCCGAACACCCCATAGCCACAGGAGACCGTCCATGACCGCCATCGGCACCCCGTTGTCCCCCTCCGCCACCCGCGTGCTGCTCTGCGGCGGCGGTGAACTGGGCAAGGAAGTCATCATCGAACTGCAGCGCTACGGCGTGGAAACCATCGTCGTCGACCGCTACCCCAATGCCCCCGCGATGCAGGTGGCGCACCGCAGCCATGTGCTGTCGATGCTCGACGGCGACGCGCTGCGCGCCGTCATCGAGCAGGAACGGCCGCATTACATCGTGCCCGAGATCGAGGCCATTGCCACCGACACACTGGCCGAGCTGGAAGAGGAAGGCTATACCGTCATCCCCACCGCCCGCGCCGCGCGGCTGACGATGAACCGCGAAGGCATCCGCCGCCTCGCCGCCGAGGAACTGGGGCTGCCGACCTCGCCCTACCGTTTCGCCGCCACCCGCGAGGAACTGGACGCGGCCATCGACGCCATCGGGCTGCCCTGCCTGATCAAGCCGATCATGAGCTCCTCCGGCAAGGGGCAGAGCCTGTTGCGCGATCCGGCCGACATCGATGCCGCCTGGGACTACGCCCAGCAGGGCGGCCGCGCCGGTGGCGGCAAGGTCATCGTCGAAGGCTTCGTCGATTTCGACTACGAGATCACCCAGCTCACCCTGCGCACCGGCGACGACACCCTGTTTTGCGAACCCATCGGCCATGTGCAGGTGGATGGCGACTACCGCCAGTCCTGGCAGCCGCAGGCGATGAGCGAAACCGCCCGTCACAAGGCGCGGGAAGTGGCCCGTGCCATCACCGATGCGCTGGGCGGGCGCGGCATCTTTGGCGTCGAGCTGTTCATCAAGGGTGACGAGGTGATTTTCAGCGAGGTATCGCCCCGGCCCCACGACACCGGCATGGTGACGATGATCGGCCAGGACCTGTCCCAGTTCGCGCTGCACGCCCGCGCCATCCTCGGCCTGCCGGTCCCGGCCATCCGCCAGTTCGGCCCCAGTGCCTCCAGCGTGATCCTGGTCGAGGGCGACAGCGATGCAGTCTGCTTCGAGCAATTGGAACAGGCGCTGGCCGAGCCGGATACCCAGCTGCGCCTGTTCGGCAAGCCCGAGGTACATGGCGAGCGGCGCATGGGCGTGGCCCTGGCGCGTGACGACAGTATCGAGGCCGCCGTCGCCAAGGCGCGCCGCGCCTCCGCCGCGGTCAAGGCCCGGCTGTGAGCGGTTGCGGGCCTTGAAACGCTGGATCGTCCCGGCCCTGGCCGCCTGGGCACTGCTGACCCTGGCGCTGGTGTTTGGCGACGATGCGCTGCTGCCGGGGCGCGCCTTCCGCGCCCTGTGGAACTTCGGCCATGTGGTGTATTTTGCGCTGATCACTGCGCTGCTGCTCGGCTCGCCCTGGCTGCGGCGGCGATCGGCGCCGCTGCAATGGACGCTGGCGCTGGGTCTGTCGCTGCTGCTGGGTGGAATGATCGAAGTGTTGCAGATCGGCACCGCGCGCAGTGCCGATGTGGCCGATCTGCTGCGCGACCTGACCGGAACGCTGCTGGTGCTGGCCTTCTGGCCCGGCCTGCAGGGGGCGCGCGCCCCCGGCCGCATGCTGCTGCGGGCGCTGGCGGCAGTGGCGTTGTTGTGGACGCTGAAGCCGCTGGCCATGGTGCTGATCGATGAGTATTCGGCCGCGCGGCAGTTTCCGGTGCTGGCCGATTTCTCCGCCCCCTTCGAGCTGAGCCGCTGGCAGGGTGATGCCGGTCGCGAGCGGATCCGCGATCCGCGCATCGCCGACCACCCGCTGCTGCGCCTGAAGCTGCGCCCTGCCGCCTACTCCGGGGTCGATTTCACCGACTTCCCCGCCGACTGGCGCGGTTACCGTGTGCTGCGGATCGATCTCTACCTGCCCGGCGATTCCCCCCTGTCGGTCACCCTGCGCGTGCACGACCGCAAACATGAACGCGGCCCCAACGCCTTTGACTACAGCGACCGCTTCAACCGCAGCTTCCGGCTCCAGCCCGGCCGCAACCGCCTGACCGTGCCGCTGGACGACATCCGCCGCGCACCCGCCGGCCGCGAACTGGACCTGAGCCGCATCGTCCACCTCGGCCTGTTCGCCGCCGGGCTCAAGGCACCCGCCGAGTTGCTGCTGATCGGGATACGGCTGGTGCCCTGATCCCGTTTCATGAGGGGGCAAAGAGGGTTCAGTAGCTGCGTTCGACCGCGAAATCGGCGATGAAGACGAGGGCGTCGCGGGCGGCGGAGGGGGGCAGGGCGTCGAGGGTATTCTTGGCGCGCTCGGCGTGTTCGATGGCCTGGCGATGGGTGTATTCCAGCGCGCCGGTGTCGCGGATGGCCTGGGTGATGGCGTCGATCCGTTCCAGTCCGCCGTTTTCGATGGCGTCGCGGATCAGCGCGCGTTGCGCGCTGTTGCCCCGTTCCAGGGCGTGGATCAGCGGCAGGGTGGGCTTGCCTTCGGCGAGGTCGTCGCCGACATTCTTGCCCAGCTCCTCGCTGTCGGCTTCGTAGTCGAGGGCGTCGTCCACCAGCTGGAAGGCGATGCCGAGGTGCTTGCCGTAGTCGGCCAGGGCCTGTTCGGTGCCGTTACCGGCTTCGGTGAGGATGCCGCCGATGCGTGCCGCGGCCTCGAACAGGCAGGCGGTCTTGCTGTAGATGACCTGGTGGTAGCGTTGCTCGCTGGTGTCCGGGTCGTTGATGTTGAGCAGCTGCATCACCTCGCCCTGGGCGATGGTGTTGGTGGTGTCGGCCAGCAGGTTCATGATCGGCAGTGACCGGGCCTGGACCATCATCTGAAAGGCGCGGGAGTAGAGGTAATCGCCGACCAGCACGGCGGCCTCGTTGCCCCAGATCGAGCTGGCGGTCTGCTGGCCGCGGCGCATCTCCGATTCGTCGACTACATCGTCGTGCAGCAGGGTGGCGGTGTGGATGAATTCGATGGTGGCGGCCATCAGGGCGTCGTGCCCGGCCGAGTCATTGTAGCCGCAGGCGCGTGCGGCGAGCATGACCAGCATCGGTCTCAGGCGTTTGCCGCCGCTGTGGATGATGTGGGCGGCAAGTTGGTTGATGAGCACGACATCGGAGCGCAGGTGGTCTTCGATGACGGCATTGACGCGCTTCATGTCGTCGGCGGTGAAGGCCTTGAGGTCGTCGATGTCGTTCATGCCGGGGTTCCGGAAATGCGAAAGCTGGGTGGAGTCTAACAAAAAAGGGCGGCAGAGCCGCCCTTTTCCGTGGTGCTTCCCTTGCCTTGGATCAGTTGTCCAGCGACTGGTAGTAGTCGATGAGGATCTTGGCGACCTCGGGGCGGGAGAATTCCTTGGGCGGGGCTTCGCCGCGGCCGAGCATCTCGCGCACCTTGGTGCCG
>JALSRI010000241.1 GCA_026984835.1 Thiohalobacter sp. | reverse complement strand
GTCGATGTTCAGCCGCACTTCTTCACCGGTCGCCACCGGATTGAAGTAGCCAATCCGCTCGATATAGCGTCCGTCGCGACGGTTGCGGCTGTCCGTCACCACCACGTGGTAGAAAGGGCGCTTCTTTGCGCCGCCACGGGACAAGCGAATTGTCACCATCAGGTCGTACCCTCGATAAATTGAACTGTTGCATCCGACCACCGAGACGGCGGCCGCGGGAAACCGGGCATTGTACGGGATTTCAGGAAAAAGTGAAGCCCGTCAGGGCCCGTGGCGCGGCGCCGCCCGGGCGGCCTGAATCCAGGACAGTGTCGGAATATTTTACGTAAACAAGACGCGCAGGAACGCCCGGCGCAGATCGACCAACCTCTTGTTCTTGAAGCCTCTATCTGCGGCATTTCCGGCCCGGTGCCGCTCCCGCCTTGTCGGTCGTTTTTACATATTTCTCCTCCCGCAGCCTGGATGCATCACTATACCCTTTTGCAAACAAGGGCTTGCAAATGTGGCACGGGGCTTGCTCCATATGATATCGCGTACTGCAAAAAAGAAGTGGGGTTGGTTGGCCGCCCGTCGACACCAGAAGCGTCCCGCGGCAACCGTGACAAGCAGCGCCGGCAACAACCAAGAACCAGTACCGGCGCGGAAGGGGGAACTACAGGCCCTCGGTTCGAGGCGATCCCGACAGGGATCGCCTTTTTTATGTCCGTCCGCGGGGCCAGCCGGCCCGGCTAGAACGGGAAGCCCTGCGGCATGCGCCCCTTGAGGCCGCGCATCATGTTCTTCATGCCGCCCTTGGACATCTTCTTCATCATCTTCTGCATCTGGGTGAACTGCTTGAGCAGGCGGTTGACGTCCTGGACCTGGACGCCGGAGCCGGCGGCGATGCGGCGCCGCCGCGACCCCTTGATGACGTCCGGGAAGCGGCGCTCCTGCGGCGTCATGGAGCGGATGATGGCGAGCATGCGGTGCAGCTGCCGGTCGTCCATCTGCGCCGCGGCGCCGGCCGGCAGCTGGCCCATGCCGGGCAGCTTGTCCATCAGGCCGCCCAGGCCGCCCATGTTCAGCATCTGTTCCAGCTGATCGTGGAAATCCTCCAGGTCGAAGCGCTTGCCCTTGTGCAGCTTCTTCGCCAGCTTCGCGGCCTTGTCCTTGTCGATCTTGCGCTCGGCTTCCTCCACCAGGCTGAGCACGTCGCCCATGCCGAGGATGCGCGAAGCCATGCGCTCGGGATGGAAGGGCTCCAGGGCGTCGATCTTCTCGCCGGTACCGATGAACTTGATGGGCTTGCCGGTGACGGCGCGGATGGACAGGGCCGCGCCGCCGCGCGCGTCGCCGTCGGCCTTGGTCAGGATGACGCCGGTCAGCGGCAAGGCCTGGTCGAAGGCGCGCGCCGTGTTGGCGGCGTCCTGGCCGGTCATGCTGTCGACCACGAACAGGGTCTCGACCGGGTTCACGGCGGCGTGTATGCGCTGGATCTCGGCCATCATCTCGTCGTCGATGTGCAGACGGCCGGCGGTGTCGACGATGACCACGTCGATGTGGTGCTTGCGGGCGTGGTCCAGGGCTTCGCGGGCGATGGTCTCGGGGTCGTCGTCCCTGCTCGACGGGAAGAACGCCGCGCCGACCTGTCCGGCCAGCGTCTTGAGCTGTTCGATGGCGGCCGGGCGGTAGACGTCGCAGCTGACCAGCAGCACGGACTTGCGATGGCGCTCTTTCAGCAGACGCGCCAGCTTGGCGCTGCTGGTGGTCTTGCCGGAGCCCTGCAGGCCGGCCATGAGGATGACAGCGGGTGGCCGGGTGGCCAGGTCGAGTTCCTCGCAGGCCTCGCCCATCAGGGCCACGAGTTCCTCGTTGACGATCTTCACCAGCGCCTGGCCGGGGGTCAGGCTCTGCAATACCTCCTGGCCGACGGCGCGCTGGCGCACGCGCTCGATGAAGTCCTTCACCACCGGCAGCGCGACGTCGGCCTCCAGCAGCGCCATGCGCACTTCGCGCAGGGTATCCTTGATGTTGTCTTCGCTGAGACGGCCCTGGCCGCGCAGGTTCTTCAGGGTGCGCGACAGGCGCTCGGTGAGGTTTTCGAACATGGGACCACGATCTCCGCTTACAGGGCAGAGATTATAGCCGGAAGCAGTCCCCCCCGCGAAGCGGGTTGATATCGAAACCGCGGATGCGGCTGCGGCACTGGCGCAGGATGGTCTGCTCGGAGCCGGGCTTCAGGTGGGTGATGAACAGCTGCGGCCGGTGCTGGAGCTTGTCCAGATCGGCCGCCAGCAGCTGCGGGCAGTAGTGGCGGGCCTTGTGGCTCAGCTCGATCTCCTCGTCGGCGAAGGCGCTCTCGACGATCAACAGGTCCAGGTCGTCGTGACGGTTCAGCGCCCGCCAGAAGCTGTCGTTGCTGGTGGTGTCGCCGCTGAAGGCAAAGCTGCCGGAGCCGTTCTGGAAACGGTAGCCGGCGCCCGGCACGGCGTGGTTGACGGCGATCATCTCGATCTTGCGCCGCCCCACTTCCACCACCTCGCCCGGCTGCATGACCTCCAGGCGCAGCACCGGCCTGTCCTCGCTGGGCAGGCAGGTGAAGTCGGGCCACACCTGCCAGTTGAAGATGTTGTCGCGCAGGGTGCGGATGGTTTCCTCGCGGGCATGCAGCACGATGGGCCGCTCGAGCCGCTCGAAAACCGAGTCCAGCAGCATGGGTATGCCGGCGATGTGGTCCAGGTGCGAGTGGGTGATGAAGATGTGACGGATGCGCGCCATCTCGTCGAGGCTGAGCTCGCCGATGCCGGTGCCGCCGTCCACCAGTATATCGTCGTCGACCAGCAGCGAGGTGGTGTTCAACATGCCGCCGATTCCGCCACTGCATCCCAATACACGTAGGTTCATGATCCGCTTCTCTCAGGGTTTCTCTCACCAATGCGACATTCGTGCCAGCGCCGGCACGGGCACAAATGTGAACGCCATCACATTTTTGTTTCCACCTGCTTCACGGAGCCGGGCCGGACAGGGGGACGGGCAGCGCCCGTGCTGCCCCCGCTGGGCACGGGAGGTGACGCAGGGGGTCACCCGTGGACGGCGGGACTTCAAGCGGCTGGGCGGATATGCCATCATCTGCGCTGGTTCAACGGCCCTGGAGCGCCCGCCGGCGGGCAGTCATGGAAACCACCCTGTTCGGCATCACCGCCATCGTCCTCTACCTGCTCACCAGCGCCGCCCTGGCGCTGCGGCTCACGCGCGGCGAGCACGCGCCGGCGATCCGGCGCGGTACCGTGCTGCTGCTCGGTTTCGGCGCCGTGTCGCTGCACGCGGCGGTGCTGTACCCGCACCTGGTGACCGGCGGCGGCCTGAACATGGGCTTCTTCAACGCCGCCTCCCTGACCGCCCTGCTGATGGTGCTGGTACTGCTGCTGGCGTCGATGAAGCAGCCGGTGGAGAATCTCGGCATCCCGCTGCTGCCCATCGCCGCCGCCACCGTGGCGCTGGCCATCATCAACCCCGGCCACGGCATGGTGGTACCGTCGGGTTCCTGGAAACTGGACCTGCACATCCTGTTCTCGGTGCTGGCCTACAGCATACTGGCGCTGGCTGCCCTGCAGGCGGTGCTGCTGGCCATCCAGGACCGCCACCTGCGCAACCACCGCCCCGGCGGCTTCGTCCGCTCGCTGCCGCCGCTGGAAGTCATGGAACGACTGCTGTTTCAGATGATCGCCAGCGGCTTCGCGCTGCTGACCGTCGCCCTGCTGACCGGCATCCTGTTCGTCGAGGACATCTTCGCCCAGCACCTGGTGCACAAGACGGTGCTGTCCATACTGGCCTGGATCGTGTTCGGCATCCTGCTGTGGGGACGCTGGCGCTTCGGCTGGCGCGGCCGCACCGCCATCCGCTGGACGCTGGCCGGCGTGGTGTTCCTGGTGCTGGCCTATTTCGGCAGCAAGCTGGTGCTGGAGCTGATCCTGCACCGCACCGCCTGACAAAGCCGCTGCCAGCGCCTACAATTCGATTACCCCCACCACCGAGGACCGGCCTCTTTGGACGACATTCCGCTGGCCGCGCTGTTTGGCGCGCTGTTCATCCTGATCCTGTTGTCCGCCTTCTTTTCCGGTTCCGAGACGGGGCTGATGACGCTCAACCGCTACCGGCTGCGTCACCTGGCGCGCATCGACCATGCCGGCGCCGTGCGTGCCCAGCGGTTGCTGGAAAAACCCGACCGGCTCATCGGCCTGATCCTGCTGGGCAACAACTTCGTCAACATCCTGGCCTCGTCGCTGACCACCATCATCGCCCTGCGGCTGGGTGGCGAGACGGCCATCGCGGCGGGCGCCGGCCTGCTCACCCTGGTCATCCTCGTCTTCGCCGAGGTCACACCCAAGACACTGGCGGCACTGCACCCGGAACGGGTCGCCTTTCCCGCCGCCTTCGTCTACGGCCCGCTGCTGTGGATCTGCTACCCGCTGGTGTGGGCCATCAACACGGTGACCAACGGCCTGCTGAGGCTGTTCGGGATCTCCACCCGCGACGCCACCTCGCATGCGCTCAGCCAGGAAGAACTGCGTACCGTGGTCATGGAGGCAGGCGCCATGATCCCCAAGCGACACCAGGACATGCTGCTCAACGTGCTGGACCTGGAAAACGTCACCGTCGAGGACATCATGGTGCCGCGCAACGAGATCGTCGGCATCGATCTTTCGGACGACTGGGACAGCATCATGGAACAGCTCATGGCCAGCTCCTATACGCGCCTGCCGGTCTACCGCGACAGCATCGACCAGGTGGAGGGCTTCATCCACCTGCGCAAGGTGCTGCCGCCGATGCTGCGCGGCGAACTGGACCGGGACACCCTCATGTCCCTGATCGAGGAACCCCTGTTCGTCCCCGAGAACACGCCGCTCAGCCGGCAGCTGCTGAATTTCCAGCGCGAGCACCGGCGGGTCGGGCTGGTGGTGAACGAGTACGGCGACATCCAGGGCCTGGCGACGCTGGAGGACATACTCGAAGAGGTGGTGGGGGAATTCACCACCGACCCCTCCGCCAGCGGCCGCCACTTCCGCCCGCAGGAAGACGGCAGCTATCTGGTCGATGGCAGCACCAGCGTGCGCGAGCTCAACCGTGCACTGAACATGGAGCTGCCCACCGACGGCCCCCGCACCCTCAACGGCCTGGTGCTGGAATATCTGGAGGACATCCCCCAGCCCGGCACCAGCCTGCTGCTGGCCGGCTACCCCGTCGACATCGTGCAGACCAAGGGCAACCGGGTGAAGACGCTGCGCCTGCATCCCCACCGGCGCCGGCCGCCGCGCGACAGCGGCGCCTGAGACGGCGCCCTGCCGCTGCGGTCAAGACGGCGGCACAGCGGCCGTTAAAGGCCAGAGAACTGCAACACGACAGGTTCACAGACCGCCGGGGGGCATCGATGGCGAAACTGACGCTGTCCTTCAAGACACGCAAGCTCAAGGTATTCACACTCGGCGAGGGTGAGACCCTCATCGGCCGCGACCCGGCCTGCAGCATCTGCATCGACAGCCTGGCCATCGAGCCGCAGCACGCCCGCGTGCTGTCCTGGCCGCAGGGGGTGGCGATCGTGCCCTGCGACAAGACCCACCCGGTGACGGTCAACGGCGAGGCGGTGGACGAACCCCGCCTCCTGGCCGAGGGCGACGAGATCGCCATCGGCAAGCACGTGCTGGTGTTCTCGCTGCAATCCGACGCCGGCCCCGAGGCCGACACGGAACAGGACAAGGTGGTGAAATTCCCCGCCGTCGGCTGGCTGCAGATACTCAGCGGCACCCACATGGGCCGCACCATCCGCCTCGACAAGGCCTTCACCCGCATCGGCAGGCCGGAAACCGACCTGGCCATCATCGCCCGCCGCGAGAGCGGCTATTACCTCAGCCACCTGAGCGGCGACCACCCGCCCAGCGTCAACGGCGCCGCCATCAGGGAGCACGCGCACCGGCTCGAGGACGGAGACACCCTGGACGTCGGCCGGCTGCAGCTGCAGTTCTTCGACGACGCGGCGAACGCCCGCAATTCCGGCGTCGCCGGCGAGGCGGAAAAGAACAGCGAACAACGCCGCTTCAGCCGCATTCCCTTCGACGTGCCGGTGACCCTGTGCCAGGGCGACAAGACCTGGGAGACCCAGCTCGTCGACCTGTCGCTGCACGGCGCCCTGGTGCGGGAACCCGAAGGCTTCGACGGTGACACCGGCACCGCCTTGCGGCTGGTCGCCCACCTGCGGGACGGCCCCGATATCGGCATGGACGCCCACGTCGCCCACCGCGAGGAAGGCCGCCTGGGCCTGGCCTGCGACGACATCGACCTCGACAGCATCACCCACCTGCGCCGGCTGGTGGAACTGAACCTGGGCGACGCCGAACTGGTCGAGCGCGAACTGTCGGCGCTCGGTTGAGCGCAGCCGGCCGGCGGGCGACAACGGCGGGTTGACGACCGGGCCGCCGCCGGAACGGAACGGTACGCCATGGTGCGTCCTGGTCGAACGAAGGCATTCGAGCCCATGCCACGGTAGCCACCGCACCCGCGTCGTGGTGGGGTTCGCTGCGCTCACCCCACCCTACACGCCTCCGCAGGGGGAATGACGAAGGAACCTCCACCACGAGGACGATCCGGCGGCCGCCGAAACGGGGCGGTACGCCACGGCATGCCGTGGTCGAACGAAGGGATCCGCCCCCGGGCGGCGGATTCCGCCGAACCACCGGCTGGCGAACACGGTGCACCGGGGGCGACGGATTCAGAGCGCCGGCAGGTGATCGAGCACCTCGGCGAAACGCGCCACCGGCACCACGTCCAGTCCGTCGACGGCCTTCCTGGGCGCGTTGGCGGCCGGCACCAGGGCATGGCGGAAACCCAGCTTGGCGGCTTCACGCAGGCGTTCCTGGCCGTTCGCCACCGGCCG
>JALSRI010000240.1 GCA_026984835.1 Thiohalobacter sp. | reverse complement strand
CTGCTGAACCATCATGTCGGCCAGACCCAGGCCCTGGTGACGACCCAGCTCGATGGCGATCTGCTGATCGAACATGCCCTGGTAGGTCTTGCCGGCGTCGCTGTCGAAGATGCCCTCGCCCAGGTTGGCGTCGCGCATGCTCTTGAGCATCATCTGTATGAACAGCGCCTCGAACTGCCCGGCCACCTCGCGCAGGGTGTCCTGCCCGCCGCCGTCCTTGCCGCGGGTGCGGGCGCGCAGCGCCTCCAGGCCCTGAAAGTCGGTATAGACGTCGGTGGGAACGGCCGGGCTGCTCATGCGCGTCAGATCACGATCAGCTCCGCCCGCAGGGCGCCGGCGTGCTTGAGTGCGTTGAGTATCGCCACCAGGTCGGCCGGCGTGGCGCCGACCCGGTTGACGGCGTTGACCAGGTCTTCCAGGGTCACGCCGGTGTCCATCAGGAACATGCGGTCGCCGTTGGCCTGGATGTCAATGTCACTCTGCGGCGTCACAACCGTGGTGCCGGACGACAACGGCGGCGGCTGGCTGGCGCGCAGGTTCTCGCTGATGGTGACCACCAGCGAACCGTGCGAGACGGCGGCCGGCAGGATGCGCACCTTGGCGCCGATCACGACCGTACCGGTGCGCGAATTGACGATGACCCGCGCCGGCGCATCACCGGGATGCACCTGGATGTTCTCCAGCAGGGACGCGAAGGCGACCCGCTGCGCCGGGTCGCGTGGCGCGCTGACCCTGATGGACGTGGCATCCACCGCCTGGGCGATGCCCGGGCCGACCCGGGCGTTGATCGACTTGGCGAGCCGGTTGGCGGTGGTGAAATCGGACTGGTTGAGGTTGTACACCAGGTAGTCGCCATCCAGGAACGGGCTGTGCACCGTGCGTTCCACCGTGGCGCCATTGGGAATGGCGCCGACGCTGGGCACGTTGACGGTTATGCTGGAACCGTCGGTGCCGGTGGCGTTGAGGCCACTGACCAGCAGGTCACCCTGGGCGATTGCATAGATGCGGCCGTCGGCGCCCTTCAGGGGCGTCATCAGCAGCGTGCCGCCGCGCAGGCTCTTGGCGTTGCCGATGGAGGAGACGGTGACGTCGATGGTCTGGCCCTGCTTGGCGAAGGCCGGCAGGCTGGCGTGCACCGCCACGGCGGCCACGTTCTTGAGCTGCGGGTTGACGTTGGGCGGCAGGACGATGCCGAACTGCTGCAGCATGTTGCGCAGGCTCTGCACGGTGAAGGGCGTCTGGCTGGTCTGGTCGCCGGTACCGTCCAGGCCCACCACCAGGCCGTAGCCGACCAGCTGGTTCTCGCGCACCCCGGCCACGTGGGCCAGGTCCTTGATGCGCTCGGCGGTGGCACTGCCGCCGAACGCCAGCAGTGAAAACAACACGAACAGTCTTTTCATCATGCCCCGCATCGATATCGTCCCCGGTTCAGAATGGCCACAAGGGGCTGTTGAAGAATCGCGCCAGCCAGCCCTGCCGGTTGGCGTCGGCCAGCGCACCCTTGCCGCTGTAGGTGATGCGCGCATCCGCCACCTGGGTGGACAGCACGGTATTGAAACTCGACACATCCTGGGGCCGCACGATGCCGGATATCTGGATGTACTCCTCGCCCTGGTTGAGCGTCAGCCATTTCTCGCCGCGCACCACCAGGTTGCCGTTCGGCAGCACGTCGGCGATGGTGGCCGTGATGTTGCCCGTCAGGCTGTTGCTCTGGTTGGAATCGGCCGTCCCCTCGAACTCGTTGCTGGAACCCAGATTCATCTCCAGGGTGTTGTTGCGGTTGCTGTCGAGCGGGATGATGCCGGGCACGTTGAAGGTCGGCACCGCCCCGAAGATGGTCGGGCTCTTGATGCCGACGGTGCTGTCCTTGCCGGTAGTGGTCTTGGAGGACTTCGAGGCCTGGGTGGCTTCCTGCAGCACGATGGTGATGATGTCGCCGATGCGGCGCGCCTTGACGTCCTCGAACAGGCGCACGTCACGCGCCGCCTGGTAGATGGAACCGTTGGTGGGCTCCGCTGCGGTATAGGCAGGCGGCAGGGTGGGACGGTAGTTGTCGCGCGGCGGCGGCATGGTGGAACAGCCGCTGGCCAGCAGGGCCATCAGCGGCAGCAGATAGGCGATGTGCATGTGTCTCATCCGGCTTTCTTCCTGCCCGCCCGGGACGCGTCCCGTTACAGGTTGTTGGTGACGAACTGCAGCATGCGGTCCGTGTTCTGGATCGCCTTGGAATTCATTTCGTAGGCGCGCTGGGTCTCGATCATGTTCACCAGTTCCTCCACGACATTGACGTTGGAAGTCTCCAGCGCCCCCTGCACCACGGTGCCGAGACCGTTCAGACCCGGCGTACCTGTGCTCGGCGAGCCGCTGGAGGCGGTCTCCAGGAACAGGTTCTGTCCGATCGGCTGCAGGCCGGTGGGATTGATGAAGTCGGCCAGCTGGATGCTGCCGAGCTGGGTCGGTGCGGTGCTGCCCGGCACCAGCGCCGACACCACGCCGTCGGAACCGATGGTGACGCTGGTGGCGTTGCTGGGCACCGTGATGGCCGGCTGGATGACATAGCCGCTGGCGGTCACGAGCTGGCCGGTCTGGTCGAGCTTGAAGGAGCCGTCGCGCGAATAGGCGAGGTTGCCGTCCGGCATCAGCACCTGCAGGAAACCGCGGCCCTGGATGGCCACGTCCAGGCTGTTGCCGGTCTGCACGATGTTGCCCAGGGTGTGGATCTTCTCCGTCGCCACCGTGCGCACACCGGTGCCGAGCTGCAGGCCCGAGGGCAGGCGCGTGTCCTGCGAGGACTGGGCGCCGGTCTGGCGCACGTTCTGATACAGCAGGTCCTCGAACACCGCGCGGTCGCGCTTGAAGCCGGTGGTGTTTACGTTGGCCAGGTTGTTGGAGATCACCCCCATGCGCGTCTGCTGCGCCTCCAGGCCGGTCTTGGCTACCCAAAGTGCCTTGATCATCTCATTGTCCTCCCGGGGACCCGGATCAGCCCAGGTCCATCAGCTTGTTGGCCTGCTCGTCCATCTGGCGAGCCGACTGCATGATCTGTACCGCCATTTCGAACTGGCGTGCGAAGCCGATCATGTTGACCATGGCCTCCACGCCGTTCACGTTGCTGCCTTCCAGAGCGCCGCTCATCAGTGTGACCTCGGTGCTGGCCGGCGCGTCATCGCCGTTACGCATGCGCAGCAGGCCGTCCGGCCCCTTGACCAGCTCCGCCGGGTCGGGCGCCACCAGCTTGATGCGGCCCACTTCCGCCAGCGTGTTGGGCAGCTGGCCGATGGGACGCACACTGATCGTGCCATCGGCGCCGATCTCCAGCTTCTCGTACTCCGGCACCACCAGCGGCCCGCTGCCGCCCAGCACCGGGTGGCCGGTGCCGGTGGTGAGCTGCCCGTTGATGTTGACCTTGAGGTTGCCGGCCCGCGTATAGGCCTCGCTGCCGTCCGGCGCCTGCACGGCGATCCAGCCGTCGCCGTTGACGGCCACGTCCAGCGGCCGGCCGGTGGCCTGGATGACGCCCTTGGCCGACGAGGTGCCCACGCCCTCGGCCACGGCGTACACCCGGCTGTCCAGGCCGGGGCCGTCGACGTGCCGCTCGCGGAAGCTCGCCAGGTCGGCCTGGAAACCCACCGTGTTGACGTTGGCCAGGTTGTGGGTGGCGACCGTCTGCGCCTGCAGCAGCTGCTTGGCGGCGCTGGTTGCGAGGTAGAGTACCCGGTCCATCGGCCTATCTCCTGCCGCTCGTCATCAGCGGATGTTGATGATGGTCTGGGTGATGGTGTCGGCCGTGCTGATCACCTGCGCATTGGCCTGGAAGTTGCGCTGCGCCGTGATCATGCCGACCAGCTGCTCGGTGAGATCGACGTTCGAGCCTTCCAGGGCGCCGGACTGGATCAGCCCGGCCGCGCCGGTGCCGGCCGCACCCAGCAGCGGCGCGCCGGAGTCGAAGGTCTCGGCCCAGCCGGTATCGCCGAGCTGGCGCAGGCCCTGCGGGTTGTTGAAGGTGGCGATGGCCACCTGCCCCAGGGTGCGGGACTGGCCGTTGGTGAAGCGCGAGGTGATGACGCCGGTGTCGTTGATGTCGATGCCGGACAGACGGCCGGTGGCGAACCCGTCCTGCACCAGGGCATTGACGTTGAACGGGCTGCCGTACTGGCTGGTATTGGTGTAGTCGATACTCACGTTCATGACCGCGCCGCCGCCGCTGGGCGTGAAGCTGACCGCCACCGGCGTGCCACCGGTGATGGCGCCGGTGGCGTCGAAGGTCAGGGTGTCGGGGCCGCTGACCGCCGCGCCGTCCACGTACATGTACTGGTCCCAGGTATTGTCGGCCGTCTTGCGGTAATACATGGTGGCCAGGTGGGGCGAACCCAGGGTGTCGTAGATGGTCAGCGAAGTGGAATTGTTGTACGAGGTGGCGTCGGCCGGGTCGAACACGGTGGCCGCCGGCACCGGCGTGGCGGAGGCATCGAGGTTGGCGCGCACGTCGATCTGGGTGGTCGCCTGGGGCGCGATGTCGGCGCGATCCAGTTGCAGCGGCCCGGTGGCGCCGGTGATGTTGCCGCCGGCGTCGGCCTGGAAGATGGTCAGGCGCTGCTGCTGGCTGTTGACCACGTAGCCGTCGCGGTCGACGCCGAACTGGCCGGCGCGGCTGTAGACGTTGACGCCGTTGTCGTTGAGCAGGAAGAACCCCTGCCCGCTGATCGCCAGGTCCAGGTTGTTGTCCGTGAACTCGATATTGCCCTGGGTGAACTGCTGCGCCACCGACGCGATGCGCACGCCGGTGCCGATGGCGTTGGCCGTCACGCCCAGGTTGGAGGTGGCGAAGATGTCGGCGAACTCGGCGCGCGACTTCTTGAAGCCCACGGTGCTGGCGTTGGCGACGTTGTTGCCGATCACCCGCAGCTCGCCGGAGGCGGCGTTCAATCCACTGAGTGCTGTACGAAATGGCATGTTACTTCTCCTTCAGCTTGATCCGCTTACAGGATCTGTCGAACCCGGGAAAACTCCAGCGGGCCGGAACCCGCCAGATCCAGCAACAGCCCGCCGCCGTTGCCCACTGTCACGCTGCGCACCTCGGAGGCGATCAGTGTCTCGATGGCCTCGGTGCGCCCGTCGAAGCCCGCCTCGGCGCCGACCAGATAGCTGCCGGGCGGCGCGTACTGGCCGTCATCCATGAGCCCGTCCCACTGGAAGGATACGGGGCCGGCGGCCTGGGAACCGAGGTCGAGGCGGCGTATCACCTGCCCGGCCCCGTCGTAGATGTTCACCACCACGCTGCTGCTGGCCGAGGGCAGCTCGACGCTGCCCTGGATACTGCCGCCCTGCTCCAGCAGACCCGTGCCGGTCGGCGCCAGCACCTTGCGGCCCACCAGGGTGGCGGCCTGCAGCGCCTGGTTGGAAACCAGCGACTCGCTCAGCGATTCGAAGGACTTCTGCAGGTCGCCGATGCCAGTGACGGTGGAGAACTGGGCGATCTGCGACAGGAAGTCGCCGTTCTCCATCGGTTTCATCGGGTCCTGGTTCTGCAGCTGGGTGGTCATGAGCTTGAGAAAATCCTCCTGGCCGAGTTCCTTGCGGCCTTCCTCCTTGTTGAGATCCTGGATGGAGCGGAGGCCCGGGCCCTGTACGGTGTTGCTGGTGTCGATCATCGCGGTATCCCTTGCGGCGGCGTGCCGTCTACTGGCCCAGGCGCAGCGTCGCCATCAGCAACTGCTTGGAGGTGTTGACCACCTCCACGTTGCTCTGGTAGCTGCGCGAGGCGGAAATCATGTTGGCCATTTCCTCGACCATGTTCACGTTGGGCAGGAAGATATAGCCTTCCTCGTTGGCCATGGGGTGATCCGGCTCGTAGCGCTGTTCCAGCGGGGCCCTGTTCTCGACGATACCCGCGACCCGCACGCCGTAGGCGGGCGCGTCGGGCTGCAGCGATTTCATCACCGCGGAGAACACCGGGTTGCGGGCGTGGTAGGTCGTCTCCTCGGAACCACCCACGCTCTGGGCGTTGGCCAGGTTGCTGGCGGTGACGTTGAGCCGCACGCTCTCGGCGCTCATGGCCGAGCCGGCGATATCGAAGATCTGAAAAAACGACATCCCTATTCTCCCTTGATCGCTGTCAGCAGGCCCTTGAAGCGCCCGTTGAGGAAGGTGAGCGTCGACTGGTAGCGCACCGCGTTCTGGGTGAACTCGGCGCGCTCGGTCTGCAGATCCACCGTGTTGCCGTCCAGCGAAGGCTGCAACGGAACGCGGTACAGCGCCGGGGCGTCCGGCCCCGTCCGCGTGTCGAACCCGATGTGCCCTTTGCGCGTGGCGCGCAACTCCACGGCGCCGGCGCCGGCGGCCTTTTCCAGCACGGCGCGGAAATCCATGTCGCGGGCCTTGTAGCCGGGCGTGTCGGCGTTGGCGATATTGGTCGCCAGCAGCGAGGAGCGGCGGCTGTAGACCTGCAGATTGGTGGGCAGATTGCCCAGTGCCTTGTCGATGTCGATGGGCATGCGTCTCCGGCCTGCACGTGTTTACCTGGGATGGATACAGCAACCTGCGTGCCAGGTCGGTCAAAACCTCTGGAATCAGTGACTTGCGGGGGCAAGCCAGGGGAGGCGCCGGATTGCCGGCGGCAACATCCGGCCGCCCGGCGGCAACATCCGGCAGCGCGGCGCTATTTCCGGCGGAACACGCTGCCGGTGCAACAGCGCTCGGTCTCGAACGCGTCCGAGTAGCGCGACACCGATTCGGAAGCCCCCAGGAACAGGTAGCCGCCCGGTGCCAGGATGGCCGCCATGCGCGACAGGATGTCGGTCTTCAGGAGGGTGGAGAAGTAGATGAGGACGTTGCGACAGAAGATCACGTCGAACTGACCCAGCGGTGCATAGCTGTCGAGCAGGTTGAACTGGCTGAAGCGCACCCGCCGCCGCACCGGCTCCCGCAGCCGCCAGCGCCCGCTCCCCGCTGCCGGGTCCGGCTCGAAGTAGCGCCGCCGGTAGTCCTCGGGCAGGCCGCGCGACAGCGCGTCGGCCTCGTAGCTGGCCGCCCGCGCATCCGCCAGCACCGCCGGCGACACGTCGGTGGCGAGAATCCGCACGTCGCGCAGCGCACCCGGCTGCGCGGCCAGGAAGTCTTCCACGGTCATGCTGATGGAATAGGGTTCCTGGCCGCTGGAACAGGCCGCCGACCAGATGCGCACCGGGCTGCGGCCCTCGCTGGCGAGCCGCGGCAACACCTGCCGGCCCAGGATGTCGAAGGGATACCGGTCCCGGAACCACAGCGTCTCGTTGGTCGTCATGGCCTCGATGACCCGCTCGCGCAGCGGCCCGCCGTCGGTCTCGCGCCGCAGGCGCGCCACCAGGTCGCCCAGCGATACCGCGCCGGTATCCGCCATCAGCCGGCCGAGCCGGCTCTGCACCAGGTACTGCTTGTTGTCGCCCAGCACGATGCCACAGGCGCTCTCGAGGAAGTCGCAGAACCCGGCGTAGTCGTCCTTGTCGATACTGGCGAGTGGCAAGGGCTATCCCTGAAAATCCGTCGGCCGAACGCCCGGGGCTCAGCCGCGTTCCTGCGACCAGTCCCTGAGGCGCTTGAGGACATGATTGGCCAGCAGGTCGGGCTGAAACTTGGCGATGAAGTCGTCCGCGCCGACCTTCTCTACCATGGCATTGTTGAAAACGCCGCTGAGCGACGTGTGCAGGAGGATATGCAGGTCCGCCAGCCGGGAATCCTCGCGCACCCGGGTGGTGAAGGTGTAACCGTCCATCTCGGGCATCTCGATATCGGAGATCACCATGAAGACGCGATCCAGGGTGGCGGGCTCCTGCTCAGCCCACTGCTGCAGGCGCTCCAGCGCCCTGCGCCCGTCCTTGACCGTGACGCATTCGACGTCGAGCTGATCCAGGGTGCGCTTGATCTGGTTGCGGGCCACCGAGGAATCGTCCGCGACCAGCGCCAGCGGGTGCAGCTCGCTGTGCCGATCGCCTGCCTGTTCCAGCAGTTCGGCCGACACGTCTTGTTCGGCACCGCCCACTTCCGCCAGTACCTTCTCCACATCGATGATCTCGATGAGATCGCCGTCCACCCGGGTGACCGCGGTCAGGTAGTTGTCCTTGCCGATGCCATGCGGTGGCGGCAGGATCTCCTCCCAGTTCATGTTGACGATGCGGTCGACGCTGCCCACCAGAAAGCCCTGTACCTTGCGGTTGTACTCGGTCACCACCACGAACTTGCCCTCGATGCCCTCGCTCGGCGGATGGCCGATGGCCGCGCCCAGGTCCATGACCGTGATGGTGCGCCCGCGCAGATTGGTGATGCCGCGCACCACCGGGTGCGAGTTCGGCACCGAGGTCAGCGGCGGACACTGCACCACCTCCTGGACCTTGAACACGTTGATGCCGAATTCCTGCGTTCCGTCGAGCCGGAACAGCAACAGTTCCAGCCGGTTGTGGCCGGCCAGCCGGGTGCGCATGTCGACCGATGCCAATACGCTGCTCATGGTGGACGCTCCTTGCTCGAAAATAAGAATGGGTTTTCCCGAACTGCCAGACCTATCGGCCCGGACCGGGCTTCCTTGATCGTCGCGTGCCCAGGCACGGCTCTTGCATTGTTACCGGCATCACCCCGAATCCGAACGAGTGGAGACACCATGCACGACCGGACGCACAAACTGCTCTTCCTCGGCCTGCTGCTGATCGCCGGCCTGGCCCTGCAGGCGCGCACCGCGCTGGCAGCCACCGCCTGGCAGGATCACGCCAGTATTCTCGCCACGGCCCGTTCGTTCCTGACCGACTACGCGGCCAGCAGCCATACCGGCCGCACCCGGGTCCGCCTGGGCCGCCTCGACCGGCGTCTGCGGCTGAAGGCCTGCCCGCTGCCCCTGGAGGGCTTTCTGCCGGCGGGCGGGCGCAGCATGGGCAGCACCACCGTCGGCGTGCGCTGCCCCGCCGATCCCGGCTGGAGCATCTATGTACCGGCCAAGATCGATGTCTTCGGGAAAGTCGCCGTGCTGCGCCAGCCCCTGGCCCGGGGAGCCCGGGTCGAGGCCGGTGACGTCGACCTGGTGGAACGCAACCTGGCCGCGCTGCCGCACGGCTATTTCGCCGACACCGGACCGGTGGTCGGCATGCTGGCGCGCCGCACCCTGGCCGCCAGCACCGTCCTGACCCCGGCCATGCTGCAGGCCCCGCGGCTGGTCAAGCGCGGCCAGCGGGTCACCCTGATCGCCGAGACCGGGGCGCTGAAAGTGCGCATGACGGGCGAGGCCCTGTCGGACGGCGCCTCCGGCGACCTCATCCGGGTGCGCACCTCGGCGTCGCGGCGCATCGTCGACGGCCGCGTCGTCTCGCAGGGCGTCGTAAAAGTGACGCTTTAGTGGCAGTCTGCAAAAAAACCGCCTAAAGTTATTGAAAGGGTGGACGATATTCTGACCGTACGCAGACTGAAACTGACACGAGGATCCTGAAATGGAAATAGAAAACAACCGCATAACACCCCCGGCCAGCAGCGGCGGACAGGGTGCGCCGGTTGAGAACCAGAACAGGGACTCTGCCGGCGGCGCCCCGGCGGCCGCGGCAACCGGCCCGGGCAGCGACCGGGTCAGCCTGACCGATACCGCCCGCCAGTTGCAGGAGCTGGAAAACCGCGTTGCCGACGAACCCGTGGTGGACAACCAGCGCGTGCAGGCGGTCCGCCAGGCCATCGACGACGGCAGCTTCCAGGTCGACGCCGAACGCGTCGCCGAAAAACTGATCGGCATCGAGCAGGCCCTCACCGACGCGAGGTAGACGCATGTCCGCTGAAAGGACGCAGCCGCACCCCATGGAAGAACTCCTGCAGCAGCTGGTCACCTGCTCGCAGGCCCTCCTGCACAGCCTGGAAGCCGAGCGCAGCGCCCTGGTCGACCGCGACCTCGACACCCTGGCCGACATCACGGCCGACAAGCTCCACCACACCGGAACGCTCGAGGCGCTGGAACGGCAGCGCGTGCAACTGGTGCAGGAACTGGGCTTCGACAACGATGCAGCCGGCATCCGGCGCTGCCTGCGGTCCCTGCCGCGCGCCGGGCGACTGCAGGCGTTGTGGCAGCAACTGCTCGCCAACATCCGCGCCTGCCGCAACGGCAACCTGACCAACGGCGGCATCCTGGAACTGGGCCGCCAGCACGTCGAGCAGGCGCTCAGCGTCCTGCGCGGCCAGGGCGGCTGCCCTGCCCTGTACGGCCAGGACGGCGATGCCGCCCCCCGCCTGGGTCAGCGCGACCTGGGCAAGGCCTGACAGACTGTCGAAAAGTCTCTTGCGAGTGCCAGACAAGGCGAAAACCGCCGAAAAGGCGCGGTTGACCCTGGGTGAATGAGCATGGGCCCTTCCCTTGTCGGGTGGGTGGATCTCCCTGGCTGGGCGGGTTCCGGGGCAGGGCGCTATTCAACCACGAAGGCGCGCAAAGGAGGCGCCGTTCATCAACCGTGAAGGACGCGGTAAAACCCCGACACCGCCGCGGTTACCCACTCCATCAGGGCAAGACCCGGTTTCAACGCCGGATCGCGCCGTTCACCGGTTTACTTCATGGGCCTGCTCCACGCGCTTGCGGACAAACAACGCCCCACCAACGACGAAAGCGCAATCACACTGCCGCTCGTGCTCTGACAACCATTCGTCGGCCGCCCGTTGCGGACCATCGCCGAACGCCCAGTGATAGTCGTCCACGATCAGCCAACCACCCGGCAGAAGCCATTCACTCCATTGCCGGATATCGCGACGCGCATACTCGTAATCGTGATTCCCGTCGACATGCAGACAGGCGATGCGGCCTGTATATTCGACACGACCCAGCTCTACGGTCTCTATGCAGCGGTCGGCGCGATAGATGGATACCGCCTCGTCGGAGGTCTTCCGGATATAGTTCACTGTGCCGTACAGATAGGCAAGCATATTGCTGATGTAGCATTCGAAAATGAGATCGTAGTCATTGTCTCCGGCGTGTTGCCTCACGATGGCGGAGCTTTCGACCTGTCGGGATGCCGCGTCCCGGCTCCATGGATCGATACACAGCAGCGTACCGATGTCGTAACGGCGCGCCAGCCAACCCAGAACGAAGGCCGAGCGTCCCGCCTTTGATCCGATCTCGACAATGTCGCCCTTTGGAAGACGGGCCGCTACGGTGGCGAGTGCTGCGATCTTCTGATCGTCACTGTGGCCGAAGATGCGCTGGGCATGGGTGACCAGGGACAAGAGTTCCAGTCTGCTCAATGCGTCGTTTCCGTCCGGTGCAGGAATCTCCAGACCGGCGCCCAGTCGCCCGGTCTGCCGCCGGGCCAACCCATGGCGCGCCCGCATGAGGGCCGACGGAGACGGGTTGACCACCGCCACCCCGGGTTCGTGCCTGGCCAGCAGTTCCTTTATGCGCGTCCAGGCAACATGGTGTGACACGCAGACCCTGCTGATCGATTCCTCGCGGATGCAATGCATGAATTTTCGATCGAAATCCTCATGACCCAGCAAGGGCAGCCGGATCCAGCGGTCATATTCGGCACTGGCGGGATCGTGATACAACGAAGAGCCTCCGACGATTCGATGGCCTTCGAGCCTTGCGGCGACGGCAAAGTCCAGCGCTTCCGGCATGCCGGCGGGAAAGACGAATATATTCATCAAGTGTACATCCTGATCGCAGAGGAACGGTGTGGTCGGGACAAGCGCCTTTTCGCCATTCCCGCACTACAGGATCACGTAGCAAATACCATGCCGCTCTGCTGCCGACTTCGGGACAGTATGACTGGCGTCTCCAACAGGCCGTTAAAGCTCTGGCGGCGGCCGTCGATGAGTCGGGGAGAAAGCCCGTTCCTGCCACAAAACACCCGGCAGGGCGTACGGTATCCACCCCAGCCAGTCGCTGCCCGGCGTGAGGACACATCGGCCACATGCAGTTTTTTTCGAGAAAAGAGGAACATCCACAACGCGGTGACGACACCGAAAGGATCACCAGCCGCGGCAAGATCGTCGCCCTGCTGCGCCAGCTCAAGAGCCAGCACGAACTGCTGGGGGTGCAGGTCAAGGGCCTGTCGACCTTCAGCAACACCGCCATTCTCGGCGTGCGCGAAGATGACGGCGTCTTCTTCCTGGACGAACTCAGCGACCACGGGGCCCACCAGGCCTTCGTCCGCCAGGGCGCCCTGCGCGTGGATTGCCACCTGCAGGGCCTGGAGCTGCATTTCCAGTGCCGCCTGGCCAGGGTCGGGAGCAGTGGCGGCATTGCCTTCTACGCCATCCACATACCGGCCGTCATCCACCGCCTGCAGCGTCGCCAGTTCTTCCGCGTGCGCGTCGATCCCGGCCTGTCCATCCGCGTATGCGTGCCGGACCTCGGCGGCGAGTCGCAGACCGGCGAGGCCGTCGACCTGTCCGCCGGCGGCCTGGGCGCCGTCTTTCCCACCGACCGGGTGCCGGACACCGGCCTCATCATGAACGACTGCAACATCCCGCTGCCGCGCAGCCAGTCCCTCAAGACCCGCCTGGAGGTGCGCTTCGCGGCCCTGGACGACAAGCAGCACTGCCTGCGACTGGGCGCCCGCTTCCTCGACCTCGACCTGCGCCAGGAGCGCCTGCTGACGCAGTTCCTGGCCGAACTGCAGCGCAAGCGGCGGCGTTTCGGACCCTGACGACACTGGCACCGGCGCGGCCGGCGAGGTAGAATGCGCCGCTCCAAACGGGGCCGTAGCTCAGCTGGGAGAGCGTCGCGTTCGCAATGCGAAGGTCGGGAGTTCGATCCTCCTCGGCTCCACCAAATTTACTCGGCACATCAATGTGTTGCAGACAGGCGGCGGCCTGCCTGCACGACGGGTGTGGCGGCTCAGGCCACTTTCTCGACCCGGTTCCTGCCTTTTTCCTTGGCCTGGTAGAGCGCCTCGTCGGCGCGCTGGATGAGGGACGCCGCATCGTCGTCGCTGGCCGACTGGGCCACCCCGATCGATACCGTGATGCGACCGTAGCAGGCATCACCGTTCTTGTCCTTCAGGTTGCCCGCCGACACCGCCGAGCGGATCTGTTCCGCCACGCTCCTGGCACCGGCCAGGCGGGTCTCGGGCAGGATGATGGCGAACTCCTCGCCCCCATAGCGGGCCACCAGGTCCCGGCCCTTGACGGCGCGCTTGAGGGTGGTCGCCACGAAGCGCAACACCTTGTCGCCCACCAGGTGGCCGTAGGTGTCGTTGAAGCGCTTGAAATGGTCGATGTCACAGATCAGCAGGCAGAACACCTGCTGCTGTTCGCGCGCGTTTTCCAGGGTATGTTCCAGCGCCGCCTCGAACGCCCGGCGGTTGGAAATGCCGGTGAGCACGTCGGTCTTGGATTCCTGGCGCACCTGGTCCAGCTCCTTGCGCAGGGCCTCCACCTCGGCGGCCAGTTCCGCCAGCTCGGAGCCGAACCGGCGCTGGGTCTTTTCCGTATCGCGGGTGCCCGCCAGCACGCGGCTGACCTCGTCGGCCATGGCGTCCGGGCAGGCCGATTTGTCGAGCAGCTCGGAGAAGCGCCCGAGCGCCTCGATGTACTCCGACAGGCCGCTGCCCGAACGTTCGACGCGGCTGTGGGTCTGGTCGATGAGACGCCGCAGTTCGTCGCGCATGGCCTCCAGCGTCGCCCCGCTGGTCTGGAAGGTGCGCTCATACAGCCCCAGCAGGGTGCCGGGAGCGGTTCCCTCTTCTTCGGCCACCAGGCTGTCGAGTTCGGCCATCAGTTGACGATTCTGGCCCGAGGCATACTCGTAGGCCAGGCGATAGTTCATGGGCGAAGGGGCGATACGGTGCCTGGCCAGCAGCGCCAGGGCCAGGCGCAGACATTCCGACGCCTGATCGAAGTCCTCGGGATAGGGGTTGCTCTCCATGACCTGTTTTTTTCCTCTCCATGCCATTACGGGCGGTTGAAACGACTCCGCGTCTCCCCCCTGCTGACGCAGCGCCTCAGCCGGATTATCGGGACGGCGGCCGTTTTCTTGAATACGGGAAAGGAAAAAAACTGCTTCTATGTCAAAGATGTGATACGAGTCGCGCATCCGGTATGGCGTCGCGCAGGGCTTCGGCGATCTCGAAGCGGACCCCCTGTACCGGCCGGATGGTGACCCACAGCAGGTTCATCTGCAGGTTGAACTCGGCGAACACCACCACCTCCGCGAAGCAGCCCAGCACCCGGTGCATCTCCTGCAGGCTGCGGTTGACCAGGGCCCGGGGCTTCTTCTTCAGGCCCGGAAAGATCACCATGAAGTCGCTGAGCGGCTTGCCGTTTTCGTCCACGGCGGGGGCCCGCTTGCGAAGCGGCTCCGAGGCGTCGAGGAAGGGGAACAGGCTGACCTGCGGCAGACTCATGGCGGTACCGTCTTCGGCGGGGCTTGATTCAACTATATAGGAACAGCCCGGGCAGGCAAGCCGTTTCGCCGCCTGGCTGACCCCTGGCGGGTCTGCTACCATGTGCAGCCGCCCACCCGGCGAGAAAGTCCCGGTAGCTCAGCTGGATAGAGCAAGCGCCTCCTAAGCGCTAGGTCGGAGGTTCGAATCCTCTCCGGGACGCCATATCCCCCCCGGCGGCCGCGGTCACACCTTGCGTTTCACTTCCAGGATATTGGGCAGCTGGCCGATGCGGCCGAGCACGCGGCTGAGCTGGCCGATGTCCGCCACCTCCAGGCTCAGCTCCATGTGCGCCATCATGTCCTTGCGGTCGGTGCGGGTGCGCACCTCGATGACGTTGATCTTGTCGTTGGCCAGCACCGCCGAGATGTCGCGCAGCAACCCCTGCCGGTCCCAGGCGCGGATCTGGATGTCCACCGGATACAGGTTGGCCGGGCTGGCGCCCCATTCCACGTCGATGAGCCGGTCGCGGTCCTCTTCCTTCAGGCGCAGCACGTTGGGGCAGTCGGAGCGGTGGATGGTGACGCCGCGGCCGCGGGTGATGTAGCCGACGATGGGGTCGTTGGGCACCGGGTGACAGCAGCGTGCCGTCTGCGTCAGCAGGTTACCGACGCCCAGGATGCGGAAGTTGTCGGCCTCCGGCGCGCGCGGGGCGCGGCGATGCACGATGGGCAGGTCCTGCGCCGTCTTCGGCGCCTCGTCCGACAGGCTGAGCACCACGCCGACCACCTGGCCGGCCTGGATATCGCCACGCCCGAGCGCCGCCAGCAGGCCGTCCAGATCCTTGAAGTTGAGCCGCTCGGCCACCTTGTCCAGGTTGGCGGGCTTGACGCCGAGGCGGTGCAGCTCGCGCTCCAGGATGGCGCGGCCGGCGCCGACGCTGATCTCCCGGTCCTGCTGCTTGAACCAGTGGCGCACCTTGGCCCGGGCCCGCGAGGTCTTGAGATAACCCAGGTGCGGGTTGAGCCAGTCGCGGCTGGGCGAGGGCTGGCGCGCGGTCAGCACTTCCACCTGCTCGCCGCTACTGAGTTCATAGGTGAGCGGCACCATGCGGCCGTCCACCTTGACGCCGCGGCAGCGGTGTCCGACGTCGGTGTGGATGTGGTAGGCGAAGTCCAGCGCCGTGGCCCCGGCCGGCAGGTCGATCACCTGGCCCTGCGGTGTGAGCACGTAGACACGCTCCTCCACCGACTCCGACTTGAAACGGTCGACGAAGGCCTCGGCCGAGGGTTCTTCGTCCTTCCACTCCAGCAGCTGGCGCAGCCAGGCGATCTTCTTCTCGAAGCCCGCGTCGACGCCGCCGCCCTCCTTGTAGCGCCAGTGGGCGGCGATGCCGAGTTCCGCGTGCTCGTGCATTTCGTGGGTGCGGATCTGCACTTCCACCGGCTTGCCGCCCGGGCCGATGACGGCCGTGTGCAGGGAGCGGTAGTTGTTGGCCTTGGGGCTGGCGATATAGTCGTCGAACTCGTGCGGGATGTGCTGCCACAGGCCGTGCACGATACCGAGCGCGGCATAACATTCGCTGGTCCGGTCGACCAGCACGCGCACCGCCTGAACGTCGAAAATGTTGTGGAAGTCGACGTTCTTGCGCCGCATCTTGCGCCAGATGCTGTAGATGTGTTTCGGCCGGCCGGTGATCTCGGCGCGGATGCCCACTTCGGCGAGCGCCGCCTGGAGCTTCTGCTTCACCTCTTCGATGTGCCGCTCGCGGTCGACGCGGCGGCCATCGAGCAGGGACGCGATGTGGTGATAGGCGGACGGATCGAGGTAGCGCAGCGACAGGTCTTCGAGCTCCCACTTCACCTGCCAGATGCCGAGCCGGTTGGCCAGCGGCGCATAGATCTCCAGCGTCTCGCGGGCGATGCGGCGCTGGCGCTGCTCGTCGAGGTGACGCAGGGTGCGCATGTTGTGCAGGCGATCGGCCAGCTTGATCAGCACCACCCGCACGTCCTCGGCCATGGCCAGCAGCAGCTTGCGGATGCTCTCGGACTGGCCGCCGCGCCGGCCCGCGCCGGGTGCGCCGCGCAGCTCGCCGATGTGGCCCATCTTGGTGACGCCGTCGACCAGGCGCGCGACACCGGCGCCGAACGACTGCTCCAGTTCGTCGAGCGTCACCTCGGTGTCTTCCACCACGTCGTGCAGGATGGCCGCCGCGATCGCCTCGGCGTCCAGGTTGAGGTGGTGCACGATCTCGGCCACGGCCAGGCTGTGCATCAGGTAGGGTTCGCCGGAGGCGCGGGTCTGTTCGCGGTGGGCCTGGCGCGCCTTGTCCATGGCGGCGCGGATGAGCTGCTGTTCGGACGCGCTCCTGGCGCCGGCCACGGCGTCGAACCAGGCATCGAGATCGAGGGTCTCTCCTTGCTGCTGGGGGGTGCTTGTCTCCGCGCGCGCTACCATATACTAGAGTGTAGTCTCCCGGCGGCCGGCGACCAAATCCAGCCGGGCGATATCCCCTGCCAGGCTGTGGAAGAGGCGCTCCAGCGCCTGCTGCGCGGCCAGTGCCGTGGCATGCGCGTCCCTCCCCGCCACCGGCCGGTCGACGCGGTAGTCCTTCTCCAGCAGCGGTTCGCGGTCACCCTGCCGCGTCAGGGTGAGTTGCAGGGCGACGTGCATGGTCACGCCACTGGTGCCGATCTCGCGCTCGAAGGCCAGCAGGCGGCCCGACAAGCGGTAGCGGTGCGGCAAGGCCTCTTCGCCCGTATAGACGTGATCGGCCAGCCCGGCGCCGCGCAACCAGGCGGCCAGTTGCTGCTGCACCATCTGGTTCGGGGGCTGGGCCCAGAAAAGGTAGTGGTAACGGCCGAGCTCCAGCGGACGATCGGCCTGCCGGTACAGCATGGCGCGGCCCGCGCGCAGGGCGTCGGCGCGCAGGCGCTCCACCAGCAATCCGCCGCGCAGCAGCGGCGCACCGGCCGTGACCGGCCTGGCGACCTCGACGCGGTAGAAACGATCCTCGGGCACCGGCCCGCCGCCGGCGCAGGACGACAGCAGCACGGCCAGGACCAGCGGCAACCACGGCCTCATGGTGCGACCCCGCGGTCTTTCGGTGCAGCGGTGCCCAGCAGGCGGCCGGGATTGTCGCGGATGCTGCGCGAGAACTCGTTCAGGTTGCGGCTGGCGCCTTCCACGTTCATCAGGATGTCGCCGCTGTAGCGGGACAGGGTCTCCAGCGTATGGCGCAATTCCATCAGCGCGCGCTGGATGTCGGGCCGCGCCCCGGATACCAAGCCGTCCAGCTCCATCACCAGGTGGGTGATGTCGCTGTTGATGCTCGCCAGGCTCTGCGTCAGGCGCCGGAAATCGGCCGCCGCCTGGTCGGTGTTGTCCAGTATGCGGTGCGACTGCTCGACCGCGCGCGTGTCGATAATGGAGGCCAGGCGCCCGGCGCTGGCGTCCAGACTGGCCGACATGGACTGGAGCCGCTCCAGGATGACCGGCAGCCGCCGCTCGACCTCGCCGCCGACCCGATCGACCGTACCCCGCAGGGCGTCGAACAGTGGCCGGATGGAGCCCTCGCTCAGCTCACCGAACTCACCCGCCACCCGGCCCAGCGCCGCGAACAGGTCGGTGCCCGGCTGACCGCGCAGGGTGGCGCCGGGCGCCAGGTAATCGGACGAGCCGCCTTCGCTGATATCGACCACGGTATCGGCCAGCAGGCCCTCGGAGTGGATGCGCGCCACGCTGTCGGCGGGTATGCGCCAACCGGGCCGGACCTGCAGCCCGACCCGGTACCAGGTGCCGTCCTCGCGGCGTTCCGGCTCGATGGCCGCCACCCGGCCCAGGGCGTAGCCCTCGTAGGTGACCGGTGTACCCTCGCCCACGCCGCCGACGTTGCGGTAGTAGGTGTAGTAGGTGTCGAAGTCACCGCCGGCGCCGGTCATGCGGTACAGCGCCACCAGCAGCACACCGGTGGCAACGATGACCACCAGGCCGACGGCGAAGTAGTTGATGGTGTCGCGTTTCATTGCGGCCCGACTCCTTGGGTCAGACGTTCCAGGTAGTCGTCGACGTCGACCTCGGTGTCCGTCGCGGTGCGGGTGAGCAGGTTGCGGATGCGCTCGTTGTCCGCGTTGCGCACCTCGTCGACGCCGCCGGTCATGAGGATGCGCCCCTGGTCGAGCACCGTGATGCGGTCGGCAATGGCGAAGGCGCTGTCCAGTTCATGGGTGACCACCACGATGGTCACCTGCATGGCCTCGCGCAGGCGCAGGATCAGGGCGTCGAGGTCGGCCGCCACCACCGGATCGAGACCGGCCGAGGGCTCGTCGAAGAACAGGATATCCGGGTCCATGACGATGGCGCGCGCCAGCGCCGCGCGCTTCACCATGCCGCCGGAGAGCTGCGACGGCATGAGGTGCTCGAAGCCGGCCAGGCTGACCACTTCCAGCTTCATGCGGCTCATGATGCGGATGGTGTGCTCGTCCAGGCGCGTGTGCTCGCGCAGCGGCAGGCACACGTTGTCGCCCACGGTCATGGAATTGAACAGCGCCCCGCCCTGGAAGGACACGCCGATGCGCCGCCGCAGCGCCAGCATGTCGCGCCTGCCCAGCCGGCTGATGTCCTCGCCGAACAGGCGCACCGTGCCGGCGTCGGGCCGGTGCAGACCCAGCAGGTAGCGCAGCAGGGTGGACTTGCCCGAGCCGCTGCCGCCCATGACCACCCGTATCTCGCCGGCCTCCACCGACAGGTCGACGTCGTGCAGCACCGGCTGGCCGCCCCAGGAGGCCCGCAGGCCCTCCACCTCGATGACCGGCCGGCTGCTGTCGCTGGTCCGCTGCGGCATCGTCATCGGCTCAGGAACAGGGTGAAGATCATGTCGGCGACCACGATGGCGGCGATGCACAGCACCACCGAGCGGGTGGTCGCGCGTCCCAGGCCTTCGGCCCCGCCACGGGCGATGAAGCCGTTGCCGGCGGCCACCACCACGACCAGCACGCCGAACACGAAACTCTTGGCCAGGCCCTGGCCGATATCCGACGGCACCAGTTCCGCCAGCGCCCGGTCGAAGTAGACCGGCAACGCCATGTGCAGCTTGAGGCTGGTGATCACGCCACCGCCGGTTACGGCCATGGCGTCGGCCAGGATGGCCAGCACCGGCATCATCACCAGCATGGCCAGCAGCATCGGCGCCACCAGGTAGCGCACCGGCTCGATGCCCATCACCCGCAGGGCGTCGATCTCCTGCGACATGTTCATGGTGCCGATGCGCGCGGCGATGGCCGAGCCCGATCGCCCGGCCACCACGATGCCGGCGATCAGCACGCCGAACTCGCGGGTCACCGACATGGCGATGCCCGGAATCACCTGCGACTGGGCGCCGAAGTCCTGCAGGGTATAGATGCCCTGCAGCGCCATCATGCCACCGTTGGCGAACGCCAGGATGGCCACCACCGGCACCGCGCTGACACCGATGTCGATCATCTCCGCCGCCACCACCCGCAGGCGCACCGGCTGGTTCAGCCAGTGGCCGGCGACGATCCAGTACAGGCTCTCCACCAGCAGGGCGGCGCCGTAGCCGAACTCCTCGACGGCCTGCACGAAGCGCCGGCCGACGTGGCCGGTGAGGCGGTACGGTAGCGACGCTGCCGGTTCAGCCGCCATGGGACAACCTGTCGTCCAGCGAATCATAGATGGGGAACACCTGGTCCAGGCGCGCCAGCCGCAGCACGTTCATGGCCGCCTCGCTGACCCCCAGCAGGCCGAATTCCAGGTCGTTGGCGCGTGCATACTGGAATCCTTCCACCAGGCTGGCGACGCCGGAGCTGTCGATGTACTCGACGGCCGACAGATCCACCATCACGTGCTTCTGCTTCTTCAGGCTGGTGAGAATCAGCTTGCGCGCTTCCGGCGAGTTCCTGAGATCGATCTCGCCGCAAAGCTGCACCACGGCGAACCCATTGCTGTCTTGCACTGCAAACGTCATGATCTTCCCCTGTCGCGGGCCGTGTACTTTTTCATCTGGAACAGATTGCCGCCACCGGCGGGCGGATCGAGAAATCCGTATTCGTCCATCAGGCTGCTGATCAGGTGCAGGCCCAGGCCGCCGGGCCGCAGTTCCTCCAGGTCGCGTACGTACACCGCCGCGGGATCGACCGGCTCGGCGTAGTCGCGCAGGCGCACCACCAGGGCATCGCCGTCGTCCAGGAGGGTCACTTCGATGCGCCCGCCCGGGTCCATCCGGTAGGCGTGCTGCATGATGTTGGTACAGGCTTCGTTGACCGACAGCACCACGGCGTCGACGTCGTCGTCGCCCAGGCCCGCCAGGCTCGCGGCGTCGCGCACCAGGCTGCGCAGCAGCTTGAGTCGGCTGGCGCAGGAGCAGATGCTCAGCGTCGCCAGCTCTTCAGCACATTCCATGTCGTTCGTTTCCTTCCACAACCACCAGTGTCAAATCGTCCTCCACCGTACCATCGGCGGCCCGCGCCGCGTCGGCGACGCTGCGCACCCGTTCGGCGGGCGGCAGGTGCGCATACTCGTGCAGCAGGCGCAGCAGCCCGGCCTGCTCCAGCCGGCCCCCACCCTCGACCGGCGCTTCCAGCAGACCGTCTGTGTACAGGTATAGACAACCGCCATCCAGATTGAAAGCCTCGTTGCTGAAGCCGGCCTCCGGGCTGATGCCCAGCGGCGGCGACTGCGCGCCGTACTCGGCCACCACGGCTGCGCAGCCCATGTGCAGGGCCGGCAGGTGGCCGGCGTTGGCCAGCACCACCTCGCCGGTGTGCGGGTCCGACACGCCCGCCACCATGGTGACGAACATGCCGCGGATCGAGGTCTCGGCGATCTCCCGGTTGAGCATCGACAACAGCTTGGCCGGGTCGTGCACGCCGCGGCCGAGACAGCGGAACAGGCTGGCCGTCTTGGCCATCAGCAGGGCCGCGTTCATGCCCTTGCCGGAGACATCGGCCAGGCAGAAGGCGATGCGGCCGTCGGGCAGCGGGAAGAAGTCGTAGAAATCGCCAGATACCTCGCGCGCCGATACATTGAGACCGACCACACCCGGCAGTTGTTCCGCTTCGCCTGGCAGCAGGCTGCGCTGCACCTCGCGCGCCAGTTCCAGCTCGCGGCGCAGGCGCGCCGCGAAGCGGTCGCGCTCCGCGAGCGCCTTTTCCAGCCGCCAGGTGAGTTCCTGGTAGCTGAGGTTGTCCTGCGCCAGGCGCAGGTTGGCCTCCCGCATCAGTTCCTCGAAGCCGAGTTGTTCGCCCACCCGGATGCCGAGCACCGAGGCCGCCTCCTGCACGTCCAGGGACACCTGCTGCAGCAGCCGGTCGGCCGTGTCGGCGGCGATGTCGAAGTGTGCTTCCAGCAGGCTGCGGCAGCGCTGGATGACCTGGCGCTTGTCCTCGCTGCCGTAGGCCGCGGCCATCCAGTCGGCGCAGGTGGTGACCTTGCACAGCAGCGCGTCGTCCGGACTGATGTCGTCCGGAATCTCGGCATGATGGAAACCCATGGCGACGGCCAGATCCGCCGGCAGGTCCCAGTGGCTGGCCAGCAGGTAGCCGACCTCGTCATGGGTGGCGTGGAACAGGTCGGCTTCCAGCTCCAGCCGCTGTTCTGGATCGAGGCCGGCCAGCCGCTGCCACTGGGGCACCTGGTCGGGATGGATGTAGAGCAGCACCAGCAGGCCGAAGTCCTGCAGCAGGCCGGCGGTAAAGCACTCGTCCGGATCCAGCCCGACGATGCCCGCCAGCGCCTTGGCGCTGACCGCCCGGCGCAGGGCGTCCTCCCAGTACAGATCGAGGTCGAAACCGGGAATGCTGTCGCGGCGCAGGGCGTCGCGCATGGCGATGCACAACACCAGGTTGCGCAGGGCGCGGCTGCCCAGCACGGTGACGGCGCGGGCCACCGATCTCACCTGGCTGACCAGCCCGAAATAGGCGGAATTGGCGACCCGCAGCAGCTCGGCGGTCAGCACCGGGTCGTTGGCGACGATACGCCCCAGGTCACGGGCGTCGAGATCCGGACGCGAGCAGGCCTGGATGAGCCGGATGGCATCCTTGGGGGGCGCGGGCAGATCGGCGGGCCGCACCTCGTCGACGGCGATGGCTTCTTCCATATCCCTTTGTTCGTACGAATTTTCCCTGGCTCAACAACGCCCGGACGGGTATCCGGTCTGGCTGCCGTTAATTAACGGCAGCCAGACCGAAAGCTGGAGAAATCAGGAAGATACAGGGCCGGAAGAATCGCTTCAGAGGAGCGCGCGCAGGGTCGACGGGAACTGCTCGGCCGCCTCCTCGAAGGCGAAGAACAACTCGTCCTCGTCGACACCCAGTTCCTCCAGCACCTCCTGCGGCACCCGGATATCGGCCCGCGGCGAACCGGCGAAGTTGCCCTGGTCGGATTCGTTCACCAGCAGGCCGGCCACGTACAACAGGTGCGCCTCCATGCGCGCGGTCCGCGCCTCCCGGGGTTCGTGGTGCCACAGCACCGCCTGCTGCAGCTCCGTTGGCAGCAGCCATTTCTCCATCAGGTAGCCGGCCAGCGTGGCATGGGTGAAGCCCAGCTCCTCCTGCTCGGCCCGGTACAGCACCTCCTCGTCGCCGTCGGCCACCAGCAGCAGGTCACGCATGATGTCGGGGCGCTCGTGGTACAGCACCAGGCTGCCGATGTCGTGCAGCAGGCCGGCCACGAACAGGCGCTCGGGATGCAGCACACGGACCCGCTGCGCCAGCGCCCGCGCCAGCAGGCCGGTATAGACGCTGTGGCGCCAGAAGGTCTCCATGCTGACCAGGTCGTTGGGAATGCTGGTGAAGGACTTCACCGCCGAGATGGACAGCACCAGGCTGTACAGCTCGCCGTTGCCGATGACCGTCACGGCCCGCGAGACCGTGTCGATCTTGCGGCTGAAGCCGTAGAAGGCGCTGTTGGCCATGCGCAGCAGGCGCGCCGTCAGGCCCGGGTCCACGGCCACCACCTCGGCGATCTCCTTCGCGCCGCTGCGGGGCGAATGGATCAGCTCGAACAGCCGCAGGCACACGTCCGGCGGCGATACCAGTCCATCGACATCGTCGACCAGCCGCGCGATGGATTCCTCGCGGGCGAGCGGTTCGGCGGGGGTATCTGCATGACTCATGGGCGCAATCCACGCTTTTCGTTACCGACTTTAACGGCCGGTGGCGGCCATTCTGCAGCCCGCGTCCCGTCACCTTTGCGGCATCCGTCACATCCTGGCAGATCCGGCTGTGGTATCACTGTCCACGAGCCGAAACAGTCATCAGACAGTGCCACAGCCAGCGGAAGTACAGCCATGTCCCATTCAGCACCGAAGAACGTCGTAAACCTGGGCGATTTCGACCAGCTTCGCAAGGGCGCCGGCTACGGCGCCGGTGCCCGGGTCCTCAGGGAATGCCGCGACATCGCCGCCCGGCGACTGGAACAGCACATCGCCCGCATGATGGAGAAGGTCGACGACGCCCTGTTCGCGCGCGCCGAAAAGGCCGAGAGCAACAGCATCCAGACGCGCTACTTCGATGCCATGCGGGAGATGCGCATCATCCGCAAGGACATCGAGGAAAGCTTCATCGAGGAGTTCAGGAAGCGCTTCGACGAGGGCACGCCGCGACAGGCCGGCTCCCCGGAGGCCCTGGGCCTGGACTGGGGGTCCGACGGCGACAGCGACCTCAGCCTGGTCGAGAGCGACGACCTGGAGGAAGACTTGGCCGTCACCAACATGGTCAACAAGCTGCGCGGCACCTGCACCCAGTCCATGTATGCCCTCGACCGGCGCATCGGCCTGCTGATCCGCGATCCGGAGCTGGAACGCTGGTTCAACCCCCTGGGGCCGGAATGCATCTGCAATGCCTTCAAGGCCGCCACCAAGCACATCGAGACCGGCATCGAGATCCGCCTGGTGGTGCTGAAGCTGTTCGACCAGCATGTCGTCAACCAGATCGACGCCCTGTACAGGGAGATCAACCAGCACCTGGTGAGCCGCGGTGTGATGCCCGAGGTGCGCGCCACCGTGCGCCGCAACCCCAACGGCCCGGCCGGCGGTGGCTATGCCGGCGGCGCCACACAGGCAGACGGCGCCGGCGCCGAACCCGGCTTTGCCGGTGGTGCCGCGGGCGGTACCGGCATGCCGGGCGGTGCCGCCATGCCGGGTGGCGCGATGAGCGGCGGCGGCGCGCCGGGCGGTTACGCGGACAATGGCGCCGCCGGCTGGCAGCAACCCATCCATGCCCTCACCTACCTGCAGCAGGGAAGCCTTCCGGCACCCCTGCCCGGCATGGAGTACAGCGCCGAGCACATCGACCAGGGCGGCCTGACCTCGGGTACCGTCAATATCCTGCACGGCATCAAGCAGTCGGGGCTGGCCCAGGGCTTCGGCCAGGTCGGCGACATGACCATCGATATCGTTGCCCTGCTGTTCGACCATATTCTCGAAGACCCCAACATCCCCGACGCGCTGCGGGCGCTGATCGGCCGGCTGCAGATCCCGATGCTCAAGGTGGCACTGCTGGACCGCAACTTCTTCGCCCGCAAGTCGCACCCGGCGCGGCAACTGCTCAACCGCCTGTCCACCACCGCCATCGGCTGGAGCGAGGACAAGGGCACCGACGACCCCCTGTACCAGCGCATCGCGTCGCTGGTGCAGACCATCCTCGACGACTTCGAGGACGACGTGTCGCTGTTCGAACGGCTGCTGGCGGAATTCGACGATTTCCTCGTGCGCGAAGAACAACAGGCGGAACGGCGCGCGGAATACTCGGCACGCGTCATGGAAGGCCAGGAACGCCTGCAGATCGCCAAGTCGACGACCCTGGAAGAAATCACGCCGCGCGTCGACGACAGCGGCAGCCTCGACTTCGTGCGCCGCTTCGTCAGCAGCCACTGGAAGAACCTGCTGTTCGTCACCTGCGCCCGCCACGGCAAGGACAGCGAGGCCTGGAAACAGGCGGTGGCCACCATGGACGACCTCATCTGGAGCGTCAAGCCGAAACGGACGGCCGAAGAGCGCCGCAAGCTCGTCGCCCTGCAGCCGGGCCTGCTGGCGCGCCTGCGCGAGGGCATGGAACGCCTGTCGCTGCCCGCCACGGAACGCGACGACTTCATTGCCCGCCTGGTGCGCGCCCATGGTCGCACCGCCGTGGCGGACACCGGCGAGGCGCAGGAACCGGCGCCGATGCAGGTACAGACCGAGGAACTGCAGCGCTTCAGCGGCAAGGTGATCGAAGAGACCGCCAGCGAGGAAGACGTGCCGGTGGAAGCCATCAACGAGACGCCACCGGCCCGGGACGAGGACTGCCCGGAAATCGACGACCGGCACGCGGCCACCGCGGCCGGCCTCGAGCCCGGCACCTGGGTCGAATTCACCGGCGACGACGACACCCCCATGCGCGCCAAGCTGAGCTGGATCAGCCCCATCACCGGCACCTACCTGTTCACCGACCGGCAGGGCCTGAAGGCCGGCAACCTGACGGTCGCCGCGCTGGCGCAGCGTTTCCGCACCGGCCGGGCGCGCATCATCAACGGGCCCTTGCTGGACCAGGCCGTGGTGGCGGCGCTCAAGCAATACGTCAAGCACACCTGATTCCCCGCCGTCCCGGCATCCCCGCGGGGGCATCGTCCTTCTGGGCGATGCCCCCGCACGCACGCACCGTCCCTCCTTGCAATGCCCCACACGCTGGCATTGTTCTTCTTCTACGATCCCTTCACACGCCGGCATTGTCACTCCTTGCAATGTACCATACTGACATTGTCCCCCTTGCAATGCCCCATACACCGGCATCGCCCTTCCTTGCAATGCGCCACACGCCGGCATTGTCCCCTCCTTGCAATGCGCCACACGCCGGCATTGTCCCCTCCTTGCAATGCACCATACGCCGGCATTGCCCCCTCCTTGCAATGCACCATACGCCGGCATTGTCCCCTCCTTGCAATGCACCATACGCCGGCATTGCCCCCTCCTTGCAATGCACCATACGCCGGCATTGCCCTGTAGGGGCGGGCCTGCCCGCGATTCAGGGATGGCCCATCACCCTGGACCCGGCTGTGCCGGGATCGCGGGCAAGCCCGCTCCTACAGGGGGTCGATCGGCGGTGATGGCGGAGCGGTTGGCGGTGATGGCCGCGGCGGTTGGCAGTGTAGCGGCCAATGCCCCGGGCGTCGGGTCGGCTCAGGCGAACAGGCCCAGTACCCCCATCAACAGCGGCTGGTGCAGCATGTAGATCAGCAGACTGTGGCGTCCCGCCAGCGGCAGCAGGCGGGCGCGCCGAACCCAGGCCGGTTCCCGGTCCGCCGCCAGGCGGCCGCGCCGCGTCAGCCACTGGGCGGCGAACAGCCCCAGCAACACCACCCCGAACCAGGGCACCAGCGGCACATAGTCCTCCGTGGCCGGCTTGTGCGTCATCAGGCCGATCCAGTTCCAGGGCCGCGGGTCGAAGGCGGGATGGCTGTACTGCCCCAGCACCAGCAGCCCCGCCCCCAGCGCCAGGTTGAGCCGGTAGAAGCGCAGGAACAGCAAGCCCAGCAGGCTCGCCACGACGATGAAATGCAGCACCCCGAACCAGATGAAACGCTGGCCGAACAACGGCCAGGTGACCGCGCTGATCAGCGCCGCATTGGCCGCGATCAACGCCGTGCGCCGCACCACCTTGCGCCACTTGAGCCCGCGCCCCTGGGCCAGCCACAGGCTGACGCCGACCAGCCCCAGGAACAGACCCAGTATCAGGCTGCGAAACGAGGTCCAGAAGGGACTGTCGTAGAAATCGAAACCGGCAAAGCCGTAGTAGACGAGGTCGTAGCAGAAGTGATAGACCACCATGAGCGCGATGGCGACGCCGCGCAACAGATCCACGGACTGCATGCGCTGCGTCCGCGCAGCGGGGCCAGGAGACATCTTGGGCGCCTGCAAACGACCTCAGCCGGCGCTGGAGCCTGGCACGTCCAGCCCCGCGTCGTCTTCATCACGCAGCATGGCCTGGACACGGCGCACCTCGGCGAACTGGTCCATGAAGGCATCCACGCACTGCGGGTCGAAGTGCCTGCCACGCTCGCTCCTGATCAGGTTCACTACGTCGTCCATGGCCCAGGCGGCCTTGTAGCAACGCCGCGACGACAGCGCATCGTAGACGTCGGCAACCGCCACGATACGGGCCGGCAACGGGATGTCGGTCCCCGCCAGCCCCTGCGGGTAGCCGCTGCCGTCGAACTTCTCGTGGTGGCCAAGGGCGATGACCGCGCCCATCTGCAGGTAGCGCGACGGGCTGTCCTTGAGGATCTCGTAGCCGATGCGCGTATGTTCCTTCATGGTATCGAACTCGTGCGCGTCCAGCTTGCCCGGCTTGAGCAGGATCTGGTCCGAGATACCGATCTTGCCGATATCGTGCATGGGCGCCGCCAGTTCGATGGTCTCGCACTCGTCCTGGGCCATGCCCAGCCGCTCGGCGATCAGGCGGGCATACTTGGCCATCCGGATGACGTGGTTGCCGGTCTCCTGGTCGCGGTATTCACCGGCCTTGGCGAGCCTGAGCAGGGTCTCGTGCTCGCGCACCCGGATGGCCTGGGTGGCCTCGTGGACCTTCTTCTCCAGCCAGTGGGCGCGATCCTCGATGATGAGCCGCTGCTGCTGCAACTGCAGCAGGTTGTGGAAGCGGGCCCGGCATTCCGCGTGGTCGATGGGCTTGTTGAGGAAATCGGTAGCGCCCAGTTCCAGCGCCCGGTAGCGGATGTCGCTCTGGTCGTGGGAGGTGATCATGATGATGGGCACGAACTGCACCGCCGGCAGCGCCCGCGCCTTCTCCAGGAACTCCAGGCCGTTCATGCCCGGCATCTTGTAATCCGTCAGGATCAGGTCGGCGGAAAAGTGCTGCAGCCAGCGCAGCGCAGTCGCGGCTTCCTCGAATACCTCGACATGGAGGGCGGCGTCGATCGAACGCACCACCTGCGACAGGATCTGCCGGCTGGTGGCCTGGTCGTCTATGATGAGTACTGTCGCCATGGGTCTGTGCCCCTGATTCCCGGAACAGTGCGCTGGCACGGGTGCCTGGTCCGCTGCCCTCTCTTTACGACGCACCCGGCTGCTATCGGCAGCCCGCGGCCATTCTTTCACCGTCACGGGCGAAATTGCCCTATGTATAGCATATTCCGTCCAGCCGGCTAATTTCATTATTTATTATATCGTTATTGGAGTGTCCCGGGCACCGACGTCAGGCCAGCCTTGATCAGACCCACCGGTTGTGGTGTCATTGGATCCGTACGGAAGCCAGACCCCGTCGTTTCCCGGAGTCTATCGACCACCGCCGGCTTCCGTGGCAGGCATTGTCGCGGGTCCTGAATCTGCCCGCATACCAGGCTCGAACGCAGGCCAGTGTCGCGAACACCGGCACGGGCGTTGTTGTCACTCCTGTACAGACCAACCGGTCGTTATTCCGATCAGCCACCACCCCTTCGCGGCCGGAGCCCCACTCGAGCCCAGCGCCTGCCCCGACAGACAACACGACCATTATTGGGGGGATTCTCATGGACACTACCAACCTGCGCTATCGGATCGGCGAACTGGTCCGCCAACACAGACAGAACAGGAACTATTCCCAACAGGCGCTGGCCGCCATCTGCGGCATGAACCGCTCCTATGTCGGCGCGCTGGAACGCGGCGAACACAATGTCAGCCTGGCCAACCTCGCCCGGATCGCGGCCGGCCTCGAAATATCCCTGACCAGGCTGCTGGGGGAAGCCGCCCGACAGGCTTCGCAGGACCGGGTGGAGCAGCACCGGGAGCGCCGGCAAGCGCAACCACCGGAACGGGTGGTATTGCACCGGGAGCAGTTCATGATGCTGTTGCGAGAGTGCGCCGCCGACCGCCCCGACCTGGTGGCCGTCTACCTGGAGCGCTGTGGCGTGAACTTCATCGAGTGATGCCTGGCCCGCCGCCCCGTAGTTGACCGCCATGCTGGATATTCTTGTGATCGACGACGACCCGATGATCGGCGTCCTGCTGAGGGGTGGCCTGGACCCGGCGCGGTTCTCGCTGTCGGTCACCGAATCGGCGGCGGAAGGCATCGCCCTGTGCGAATCCGGCTCGTTCGATTTCGCCATTCTCGACTACCGGATGCCGGGCAAGTCCGGCCTGGAAGTGGCCGAGACGCTGCGGCGCCGCAATATTCCCTTCCTCATGCTGTCGGCCTACACCGACGACGAAATCGCGGTGCAGGCCGCGCACCGGGGCGCCCTCGGCTACCTGGTCAAGCCCGTCACGCCACGCCAGGTCGAACTGGCCATCGACACGGCGCTGGCCCGGGTGAAGGACATGGACAACCTGTCGCGGGCCGCCGAAGTCTCCGGCGTGGTGGGCGTGGCCGTCGGGCTGGTGATGGCCGCCTTCGGCATCCCGCGCATGGAGGCGCTGGAGCGCCTGCGCAGCTATTGCCGCCCCCTGAACCTGACCCTGCGGGAAGTGAGCCAGGAAATCACCACCCTGTTCGAACTCATCGACGCGGAAGACCGTCCGCCCGATGTGGACGCCATCAGGGACTACCTGCTCAAGGAGCGGCCAAAGACGAAGAAACCCTCGTGAAACGCTCCAGCAGGGCCGCCGTATCCCGGTGCAGCCGACCCAGCAGCCCGGCGATGTGCGGCGCCCGGCGCCGCAGGTGCTCGTCCGGCATGGCCAGCAGCTCCTGGCAGCACGCAGCCAGGGCATGGGCGCCGATGGAACCGCTCATGCCCTTCATGCGATGCAGCAGCAGGCGGCTGGCGGCCAGATCGTATCGGCCGCCCGCCTCCCGCACGGCGTCGATCAGCGAGGCGCCGTCCTCCTTGAAACACCGCACCAGCGACGGGATGTAGTCGCCCCGGCGGCCGACGTTGCGCAACTCGTTCAGGACGCCGTAATCCAGCAGCTCGCCACCCGGCCCGGCCTCCGGCCGGTCGGCGTCGCCGATCACGTCACGCAACGCCCGGTACAGGGAACCCATGTCCACCGGCTTGTGCAGCACCCGCGCCGCACCGGCCGCCAGGCACCCGGCGCGACACTCGTCGGTGGTATCGGCGGTCAACACGATCAGCGGTACCCGCTGGCCGGGCTGCCGCTCCGCATAGGCGCGCATGACCTCCATGCCGGTCAGATCCGGCATGCGCACATCCAGGAGACCGATATCGATGCCCCCATCGGCGAGCCGTTCCAGGGCCTGGGCGCCGTCGCACGCCTCCACGACCCGGCCGCCCGCG
>JALSRI010000239.1 GCA_026984835.1 Thiohalobacter sp. | reverse complement strand
GCTGCACCAGGACGACAGCTACCTGAAACCGCCCTACCGGCTGGCCGGACGCGGCAGCGGCAAGCCGCTGCTGGTGATGTTCGAACAGAAGGACTGCCCGCCCTGCGACGAGCTGCACCTGGACATCCTCAGGCGCGAGGAGAGCCGACGGCTGCTGGCCGGCTTCGACGTGGTGTTGCTCGACCTGTGGTCGGACACGCCGGTGCAGACGCCGGACGGCCGCGATACCACGGCTGCCGTCTGGGCTCGCGACCTGGGCGTGCAGTACGCCCCCACCCTGGTGATGTTCGACCGGGCCGGAAAGGAGGCGTTTCGCACCGGGGCCTACCTCAAGGCCTTCCATACCCAGTCCGCTCTGGACTATGTGCTGTCCGGCGCCTACCGCACCCAGCCCAGTTTCCAGCGATTCATCCAGGCGCGCGCCGACGCCCTGGAAGCGAAGGGCATACACGTCGATCTCATGAAATAGACGCCGGGCGGTGGAGACGGTGGCCACCGGAAGGCCGGCGTTCACCCCACCGGCCAGGACGATGCCGCGATGAACGCGCGAAGCGCGCACGCGAAAGAGTTTTTTCCGCGTTTTTCGTGTCTTCCGTGGCTATCCAAACTGTCGGCCGGTGACGCCCCTGGCGTCCGGGCCCATTAGATAGAGGATCGGCCGCACCACGTCCTCCGGTTGCGGCAGCCTGGCCGGATTCTCGCCCGGGTAGGCCAGGCTGCGCAGGGCGGTGGCCACCGGGCCGGGATCGAAGCTGTTGACGCGTACGGAGGTGTTGGCCTCCAGCTCGTCGGCCAGGGTCTGCATGAGATTCTCGATACCGGCCTTGCTGACGCCGTAGGCGCCCCAGTAGGCGCGGCCCTGGCGCCCGACGGCGTCGGAGCAGAACAGCACCGAGGCGTCGTCGCTCTTCATCAGGAGGCCCAGGCAGCTGCGCGTCAGGAGAAAGGGCGCGTTGAGGTTGACCTGCAGCACCCGGTACCAGAGCTCGGTCTCGTAGTGCGCCAGCGGGATGAGCGCGCCCAGCATGGCGGCATTGTGCAGCAGGCCGTCGAGGCGCCCGAATTCGCGTTCCAGGGTCTCGGCCAGGTCCAGATAGTCCTTCTCGGTGGCGCCTTCCAGGTTCATGGGATAGATGGCCGGTTGCGGGTGGCCGGCCTTCTCGATGTCGTCGTAGACCGATTCAAGCTGGCGCACGTTCAGGTCCAGCAGCACCAGGGTGGCGCCGTGGGCCGCCAGCGCGCGCGCCGCGGCGGCGCCGATGCCGGCGCCGGCGCCGGTCACCAGCACCACGCGGCCGGCCAGGCAGTCGGGGCGGGGTTGCCAGTCGTCAGGTGTATTCATGGGCGGCAGTGTACCAGTTCCTCGGCCCGCAGTTGCGCTGCGCAGGCATGACCGCTGCGCACCGCACCCTCCAGCGTGGCGGGCAGGCCGGTATCGGTATAGTCGCCGGCCAGCCAGGCGCCGCGCAGCGGCGTGCGCACCGCCGGCCGCAGCCGGTCGATGCCGGGCCGGCAGCTGAAGGTGGCGTGTTTCTCCCGCACCAGCAGGTGGGATAGCGGCTGCGGCCAGCGCGGGAAACAGGCGCGCACCTGGGCGCGCAGGGCGTCGACCAACACCTCGGGCGGCATCGTCATGTGCGGTCCGTCGCCGCTGATGACCAGGGCCATGAGGCCCGGCTGGCCGCACAGGCGCCGGTCGAACAGCCACTGGCCGTGGCCGTCCAGCAGGCCGGTCATGCCACCGGCCAGGCGCACCGCGGGCGGGTATTGCAGATAGAGGGTGGCGATCGGTTCGCTGCCCAGGTCCCCGAGCCGTCGGCCCAGCGTGGCCAGCGCGGGCACGCCGTCCAGCAGCCGGCGGCTGTTCCTGGCGTCGGTGGCGATCACCACCTGGCGGGCCGCCAGTGACCGGCCACCGACGCGCACGCCCTGAACCCGGTTGCCGCGCAAATCCAATGCATCCACTCGTGCACCCAGGTCGATGCGGACGCGGTGCAATTCCAGGAAGGCGGCGCAGGGGTCGGACAGCACCCGGCCCAGGTCGAGAGCGGGCACCAGCAGGTCGGAATGAGCGCGCTGGTGCAGGAAGGCTTCGTCCAGCACCCTGAGAAACACGCGTGCCGAGGCATGTTGCGACGGCGTGTTGAGGGTGGCCAGGCACAACGGCTGCCACAGCGTCTGCATCAGCGCCGCCGTCTGCTGCTCGCTGCGCAGCAGGGCGTCGACGCTGATGTCCTGGTCGGGGGTGGGGCGCAGGCTGCCCAGGCGGCGACCGAAACGCAGCGCCTTGCGGCGGTCCAGCAGTGACAGGCCGCGGGCCGTGAGCAATCCCGCCAGCAGGTGCAGCGGCGCTGGCAGCGGCGCGGTCCGCAACGCCATGCGCTGGCCACCGGCGTCGCGCAGGCGCAAGGCCAGGCGCTGGCGGTGCAGCACGCGGGTGAGGTCGACGCCGACGCGCTGCAACAGGGTCAGGGTGTCGCGGTAGGCCCCGATCATCAGGTGCTGGCCGTTGTCGACCGCCCGTTCGCCGAAGCGCACACGGCGGGCGCGGCCGCCCAGCTGGCGGGTGGCCTCGAACAGCCGCACCGGCAGGCCGTGGCGCGCCAGTTCGACCGCGGTCGCCAGGCCGGCCCAGCCGCCCCCGACGACGATCACCGGCAGTCGTTCCCGTGCCGTCGTGCCCACGGTCAGTGCGCGGAGGCGGTGCCGCCGAGCCGGCGCTGGCGGCGTTTCTCACGGCTCGCCGTGCGCCAGGCGATCCACAGCTTGCGCAGCGGTGTCAACTGGATGCGCTGCTCCAGCACCCGGAAGCCATCGGCCTCGATTTCGTCGAGCAGCGCCTGGTAGATGGCGGCCATGATCAGGCCGGCGCGCTGGGCGTAGCGGTCGGCGGCGGGCAGACGCTCCAGCGCATGATGGTAGTATTGGCGGGCGCGCTGCGCCTGGAAGGCGAACAAGGCGCGCTGGCGCTCGCCGGCCCGGCCCAGCAGCAGGTCGCGCGGATCGACGCCGAAGCGGTCCAGTTCGTCCATGGGCAGGTAGATGCGGCCGCGGCGCGCGTCCTCGCGCACGTCGCGCAGGATGTTGGTGAGCTGGAAGGCGGTGCCCAGTTGCTGGGCGTAGTCCGGGGTGGCGCGTTCGCGGTAGCCGAAGATCTCGGCCGACAGCAGGCCGACCACGCCCGCCGCCCGCTGGCAGTACAGCGCCAGTTCGCTGAACGAGTCGTAGCGGCTGCGCTCCAGGTCCATCTGCATGCCGTCGATGATTTCGGCGAAGTACTCCTGCGGCAGGTTGTAGGTCGCCAGGGGTGCCTGCAGGGCTCGGCTCACCGGGTGCCGGGGGCGACCTGCGAAGCAGTGCTCCAGCTCCTCGCGCCACCAGTCCAGCTTGCGGCGCGCCACGCCGGCATCGCGGCACTCGTCCACCACGTCGTCCACCTCGCGGCAGAAGGCATACAGGGCGGTGATGGCGCGCCGCTGGCCGGGCTCCAGGAACAGGAAGGCATAATAGAAGCTGGAACCACTGGCGGCGGCCTTCTGTTGGCAGTACTGGTCGGGCGACATGCCGGCTACCATACCGGCAGGGCGTCCGGCCCCGCAAGCCGGCTCACGTTCGGGGTGTGAAAAAGCCGACCGCAAAGGCGCGGAGAACGCAGAGGCACGCAAAGAAAGAACACAATGGTGTCAACGTCGATTCAGGATACATCGGTTCACCCTTTGCGTATCTCTGCGTTCTCCGCGCCTTTGCGGTCGGTTTTCAAAACCCACGGCGGAACGCGCCCCACAGAATGGCCAGCTGGTCGCGGCGGGTCAGGCGGGGGCGGGTGAAGGCGTCCTCGCGCCGGTGCAGGCGCTGCAGGACGCGCTCGCCGCCGAGCAGGATGGCGCGCACTTCCAGGCCGAAGCGGCCGCGCAATTGCCGGCCCAGCGGGCTGCCCGAGCGCAGCAGGCGGTGGGCGCGTTCGCTCTGGAAGCGCAGCAGCCGCCGCAGGCCGGCGCTGTTGCGGTGGTGGAGGATCTGTTCGTCGTCGACGCCGAAGCGGCGCATCTCGTCCTGCGGCAGGTAGATGCGGCCGCGTTCGTCGGCGTCCTGGCGCAGGTCCTGCAGGAAGTTGACGAGTTGCAGGGCACTGCAGACGGCGTCGGACAGGGCCAGGTTGCGGGGCGTGGCGCTGCCGTCCAGCTTCAGCAACAGGCGGCCGACCGGGTTGGCGGAACGGCGGCAGTAGTCCATCAGTTCGCCGAAGTCGGCGTAGCGGCTGGTGGTGACGTCCTGACGGAAGGCCGACAGCAGGTCGCGCAGGGGTTCCAGCGGCAGGCGGTGGCGACGCATGCTGTCGGCCAGCGCCGTGAACAGGGGGCCGTCCGGCGTTGCGCCGGCCTCGATGGCATCCAGGCCCGTGGCCAGGGCATCCAGGCCGTCGAGGCGCTGGCGGGGGTCGAGGTCGCCCTCGTCGGCCAGGTCGTCGGCGCTGCGGGCGAAGGCGTAGAGGACGGCCACCGGTCGGCGCAGGCGCGCCGGCAGCAGCCGCGAGGCGACCGGGAAGTTTTCGTAGTGGCGACGCGCCAGGTCGCGGCACCAGGCGTGGGCGGCCTGTGTCTCAGGCGTCATTCCCGTCCGGCGGCGGTGTCGATTCCACGTCGCGCGGCTGGCGCTCGATCTGTTCGGGATTGGCCGCCTCTTTCTTGATGCGAATGCCCATTTCGTTGAACTTGCGCGCGCCCGGCAGCAGCCGGGTGTCGAAGGAGCGCACCGCCTTGTTGTAGCTGTCGACGCTGCTGCCCAGGCTGCGGCCGAGCCTGCCCAGGTGTTCGCTGAAGGTGGCCAGCCGGTCGTACAGGTCCTCGCCCAGCTTGCGGATCTGCTCGGCGTTCTCGGCCAGCGCTTCCTGGCGCCAGCCGTAGGCGACGGCGCGCAGCAGCGCCACCAGGCTGGTGGGGGTGGCCAGCACCACCTTGTCGGCCAGGGCGTCCTCCAGGAGCTGGTGGTCGATGTCCAGTGCGGCGCTCAGGAACTGGTCGCCGGGAATGAACAGCACCACGAAATCGGGCGAGGAAGGGAGCTGTGTCCAGTAGGCCTTGGAGGCCAGCTCGCGCACCCGCTCGCGCACCTTGCGCGCATGGCGCTGCAGTTGTTCGTCGCGGGTGCGGTCATCGGGGGCCTCGACCGCCGCCAGGTAGGCGTCCAGCGGCGTCTTGGCGTCGACCACGATCTCGCGGCCGTCCGGCATGCGCACGATCATGTCGGGCCGCTGCAGGCCGTCCTCCGTCTGCACGCTCTCCTGCTCGACGAAGTCGCAGTGCTGCACCATGCCGGCCAGTTCCGCCAGTCGCCTGAGGGTCAGCTCGCCCCACTGGCCGCGCACCTCGGGTCGGCGCAGCGCCTGGCTGAGGTTGCGCGTCTGGTCGTGCAGCGCCTGCTGGCCTTCCGCCATCAGCTTGAGGTGCTGGGTGAGCGAACCGTAGGCCTCGCGGCGTTCCTTCTCGATACGGTGGATCTGCTGTTCGGTCTTCTCCAGTGCCTCGCGGATGGGCCTGACCAGGTTCTCGACAGCTTTCTCGCGCTGGCTCAGTTCCCCCTTCGCCTGTTCCTGTAGCGCCTTGAGATTGGCCTCGGCCAGTTTCAGGAACTCGCTGCTGTTGGACTTGAGTACGTCGCCGGCCAGGGACTTGAACGTGTCTTCCAGCTGCCGGCGGGCCTGCTCCATGGATTCCAGCTTGTCGCGCGCAGCGTTGCGTTCGGCTTCGAGCTGCGCCTGCAGGCGCGCGTTTTCCTCGCGCAGCCGCCCGGCCAGCCGCTGCCCGCGCAGCAGGCCCACCAACAGGCCGCCTGCCCCGGCCAGCAATACCGCGACCACCATCGAGATCCAATCCGACCCGTCCATGCCACCATCATACCCAAATCGCCCACCTACGGGGCGGATGGGGGGTGGTGGCTGTCCAGCCAGGCGAGGAGGTCGGCGGGGTGTTCGATGAGACCGTCGGCGCCCCAGGTTTCCGGGCGGTCGTCATCCAGGAAATAGCCGAACAGGGCCACCAGGGTGGGCATGCCGGCGTTGCGGCCGGCCTCGATGTCGCGGCGGGCGTCGCCGACGTACAGGCATTCGGCCGGCGTGCGGCCGGTCAGTTCGCAGGCGTGCAGCAGGGGGGCGGGGTGCGGTTTGCGTTCGGCCAGGGTGTCGCCGGACACCACGCAGGCCGGGCGGTCGAGCAGGCCGAGCGCCCGCAGCAGGGGCTCGGTGAGCCAGCCCGGCTTGTTGGTGACCACGCCCCAGTCCATGCCGCGCGCCTCCAGCGAGGCCAGTACGTCCTCCATGCCGGGGAATGGCCGGGTGCGGTCGGCGATGTGGGCCTGGTAGCGATCGAGCAGTTGCCGCCGCAGCGGCTCGAAATCCGGGTGTTCGGGGTCGAGGCCGAAGCCGCGCTCGATCAGGGCGCGCCCGCCGTGCGATACCACCGGCCGGATGGCCTCGAAAGGCAGCGGCGCGCGGCCGTTGGCGCGCAGAACGGCATTGAGGGCGTCCGCCAGGTCGGGCGCGGTGTCGAGCAGGGTGCCGTCCAGATCGAACAGGACAGTCTCGATGGTATGCGCCACGTCGGGTCAGTCGGTCCTGCGGAACCAGGCGAGGTAGTTGACGTCGACGTCGTCGCCCAGGCGGTAGGCGCCGGTCAGGGGGTTGTAGGTCATGCCGGTCAGGTCGCGCAGTTCGAGGCCGGCGCGGCGCGCCCAGCGTTCCAGTTCCGAGGGGCGGATGAACTTGCCGTAGTCGTGGGTGCCGCGCGGCAGCATGCGGAGCAGGTATTCGGCGCCGAGGATGGCGAACAGATACGACTTGGGGTTGCGGTTGATGGTGGAGAAGAACAGGTCGCCGCCGGGCCGCACCAGGCGGGCGCAGGCGTCGATGACGGACGCCGGATCGGGCACGTGCTCCAGCATTTCCATGCAGGTCACGGTGTCGAAACCGGCCGGCTCCCGTTCCGCCAGTGCTTCCGCGGTGATGCGTTCGTAGTCCACCTCCATGCCGGACTCGTGCAGGTGCAGGCGCGCCACGCCGAGTGGTGCCTCGCCCATGTCGATGCCGGTGACGCGCGCGCCGCGCGCCGCCATGCCTTCGCTCAACAGGCCGCCGCCGCAACCCACGTCCAGCACCCGCCGGCCGGCCAGCGGCGCGTGCCCGTCGATGTAGTCCAGGCGCAAGGGGTTGATGTCGTGCAGCGGCTTGAACTCACTGTGCGGATCCCACCAGCGCGAGGCCAGGGCGTCGAACTTGTCGACCTCGGCCTGATCGACGTTGGGCGCGGTTTCGTTCATGTGCGGAAACATACCACACAATACGCCCCCGACGAATCGGCGGGGCGGGCAGGCGTGGTTACGGAGGAGGGTCGGAGGCGGCGATGTCTTTTTGCCAGTGCCCGGCGCGGACCAGGATGTCGGCTTCGTCCAGGGTGGTGAGACGGCGCTCCCTGAGCAGGTGCTGGCCGGCCACCCAGACGTCGGTGACCTGTTCGCGGCCGGCGGCGTAGACGATCTGGGAGACGGGGTCGTACAGCGGCCGGGTCTCCAGCGCGCCGAGATCGATGGCGCACAGGTCGGCCCACTTGCCCGCTTCCAGCGAGCCCGTGTCGGCCGCCAGTCCCAGGGCGCGGGCGCCGTTCAGGGTGGCCATGCGCAGCACCTGCCAGGCGGGCAGGGCGCGGGCGTTGGCGGCGACCGCCTTGCCGATCAGCGCGGCGCTCTGCATCTCGCCCAGCAGGTCGAGGTCGTTGTTGCTGGCGGCGCCGTCGGTGCCGAGTGCCACATTCACCCCGGCCTCCAGCAGCCTGGCCACCGGGCACCAGCCGCTGGCCAGCTTGAGGTTGGACTGCGGGCAATGCACCACGTGGCTGCCGGCATCGGCCAGCCGGCCGATCTCCTCTTCTTCGAGCTGGGTCATGTGCACGGCCACCAGGTTCGGCGACAGCAGGCCGAGTTGCTGCAGGCGCTGCAGGGGGCGGTCGCCGTTTCGTTCCAGGCTCTGGCCGATTTCGTCGGCGGTCTCGTGCACGTGCATGTGCACGGGCAGGTCCAGTTCGTCGGCCAGCACCCGTACCCGCTGCAGGGGGGCATCCGACACGGTGTAGGGGGCATGCGGCGCGAAGGCGCAGCTCACCAGGGGATGGTGGCGGTACTCGTCGTGCAGGGTCAGGCCCTTGGCCAGGTACTGGTCGGCGTCTTCCGCATAGACGGTCGGGAAGTCGAGCAGGATCAGGCCGACACAGGCGCGCATGCCGGCGTCTGCCGCCACACGCGCCGTCACTTCCGGGAAGAAATACATATCGTTGAAGCAGGTGGTGCCCGAGCGCAGCATCTCGGCGACGGCCAGCTGCGTACCGTCGTGGATGAACTGTTCGCCGACCCAGCGCTGCTCGGCGGGCCACACGTGCTGCTGCAGCCATTCCCTCAGCGGCAGGTCGTCGGCCAGGCCGCGCAGCAGCGACATGGCGGTGTGGGTGTGGGCGTTGACCAGCCCGGGGATCAGGGCGTGGTCGGCCAGTTCGATCTCGGTGGCGGCCTGCAGGCTGCGCCGGGCCTCCGCCGTCGGCAGCACGGCATGGATGCGTCCGTCCTCGACGGCGACGGAATGGTGTTCCAGCACCCGCCGCTCCGGCTCCACCGGGATCACCCAGCGCGCGTGAATGAGGGTTTCGACGGTGGCCATGGCGCGGCAGTATAACGCAGCCGCCGCATCCGCCCCAGAAGGCGGGGCGCCCCGGGTGTTGTCCCGGTCACGGCGATCAGCCGGAGGAGCGCCGGTTCAACCACCAAGGCGCACAGGGGCGCACGAAGGAAAACCGCGGGAAAAACCCGTTTTAACCGCGAAGGACGCGAAGGGGCGCGAAGGGGAAAAATACTGAAAAGATCTTCCTTCGCGTCCTTCGCGTCCTTCGCGGTTATATTCTTTATCCTTCGTGCGCCTTCGTGGTTAGAACACCCACAAAACCAGGCAGCATCCGGGCATGCCAGGCCTGACGGGGAAACCCGACATCGGGAAGCCCGGCGCCGGGCTCAGGCCACGTTGTGCATGTACACTTCCTGGTGCGGGTAGGGGATGGAGATGCCGTTCTCGTCGAAGGCCAGTTTCACCTTCTCCATCATGTCCCAGTACACGCCCCAGTAGTCGCCGCTCTTGACCCAGGGGCGCACCAGGATGTTGACGCTGCTGTCGCCCAGCTCACCGACGGCGATGACCGGCGCCGGGTCCTTCAGAATGCGCTCGTCGGCGGCCAGCAGGCCTTCCAGCACCTTCTTGGCCTTGCCGATGTCGTCGTCGTAGCCGATGCCGAACACCATGTCCACGCGCCGCGTGTCGCGCGCCGAGTAGTTGGTGATGGTGCCGCCGTAGATCTGGCTGTTGGGTACGATGATTTCGCGGTTGTCGCCGGTGCGCATGACGGTGGCGAACATGCGTACTTCCTCCACCACGCCCATGACGCCGCCGGCTTCGATGAAGTCGCCGACCTTGAAGGGGCGGAACAGGATGAGCATGACGCCGGAGGAGAAGTTGCCCAGGGAATCCTTCAGGGCCAGGCCGATGGCCAGGCCGGCGGCGCCGAAGACGGCCAGCAGGGAGGTGGTCTGTATGCCGAGCTGGTCCAGGGCCGCCATGACGACGACCAGCAGCAGCACGGTGTAGACGATGTTGCCGAGGAAGTTGACCAGCATGGCGTCCATGTTGGACTTGGTCATGACCTTGCGGGTGAGGTTGGTCAGCCAGCGGGCGATCCAGCGGCCGATGACGAAGATGGCCAGAGCGGCGACGATCTTGATCGACCAGGGGATGAGAAACTTCTCGATCAGTTCCGGGTTGTTGAGTTGAGCCAGTTTGTCCATGTTGTTATTCCCTTAGCAGTCAGGTTCGTGACGGGTGCGGGAAAGGGCGCCCTCCGTGATCGAGCGGAGGTGCGCCCGCCCGCTTTTTCCAGTGTTACATATGTACTTCGCTGCCCTTGATGGTGATCTCCACGCGGCGGTTGCGGGCACGGCCGGCGGCGGTGGCATTGCTGGCCACGGGGTTGGCTTCGCCCATGCCCAGGGTGGACATGACGTTGGCCGGCACGCCATGATCCAGCAGGTAGTTCTTGACCGCGATGGCGCGGCGCATGGAAAGCTGCTTGTTGTAGGCTTCCGAGCCGGTGCTGTCGGTGTAGCCGACGATGGCGACGCTCTGCACTTCCGACATCTTGCGGATATGCTCGGCCAGCTTCGCCAGTTCGGCCTGGCCGGCCGGCTTGAGGGTGGCGCTGTTGACGTCGAACAGGGCGCCGGCCGACAGCGACACCGACTTGGTCATCATCTTCGGCTTCGGCTTCGGCGCCGGGGCGGGGGCTGCCTTGGCTGCGGGGGCCGGCGCTGGCGCCGGTTTGGCCGCGGGCCTGGCCGGTGCGCCGCCGCAGTCGGCGGGGGCGTTCTTCTTCGAGCCAAAGCCGGTCATGACGCAGTCGCCGAACCCGTCTGTGATGAGGTGGCCGCTGGCGTCACCGACGAAACCTTCGGTGGCCTTACCGGCCTTGTGCGCGGCGGCGCCCTGACCGAGGGCGAGGCCGAGGCAGCCGATGATGAGCGCGGATGTACGGGTGATGGTCGTCATGATGATTCTCCTTCGACGCTTGGTTGTTGGTGTCCACACAAACGGTATAGTAGAAAGCTTTGCCGGTGAGACTTCAAGCGTTTGCCGGGTGTCTGGACGAATGTTCATATGACAGCAAGGTGACTGACTGAATGCACCAGGAAAACGATTGCATCCGGGCCATGGTATGGCAGGACGGCGTGCTGCGCCTGCTCGACCAGCGTCGGCTTCCCCGCCAGGAGATCTGGCTCGAACTGGACGATTGCGCCGCCGTCGCCGACGCCATCCGCGACATGGTGGTGCGCGGCGCGCCGGCCATCGGCATTACCGCGGCCTATGCGGCGGTGCTGTCGGCGCGGCGGCGCCATGCAGATTCGCCGCACGGCTGGCGCGCCGCCTTCGAGACCGATCTCGAACGGCTTGCCGCCGCGCGGCCCACCGCGGTCAACCTGCGCTGGGCGGTGCAGCGCATGCGGGCGGTGGCGGCGGGACGGAAGGGCGATCCGGTGCCGGCCCTGCTGGAGGCCGCCATCGCGCTGCACCGGCAGGACATCGCCGCCAACCGGCGTATGGGCGAGCTGGGCGCGGCGCTGATCGACGCCGGCAGCGGCGTGCTGACACACTGCAACACCGGTTCGCTGGCCACCGGTGGTTACGGCACCGCGCTGGGCGTGATCCGCAGCGCCTGGGCGCAGCGGCGTCTCACTGCCGTGTATGCCGACGAGACCCGGCCCTGGCTGCAGGGCGCGCGGCTGACGGCCTGGGAGCTGGTGCGCGACGGCATTCCCGTCGACCTGCTGGTGGACGGCGCCGCCGCCCACCTGATGAAGGAGGGGCGGGTGCAGTGGGTGGTAGTGGGCTCGGACCGGATCGCCGCCAACGGCGACGTCGCCAACAAGATCGGTACCTACGCGGCGGCGGTGGCGGCGCGCCACCACGGCGTGAAATTCATGGTGGTGGCGCCGTCCTCGACCATCGACATGAGCACGCCCGGGGGTGACCGGATTCCCATCGAACAGCGGCCGGCCGACGAGGTGTTGAGCCTGGCCGGCCAGCCGGTGGCGGCACCCGGCGCCGGCGCCTGGAATCCGGCCTTCGACATCACGCCGGCAGAGCTGGTGGACGCCATCGTCACCGAGCGGGGCGTGGTGCAGGCGCCGGACGCCGCCGGAATGGCCCGCCTGATGGCGGAAGCCGGATCCGGGTAGCCCCCTCCAGACGGCCTCAGAAGCGTTCTGGGGCGAGATCTTTTGGCTGCAGTAGGTGGGCGGCCTGTGCTACAATGCGCCTTTTATGCCGTTTTGCGGCGTCAGGCCCCTGTAACGGCGCAACGACACAACCGAAAAAACCGCCCAGGCTGACCAGAACCCATGGCTGAATTCGCCAAAGAAGTCGTCCCCGTCAACCTCGAAGACGAGATGCGCCAGTCCTACCTCGACTACGCCATGAGCGTGATCGTGGGCCGCGCCCTGCCGGATGTCCGCGACGGCCTCAAGCCGGTGCACCGGCGCGTGCTGTACGCCATGCACGAGCTCGGCAACGACTGGAACAAGCCCTACAAGAAATCGGCGCGCATCGTCGGTGACGTCATCGGTAAATACCACCCGCACGGCGACACGGCGGTGTACGACACCATCGTGCGCATGGCGCAGCCGTTCTCGCTGCGCTACATGCTGGTCGACGGCCAGGGCAACTTCGGTTCGGTGGACGGTGATTCGCCGGCCGCCATGCGCTACACCGAAGTGCGCATGTCGAAGATCGCCCACGAGCTGCTGGCCGACATCGACAAGGAGACGGTCGACTTCGTCCCCAACTACGACGAGACCGAAAAGGAACCGGCGGTCTTCCCGACCCGCATCCCCAACCTGCTGATCAACGGTTCGGCCGGCATCGCCGTGGGCATGGCGACCAACATCCCGCCGCACAACCTGACCGAGGTGATCGACGCCTGCACGGCGCTGATCGACAATCCGGACCTGAGCATAAAGGAACTGATGGAATTCATCCCGGGTCCGGACTTCCCCACCGCCGGCGTCATCAACGGCGTGCGCGGCATCCACGAGGCCTACCACACGGGCCGCGGCCGGGTCCATATCCGCGCCCGCAGCCACGTGGAGGGTGAGGAGGGCGGCAAGCAGGCCATCGTGGTCACCGAGCTGCCCTACCAGGTCAACAAGGCCCGCCTGCTGGAGAAGATCGCCGAGCTGGTCAAGGACAAGAAGATCGAGGGCATCAGCTCGCTGCGCGACGAGTCCGACAAGGAAGGCATGCGCATGGTGATCGAACTGAAGCGCGGCGAGGTGGCGGAGGTGGTGCTGAACAACCTCTACCAGCACACCCAGTTGCAGAACGTGTTCGGCATCAACATGGTGGCGCTGGTGGACGGCCAGCCGCGCCTGCTCGACCTCAAGCAGATCCTGGAGGCCTTCATCCGCCACCGCCGCGACGTGGTCACCCGGCGCACCGTGTTCGAGCTGCGCAAGGCGCGCGAGCGCGGCCACGTGCTGGAAGGCCTGGCGGTGGCGCTGGCCAATATCGACGAAGTCATCGCCCTGATCAAGCAATCGAAGAGTCGCGCCGAGGCGCGCGGCGAGCTGATGGCGCGCGAGTGGCGCCCCGGCGTCGTCACCGAGCTGCTGGAGCGGGCCGGCGTCGAGGCCTACCGGCCCGACGGCCTGGAGCCGCAGTTCGGCTTCCAGGGCGAGTTCTACAGGCTGTCGGAAGTGCAGGCCCAGGCCATCCTCGACCTGCGCCTGCATCAGCTGACCGGGCTGGAGCAGGACAAGATCGTCGGCGAGTACAAGGAGGTCATCGCCCGCATCGACGACCTGCTCGGCATCCTCAACGATCCGGATCGCCTCATGCAGGTGATCCGCGACGAACTGTCCGAGGTGCGCGAGGAATTCGGCGATGAACGCCGCACCGAGATCCTCACCGACCACCTCGACCTGACGCTGGAAGACCTCATCACCGAGGAAGACGTGGTGGTGACCCTGTCGCACGCCGGCTACGCGAAGTCGCAGTCGCTGTCCGACTACAGCGCCCAGCGCCGCGGTGGCCGCGGCAAGAGCGCGGCGCGGGTCAAGGAAGAGGACTTCATCGACAAGCTGTTCATCGCCAGCACCCACGACACCATCCTGTGCTTCTCCAGCCGCGGCAAGGCCTACTGGCTCAAGGTCTACCAGCTGCCGCAGGCGGGCCGCGCGGCGCGGGGCAAGCCGCTGGTCAACCTGCTGCCGCTGGAAGAGGGCGAGCGCATCAACGCCGTGTTGCCGGTGCGCGAGTTCCGCGAGGATCAGTACGTGTTCATGGCCACCGCCGCCGGCACGGTCAAGAAGACGCCGCTGAAGGATTTCTCGCGGCCGCGCGCCAACGGCATCATCGCCCTGGACCTGCGTCCCGGCGACTACCTGGTTGACGTCGACATCACCGACGGCGAGCGCGACGCCATGCTGTTCAGCAACGCCGGCAAGGCCATCCGCTTCCACGAGACCGACGTGCGGCCCATGGGCCGCACCGCCTGCGGCGTGCGCGGCATCCGCCTGCAGCCGGACCAGAAGGTCATCGCGCTCATCATCGTCGACGAGGGCGACGTGCTGACCGCCACCGAGAACGGCTACGGCAAGCGCACCCCGGTGGACGACTACCCGGTGCACGGGCGTGGCGGCCAGGGTGTGATCTCCATCCGCGTCACCGATCGCAACGGCGAAGTGGTCGGCGCCGAGCTGGTGCACGAGGAGGACGAGATCATGCTCATCAGCAGCGGCGGCACCCTGGTGCGCACCCGCGTCAACGAAGTCTCGCGCATGGGCCGCAGCACCCAGGGCGTCAGGCTCATCAACCTCCAGAACGGCGAGAAGCTGGTCGGCATCGAACGCATCGTCGAAGAGGACGAGGACAGCGATGATTCGGAGGGTGACTGATCGGTTTTTTTGACCACGAAGGCGCACAAAGGGGAAAAACCTTTGTTCAAAACCCGGCCGAGACAGCCGTGGTAACCCCACCATGACGACCTTCGAACAAACGCCATGGAAAGCACGGAAAACACGGACATTCCCCTTGCGCGGCGCGCTGCGCGCGCCCGCAAAAAAGCAGGATTTGTTTTTTTCCGTGCTTTCCGCGCTTTCCGTGGCTATCACAGGTTTTTTTGAAACATTGCAGGAGTTCACCGCATTATGAGCAGGGTCTACAACTTCAGCGCCGGTCCGGCGATGCTGCCGGCCGAGGTGCTGGAACGCGCGCGCGAGGAACTGCAGGACTGGCATGGCAGCGGCATGTCGGTGATGGAGATGAGTCACCGTGGCAAGGAGTTCATGTCCATCGCAGAACAGGCCGAGGCCGACCTGCGCGAGCTGATGGGCATCCCGGACGACTACAGGGTGCTGTTCCTGCAGGGCGGGGCGTCCAGCCAGTTCGCCATGGTGCCGCTCAACCTGTTGCGCGACCGCAAGACAGCCGACTACGTCAACACCGGGGCCTGGTCGAAGAAGGCGATCGCCGAGGCCAGGCGCTTCTGCGAGGTCAACGTGGCGGCCAGTTCCGAGGCCGACAACTTCACCTCGGTGCCGCCGCAGGCGGACTGGACGCTGAGCCCGGATGCCGCCTACGTGCACTATACGCCCAACGAAACGATCGGTGGCGTGGAGTTCCACTGGGTTCCCGACACCGGCGACGTGCCGCTGGTGGCCGATATGTCGTCCTCCATCCTGTCGCGCCCCATCGATGTCAGCCGCTTCGGCGTCATCTACGCCGGCGCCCAGAAGAACATCGGTCCGGCCGGCCTCACCGTGGTCATCGTGCGCGACGATCTGATCGGTCAGGTGCGGGACGGCGCGCCCACCATGTTCGACTACAGGGTGCACGCCGACGCCGGCTCCATGTACAACACGCCGCCCACCTACGGCTGGTACCTGGCCGGGCTGGTGTTCGCGTGGCTGAAGGAGCGGGGCGGACTGGCGGCCATGGCGGAGATCAACAGGCGCAAGGCGGACAAGCTCTATGCCGCCATCGATGCTTCGGATTTCTACGCCAACCCGGTGCAGCCGGATTGCCGCTCCTGGATGAACGTGCCCTTCACCCTGGCCGACCCCGGGCTGGACAAGGTGTTCCTGGAAGAAGCCGCCAGAGCGGGCCTGGTCACCCTCAAGGGCCACCGCTCGGTGGGCGGCATGCGCGCCAGCATCTACAATGCCATGCCCGAGGAAGGCGTGGACGCGCTGATCGCCTTCATGGCCGATTTCGAGCAGCGGCGAGGCTGAGAGGGCGTGTGTGAAAATGGGATATAGCCACGGAAAGCAAGGAAAACACGGACAAACCCTGTTTTGTTTGCGGGCGCGCGCAGCGCGCCGCGCAAGGACAATGTCCGTGCTTTCCGTGGCTATAAATCAAGGATTTCAGCAATGTACAAAATACTCACCCTGAACAACATCTCCGTCGCCGGCCTGGAGCGGCTGCCGCGGGACAGGTACGAGGTGGCATCCGAGATCCAGCATCCGGACGCCATCCTGGTGCGTTCGCACAACATGCACGACATGGATATCCCCGATTCGGTCAAGGCCATCGGCCGGGCCGGCGCCGGCGTCAACAATATTCCGGTCGACAAGATGAGCCGGCGCGGCATCGCGGTGTTCAATGCCCCGGGCGCCAACGCCAATGCGGTCAAGGAACTGGTGGTGGCGGGCATGCTGCTGGCGGCGCGCAACATCTGCCAGGCCTGGGACTACACGCGCCGGATCGAGGGCGACGACCAGAAGCTTCACAAGCAGGTCGAGGCCGGCAAGAAGCAGTATGTCGGCTTCGAGCTGCCCGGCCGCACCCTGGGCGTCGTCGGCCTGGGCGCCATCGGCGTGCAGGTGGCCAATGCCGCCACCGCGCTGGGCATGAAAGTGATCGGCTACGATCCTGACATCACGGTACAGAGCGCCTGGAAGATGTCTTCCGACGTGGAACAGGCCACGGGCATCGACGATCTGTTGAGCCAGGTCGATTTCGTCAGCTTCCACGTGCCGCTGGTGGAGGGCACCCGGCACCTGATCAACGCCGAGCGCCTGCGCCTGATGCGCGACGGCGTGGTCGTCCTCAACTTCGCCCGCCAGGGTATCGTCGACGACGAGGCGGTGGTCGAAGCACTCGATTCCGGCAAGGTCTACGCCTATGTGTGCGACTTCCCCAGCAACCGGCTCAAGGGCCACGAACGGGTGATCACCCTCCCGCACCTGGGCGCCTCGACCCGGGAAGCCGAGGACAACTGCGCCATCATGGTGGCCGAGCAGGTACGCGACTACCTGGAAGACGGCAATGTCCACAACTCCGTCAACTTCCCGGAGGTGCAGATGCGCCGCAACGGTGCTGCCCGCATCGCCGTGGTGAACGCCAACGTGCCCAACATGCTGGGCCAGATATCGACCACCCTGGCGGAATCCGGCCTCAATATCGTCGACATGATCAACAAATCACGCGGCGACATCGCCTACACCCTGGTCGATGTCGACCAGGACGTGCCGGCGGCGTGCCTGGACAGGCTGGCCGCGACCGAGGGCGTGCTGGCGGTGCGGCTGTTGCAGGGAGACTGAGGACCGATGGCCGAACGGGAACTCGACCGGCTGCGCCAGCGCATCGACGAACTGGATGAACAACTCCAGGCATTGATGAACGAGCGCGCCGCCTGCGCCAAGCAGGTGGCCCAGGTCAAGTCCAGCTCGGGCGAAGCGGTGTTCTACCGGCCGGAACGCGAGGCCGAGATCCTGCGCCGGATCCGCCAACGCAATACCGGGCCCCTGCCCGACGACCAGGTGGTGCGCCTGTTCCGGGAGCTGATGTCGGCCTGCCTGGCGCTGGAGAAGCCGCTGCGCATCGGTTACCTGGGACCGCGGGGCACGTTCAGCCAGGCGGCCGCGCTCAAGCATTTCGGCCACGCCGTGGAACTGGCGCCGCTGGCGGCCATCGACGAAATCTTCCGCGAGGTTGAGGCGGGCAGCGCCGACTACGGCGTGGTGCCGGTCGAGAATTCCACCGAGGGTGTCATCAGCCACACCCTGGACATGTTCATGCGCTCGCCGCTGCGCATCATCGGCGACGTCGAGCTGGCGGTGCACCACCACTTGATGGTGGCCAGCGGTGGCATGGCCGACATCGAGCGCGTCTACAGCCACCAGCAGTCACTGGCGCAGTGCCGCGAGTGGCTGGACAGCAAGCTGCCGGGGGTGGAGCGCGTCGCGGTGAGCAGCAATGCCGAGGCGGCGCGCCTGGCCGCCCGCGAGCCCGGGTCGGCGGCGGTCGCCAGCGATGCGGCGGCGGAAGTCTACGGGCTGGAGATACTGGCCTCGAACATCGAGGACGACCCCAACAACACCACCCGCTTCCTCATCATTGGCGACCAGCCGGTCGCGCCCACCGGCCGCGACAAGACCTCGCTGATGGTGGCGGTGCACAACAAGCCCGGTGCCCTCTACCGCCTGCTGGAACCCATGGCCCGTCACGGCGTCAGCATGACCCGCATCGAATCGCGGCCCTCGCGACTGAACAAGTGGGACTATGTCTTCTTCGTCGACATCGAGGGCCACGTGGAAGACGACAAGGTCGCGGCGGCGCTGCAGGAACTGGAGACCGAAGCCTCGCAGCTCAAGGTGCTGGGCTCATATCCTCGATCGGAGGTGTGACTTTTTTGATCAACCGCCAAGACGCCAAGAACGCCAAGAAAAACCTTTGGCTTGTTTTTTGGCCCGCGCGAAGGGCGGGACCAGAAACGAAATCTTGGCGTTCTTGGCGTCTTGGCGGTTAAAAAACATAGCAGCAACATGAACGATTCCATCACACAACTCGCCACCCCCGGCGTCCAGGCACTGCAACCCTACGCGCCCGGCAAGCCGCTGGAGGAGCTGGAGCGCGAATACGGCATCACCGACGCCGTCAAGCTGGCTTCCAACGAGAATCCGCTCGGTCCCGGTGCGCGGGTGCTGGAGGCCATGCAGGGGGCGTTGCGCGAGGTGGCGCGCTACCCGGACGGCAACGGCTTCGTGCTGAAGAACCGGCTGGCGCGGAAGCTGGGCGTGCCGGCCGACTGGATCACGCTGGGCAACGGTTCCAACGACGTGCTGGAGCTGGTGGCGCGCGCCTTCCTGTCGCCGGCCCACAACGCGGTCTACTCGGAACACGCCTTCGCCGTCTATCCGCTGGTCACCCGCGCCATCGGCGCCGAGGGGCGGGCGGCGCCGGCGCGCGACTTCGGCCACGACCTCGACGCCCTGGCGGCGCGTATCGACGCCGATACCCGGGTGGTGTTCATCGCCAACCCCAACAACCCCACCGGCACCTGGCTGGGACGCGATGCCTTGAAAGCCTTTGTGGATGCCGTGCCGTCCCATGTCGTTCTGGTCGTCGATGAAGCCTATTTCGAGTACGTGGGCGAGCCGGACTACCCGGACAGCCTGCAGTGGGTGGCGGAGCACCCCAACCTGCTGGTCACGCGGACCTTCTCCAAGGCCCACGGCCTGGCCGGCCTGCGCGTCGGCTACGGCGTGTCGCAGCCGGAGCTGGCCGATGTGCTGAACCGGGTGCGCCAGCCCTTCAACGTCAACTGCCTGGCGCTGGCGGCGGCCGCGGCGGCCCTGGACGACACCGAGCACCTGCAGCGCAGCGTCGCCGTCAACCGCGACGGCCTGGCGCGGCTGGCCGCGGGCTTCGAGGCGCTGGGGCTGGAGTACATCCCCTCGGTGGGCAACTTCATCAGCGTCGACACCGGGCGCGAGGCCGCCCCGGTCTACGAGGCGCTGCTGCGCGAGGGCGTGATCGTGCGGCCGGTGGCCAACTACGGCCTGCCGGACCACCTGCGCGTCAGCGTCGGCCTGCCGGCCGAGAACGAGCGCGCCCTGGCGGCGCTGGAAAGGGCACTGGCGTGATCCACCGACTGTGCATCGTCGGCGTCGGCCTGATCGGCGGTTCGCTGGCCCGCGCCCTGCGCGCCGCCGGCCGGGTGGAGGAGATCGTCGGTACCAGCCGCAACGGCGCCCACCTGCAGCGCGCCGAGGAACTGGGCGTCATCGACCGCTATGACACCGACATCGCCAGCGCCGTGCAGGGCGCCGACCTGGTGTTCGTGTCGGTGCCGCTGGGCGCCATGCGGGCGGTGTTCCAGGCCCTGAAGGACAGCCTGGCCGACGATGCCGTGCTGACCGACGCGGGCAGCGTCAAGGCCAGCGTGGTCGAGGACGCGCGTGCCGTGTTCGGGGCCGTGCCCGGCAATTTCGTGCCCGGGCACCCCATCGCCGGTACCGAAAAGAGCGGTGTCGAGGCCTCGTTCGCCGAACTCTACCAGGACCGGCGCGTCATCCTCACACCGGTGGAGGAGACGCGCCCGCAGGCGGTTGCGACGGTGCGCGCCATGTGGGAAGCGGCCGGAGCCAGGGTCACCGAAATGCCGGTCGACCACCACGACGAGGTGCTGGCCGCCACCAGCCACCTGCCGCACGCCCTGGCCTTCACCCTGGTCGAGAGCCTGGCCCGGCTCTCCGACCAGCGCGAGATCTTCGAATACGCCGCCGGCGGCTTCCGCGACTTCACCCGCATCGCCTCCAGCGACCCGGTGATGTGGCGCGACATCTGCCTGGCCAACCGCGGCCCCCTCCTGGCCGCCATCGCCCACTTCACCGGCGACCTGGCGGAACTGGCCGAACTCATCAACGATGCCGACGGCGAGCGGCTGCTCGAATTCTTCGAGACGGCCAAGCGCGCGCGGGATGCGTTTGCGGGGTAGGTGATGATTTTGTTGTTTGGCTTCAACTGCGAAAACCCCCTGACCACGAAGGCGCACATAGGCGCACGAAGGGCCAATGAGAAAAATATAACCGCGAAGGACGCGAAGGGACGCGAAGTAAGCCCGGGCAACAACAAACAAAAACATTTTTTCCCTTCGCGTCCTTCGCGACCTTCGCGGTTAAGGGGTTTCAAGCCCGTTTTCCCCCTTCGTGCGCCTTTGTGCGCCTTCGTGGTTAATTGACAAGCACCCCATGACAACTTCCACCAACCTCGTCTTCCACGTCCACCCCGGCGGCCGCCTGCACGGCCGCCTGCGCGTGCCCGGCGACAAATCCATTTCGCACCGGTCCATCATGCTCGGCTCGCTGGCCGAGGGGGTCACCGAGGTGGGCGGTTTCCTGGAAGGGGAGGACGCGCTGGCGACGCTCAAGGCGTTTCGGGCCCTGGGCGTGACCATCGAGGGGCCCGGGGACGGCCGGGTGCGCATCGAGGGCGTCGGCCTGCACGGGCTCAAGGCGCCCGCCGGGCCGCTGGACCTGGGCAATTCCGGCACCTCCATGCGCCTGCTGGCGGGCCTGCTGGCCGGCCAGGCCTTCGACAGCGAGCTGGTGGGCGACCGTTCGCTCATGAGCCGGCCCATGCGGCGGGTCACCGGGCCGCTGGCGCAGATGGGGGCGCGCATCGACACCACCGAGGCCGGGACGGCGCCGCTGCGCATCCACGGCGGCCAGCGGCTGCGCGGCATCGACTACCGCATGCCGGTGGCCAGCGCCCAGGTGAAGTCCTGCCTGCTGCTGGCCGGCCTGTACGCCGAGGGCCGCACCTGCGTGCACGAGCCGGCGCCGACCCGCGACCACACCGAGCGCATGCTGGCCGGCATGGGCTACCCGGTCGATGTCTCGGGGGGCACCGCCTGCCTGAGCGGCGGCGGTTCCCTGCGCGCCACCCGCATCGAGGTGCCGGCCGATATTTCCTCGGCGGCCTTCTTCCTGGTCGGCGCCAGCATCGCGCCGGGTTCGGAACTGCTGCTGGAGCACGTCGGCATCAACCCCACCCGCACCGGGGTGCTGGACATCCTCGAGCGCATGGGCGCCGACATCGAGGTGCTGAACCCGCGCGAGACCGGCGGCGAGCCGGTGGCCGACCTGCGGGTGCGGGCCGCGCCGCTGAGAGGCATCGAGATCCCGCCGGAACTGGTGCCGCTGGCCATCGATGAATTCCCGGCGCTGTTCGTGGCCGCCGCCTGCGCCGAGGGCACCACGGTGCTGACCGGCGCCGAGGAACTGCGGGTCAAGGAGAGCGACCGCATCCAGGTCATGGCCGACGGCCTGCAGGCGCTCGGCGTCGAGGCCCACCCCACCGCCGACGGCATGGTCATCCACGGCGGCCCGATCGCCGGCGGCCGCGTCCACAGCCACGGCGACCACCGCATTGCCATGGCCTTCGCCATGGCCGCCCTGCGCGCCTCCGGTCCCGTCGACATCGACGACTGCGCCAACGTCAATACCTCCTTCCCGGGCTTCGTCGACCTGGCGGCGCGCGCGGGGCTCGGGGTGACTGTGTCGTGAGTATGGGTGTGTGACAGGCGGGGGGCGATTGATTAACCACGAAGGCGCGCAAAGGCGCACGAAGGGAAAACCGCGTCAAAAAGCGTTAACCGCGAAGGACGCGAAGGGAAAAAAATATTTTTGTTTGTTGTTACCCGGGTTTACTTCGCGTTCCTTCGCGTCCTTCGCGGTTATATTTTTCTCATTTGCCCTTTGTGCGCCTTTGTGCGCCTTAGTGGTTATAATTCCCGGTCGTCCACCCCGCCCCGTCGTGGTTAAATAGCGCCCCATGGAACACCCCCCCGTCATCGCCATCGACGGCCCCAGCGGCTCCGGCAAGGGCACCATCGCCCGCCTGCTGGCGCAGGAGCTGGGGTTCCATTTCCTGGACAGCGGGGCGCTGTACCGGGTGCTGGCGCTGGCGGCGCAGCGGCGCGGGATGGCGCTGGACGACGAGGGGGCGCTGGCGAAGCTGGCCGCGGCGCTGGACGTGCGCTTCCCGGCCGATGCGGCCGGCGACACCGTGTTGCTGGACGGGGAGGACGTGTCGGACCTCATCCGCACCGAGGCGGTGGGCGCCGGCGCCTCGAAGGTGGCGGCCCTGCCGGCGGTGCGCGAGGCGCTGCTGGCGCGCCAGCGTGCCTTCCGCCAGCCGCCCGGGCTGGTGGCGGACGGGCGCGACATGGGTACCGTGGTGTTCCCCGATGCCGAGGTCAAGATCTTCCTCGACGCCAGCGCAGAAGAGCGTGCAAGAAGACGATGTAACCAACTGAAAGAAAAGGGTATGGCGGCCGACTACCAGGCCATCCTGGCGGACATACGCGCACGCGACGAGCGCGACCGCAACCGCCCGGTGGCCCCCTTGAAGCCGGCGCCCGACGCCATCCGCGTGGATACCACCCGATTGAGCATCGAGGACAGCCTGGCGCGCGTGCGCGCCCTGGTGCGCGATCGTCTAAATACGTGAATTCCAAAGAATCCTGAGCTATAATAATTGGCTACCTGGTGCGGCACCCTGACGGGATCAGGGTGCCGCGTTTTGTTCAACCCGAGAAAACCGGTCGTCGGCGCCAGGCGCGGGCGGTGCGGTTCGAGACTGCTGCCGACGGTCGGCGGCAAGGACTATTTCACCCATGACTGAAAGTTTTGCTGAACTCTTTGAAGAAAGCCTCGCCAACAAGGAAATGCGCCCCGGCACCATCGTCACCGGTACCGTGGTCGACATCCAGCCCGACGCCGTTGTCGTCAACGCCGGACTCAAGTCCGAGGGCATCATCCCCATCGAACAATTCAAGAACAGTCAGGGTGAACTCGAGGTCAATGTCGGTGACGCCGTCGAAGTCGCCCTGGACGCCGTCGAGGACGGATTCGGCGCCACCCGCCTGTCGCGCGAGAAGGCCAAGCGCGCCCAGGTCTGGAAGCGCCTGGAAGAGGCTTTCGAGAAGGGCGAGACCGTCAAGGGCGTGATCAACGGCAAGGTGAAGGGCGGCTTCACCGTGGATATCGAGGATATCCGCGCCTTCCTGCCGGGCTCGCTGGTGGACGTGCGCCCGGTGCGCGACACCACCTACCTGGAAGGCAAGGAGCTGGAATTCAAGGTCATCAAGCTCGACCAGAAGCGCAACAACGTGGTGGTGTCCCGCCGCGCGGTGGTCGAGACCGAGTACAGCGCCGAGCGCGAGGCCCTGCTGGAGAGCCTCCAGGAAGGCGCCGTCATCAAGGGCATCGTCAAGAACCTCACCGACTACGGCGTGTTCGTGGACCTGGGCGGCATCGACGGCCTGCTGCACATCACCGACATGGCCTGGAAACGGGTCAAGCACCCCTCCGAGATCGTCAACGTCGGTGACGAGATCGAGGTCAAGGTGCTCAAGTTCGACCGCGAGCGCAACCGCGTGTCGCTGGGTCTCAAGCAGCTCGGCCAGGACCCCTGGGCCGACCTGGCGCGCCGCTACCCGGAGGGCACCCGCCTGTTCGGCAAGGTCACCAACATCGCCGACTACGGCTGCTTCGTGGAGATCGAGGAGGGCGTCGAGGGCCTGGTGCACGTCTCCGAGATGGACTGGACCAACAAGAACGTCAACCCGGCCAAGATGGTGCACATCGGCCAGGAGGTCGAGGTCATGGTGCTGGACATCGACGAGGAGCGCCGCCGCATCTCGCTGGGCATGAAGCAGTGCCACGCCAACCCCTGGGAAGAGTTCTCGGCCACCCACAACAAGGGCGACCACGTCACCGGCACCATCAAGTCCATCACCGACTTCGGCATCTTCATCGGCTTGGAGGGCGGCATCGACGGCCTGGTGCACCTGTCCGACATTTCCTGGAACGAGCCCGGCGAGGAAGCCGTGCGCAAGTACAGGAAGGGCGAGGAGCTGGAGGCCGTGGTGCTGGCCGTGGACGCCGAGCGCGAGCGTATCTCCCTCGGAATCAAGCAGCTGGACAAGGACCCCTTCTCCAATTTTTCTGCCGCGCATCCTAAAGGAAGTATCGTAAAGGGCGTTATTAAGGACGTGGATGCCAAGGCGGCCGTGGTCGACCTGGGCGACGGCGTGGAAGGCATCCTGCGGGCCTCGGAACTGGCGCGCGACCGGGTGGAGGACGCCCGGACCGTGCTCTCCGTGGGCCAGGAAGTGGAAGCCAAATTCATGGGCGTGGACCGGAAGAACCGTTCCATCATGCTGTCCATCAAGGCCAAGGACAGCGAAGAGGAAGCCGCGGCGATCCAGGATTACAGCCGCGGATCCGGCCCCGTTGGTGCCAAGCTGGGTGACGTGCTGAAGGAACAGCTTGAAAGTAACAACGACTAAGTCCAGAATTTAGCTCATCATTACAGATAGTTAAACGATGCGGGGGGCCGCCGGGCCCCCCGTCAACCCGGGAGCAGGGCGATGACGAAGTCGGAGTTGATCGAGGTGCTGGCAGCCAAGAACAGCCATCTCAACCACAAGGACGTCGAGCTGGCGGTGAAAAGCCTGCTGGAGCAGATGAGCCAGTCCCTGGCCACCGGCCAGCGCATCGAGATCCGCGGTTTCGGCAGCTTCTCGCTCCATTACCGGCCACCGCGCATGGGCCGCAACCCCAAGACCGGCGAATCGGTGGCCCTGGCGGCCAAGTATGTGCCGCACTTCAAGCCGGGCAAGGAACTGCGCGAACGGGTCAACATCTACAACCGCATGGACAATCCGCCGCCGATCGAGATGGAATCCAGCGCCTCCGAGACCCCGGAGAGCAGCCGGACCTATTGACCCGCAGCCTCCGGGCAGCGGCCCGGCACACCCACCCCGTCCGTCACTGCGGAAAGGGCGAAATGCCTTTACCCGCCTGGTCCTATCCCCAATAATTGGCACTCCGAGACGCCTCGTGTAAGGAGCGGCCATGGCGCGCCTGCTGGGATTCCTGTTTCTGCTGATACTGGCCGTGATCGGCCTGTCCTTTGCCGTGCTCAACGCCGCGCCCGTGCCGCTGAACTACTATTTCGGGCAACGTGAGATCCCGCTGTCGCTCATCATCGTCGTGGCGCTCGCCACCGGCGCCCTGCTCGGCGTGCTGGCCAGCCTGCCCCTGATCCTGCGCCTCAGGCGGCGCCTGTCCGGCTTGCGCAGGCAGCAGCGCAAGAGCTCCGGGGAAGCCGGCCAGGCGCACGCGCTGCCGCCCGAAGCCTGATGGACCCCCTGTTGTGGCTGTTGCTGCCGGTGGCCGCGGCGTCCGGCTGGTGGGCGGCCCGGCGCGGTCCGCGCCGCGGCGCGCAGCAGGACCTGCATCCGGACTATTTCATGGGACTCAACCACCTGCTCAACGAGGAGGCCGACAAGGCCACCGAGGTGCTGGTGCGGCTGGTGGAAGTCGACCCCGACACGGTCGAACTGCATCTGGCGCTGGGCAGCCTGTTCCGCCGCCGCGGCGAGGTGGACCGGGCCATCCGGGTGCACGAGAATGTCGTCGCCCGTTCGTCGCTGAGCGAGGGGCGGCGCGCCCAGGCCATGCTGGAACTGGGCCGCGACTACGCCCGCGCCGGCCTGTTCGACCGCGCCGAGGAACTCTTCCAGGGCCTGCTGGCGCGCGGGCGCTACGTGGATACGGTGGCGGCACACCTGATCGAACTGTACCAGCAGGAGAAGGAATGGCTGAAGGCGATCGAACTCAGCGAGGCGGTGCGGGGCCTGAACGGCGACACGGGGCTGCGCGTCGCCCACTACTGGTGTGAACTGGCCGAGGAGGCCATTCGGCACGGCGACACCGCGTCCGTGCCGGGGTGGCTGGAGCGGGCGCAGCAGAGCGATCCGGCGTCGGTGCGGGTGGCGGTATTGCGCGGGCGTTACCATCAGCAGCGGGGTGAATACGTGCAGGCGCTGGACTGCTACCTCGGCATCGAGTCGAAGGATCCCTTGCTGCTGCCGCCGGTGTTCGACGCCATCACCGGGTGCTACCGGGCGCTGGACCGGGAACAGGACGCGGCGGCCTGGTTCCGAGCGCTGGCCACGCGCCAGCCGACGCTGTTGCCGCTGATTCCCTTCCAGTGGCGCGAAGACGATGGGGCGGCGACGGCGCCGCGAGGCGGAGAAGCAGAGCCGGCGGTCTCGCCGGCGGACCTGCTGCTGGACGTGCGCCGGCGTCGGCGCGCCGGCACCGGGCCGGAAGAACTGGCCGCGCGCCTGGAGTCGGGCCTGCAGCGGATGGTGGAGGAGCAGCCCAATTACCGCTGCGCGGACTGCGGCTTCTCCAGCCGCACCCTGTTCTGGCAATGCCCCGGCTGCCAGCGCTGGAGTTCCATGAGGCCGGTGGCATGGCAGCAGGAGAACGCATGAACGACGACAGCAGGGCGGGTTCGCGCATCATCGTCGCACTGGACTACCCGGCGGCGGCGCCGGCGCGGGAGTTCGCGGCCGGGGTGACACCGGACGCCTGCCGGCTCAAGGTCGGCAAGGAACTCTTCACCCGCGAGGGGCCGGCGCTGGTGCGCGAGCTGACGCAGGCCGGCTTCGACCTGTTCCTCGATTTGAAGTACCACGACATCCCCAACACCACCGCGCAGGCCTGTCGGGCGGCGGCGGAACTGGGCGTGTGGATGCTGAACGTCCACGCCTCGGGGGGGCGCCGCATGATGCACGCGGCGCGTGAGGCGCTGGAACCGCTGGGCGCCGACCGGCCGCTGCTGATCGCCGTCACCGTGCTCACCAGCCTGGGCGAGGCGGACCTGCGCGAGGTCGGCATCGAGGCCACGCCGGCCGAGCAGGTGCTGCGGCTGGCCCGGCTGGCGCGCGAGGCGGGCCTGGACGGCGTGGTCTGTTCGCCGCGCGAGGCCGGCCTGCTGCGCCGGGAACTGGGGCGGGATTTCCTGCTGGTGACGCCGGGCGTGCGCCCGGCCGGCGCCTCGACAGACGACCAGACCCGCGTCATGACCCCGCAGGAAGCGGTGCAGGCCGGTTCCGACTACCTGGTCATGGGGCGGCCGGTGACCCGTGCGGACGACCCGGCGGCGACACTGGCCGGGCTCAATGGATCACTCCCCGTGTAATACGTGGCCTACATGAAAATCAGTCATTGTCGCTAGCGCCCGTCCCTCCACAGCCGTAGCCTTTGCGTCCCGCCCATCACGCCGGCGGGCACGCAGGCCGGACAAGGCCGTCCGGTCCGCTCCTTCGAACACCGACAAGGAGGTTGTCATGAAGAGACTGCGTCACTATCTGTTCGCCGCCCTGCTGTGCCTGCTGCCTCAGGCCGTCATGTCGGCGCCCCCCGTGAACATCAACACGGCGGACTCCGAGACCCTGGTCGACGGCCTGGTCGGCATCGGGCCGCAGAAGGCCATGGCCATCGTCCGCCACCGGCAGAAGAACGGGCCGTTTCGCCGCGTCGAGGACCTGGCCCGGGTCAGCGGCATCGGGCAGAAAACCGTGGAACTGAACCGTTCGCGCATGACGGTGGCGGCGCCGAAGACGGCCCGGGCGAAGTAGTCGTGCTGCCTTCCCCGGCGGTCTTCGCCCACCCGCCGCCGGGGGAGGCCTTTTTCGCGGCCGCCGGTGTCTTCGCCGGAAACGCTGGCAGGCCGGTGGTGAAATCAGATGCGGTTTATATATTTCATATATAAAACAAATAAGTAAAATATATTGCTCAAGTTATGATGTAATTGACCCGCTACGCCGGATTGGTTAAGGTCGGTGGCAGTTTCATCGCTTCGATGTGCGGCAGATTCCAACGATAAAAGACTGACATGCGTTACGCTCCCGTGATCCTGACCGGGGGGGCCGGCAGCCGCCTGTGGCCGGTATCCCGCGAGTACTACCCCAAGCCCCTGCTGCCGATGTTCGGCGACAACACCCTGCTGCAGGAAACCCTGCTGCGCCTCGACGGCCTCGGCGGTCTCACCGCGCCCCTCCTGGTGTGCAACGAGGAACACCGCTTCCTGGTGGCCGAGCAGGTGCAGTCACTGGACAGGACAGCGGATGCCATCATCCTGGAGCCCGAAGGACGCAACACGGCGCCGGCCCTGACCCTGGCGGCCCTGACCCTGGCCGAGCAGGACCCGGCCACCCTCATGGTGGTCATGCCGGCGGACCATGTCATCGCCGACCGGGATGCCTTCCTGGCCGCCGTGGACCGGGGCAGCCGTCATGCCGAGGCGGGTGAGCTGGTCACCTTCGGTATCGTCGCCGACCGGCCCGAGACCGGCTATGGCTATATCCGCCGCGGCGACGAACTGGCGGCCGGCACCCACCGCGTCGCCGAGTTCGTCGAGAAACCCGACCGCGCCACGGCCGAGGGCTACCTGGACAGCGGCGAGTACTACTGGAACAGCGGCATCTTCCTCATGCGCACGGATCGCTGGCTGGAAGAGATCGGCAGCCACCGTCCGGACATTCTCGACGCCTGCAGGCAGGCGCTCGCTGGCAACGGTCGCGACAGCGACTTCCTGCGCCTCGACAAGGCCGCGTTTCTCGACTGTCCGAGCGACTCCATCGACTATGCCGTCATGGAGAAGACCGGCCGCGCCGCCGTCGTGCCGCTGGAGGCCGGCTGGTCGGATGTCGGCTGCTGGTCCTCGATCTGGGACGTATCCGAGCGAGATGGCGACGGTAATGTCATGCGGGGTGACGTGCTGACGCACGATGTGAACAATTCCCTGGTCATGGCCGAGTCACGCTGCGTCGCCGCGGTCGGTGTCGACGACGTGATCGTGGTGGAGACGGCCGACGCGGTCCTGGTCACCGACCGCAAGCGTTGCCAGGAAGTGAAGCAGATCGTGTCCCAGCTCAAGGATACGCAGCGCGAGGAACACCGTTTTCACCGGCGTGTCTACCGGCCCTGGGGTGACTACGAGGGCATCGACAACGGCGACCGCTACCAGGTCAAGCGCCTGACCGTCAAACCCGGCGCCCAGCTTTCGCTGCAGATGCATCATCATCGCGCCGAGCACTGGGTGGTCGTGTCAGGCACTGCGCGCGTGACGCGTGGTGACGAGGTCTTTCTGCTGTCCGAGAACGAGTCGACCTACATTCCCATCGGTGTCAGGCATCGCCTGGAGAACCCCGGCACGATACCGCTGGAGATCATCGAAGTGCAGTCGGGCAGCTACCTGGGCGAAGACGACATCGTGCGCTTCGAGGATATCTACGACCGCTGCGAGAGCTGAGTCGCCCGCCCGTCCGTCGGGTCCATCGCACTGCGGTTGCGGTGTAAAGTCGACGCGCGAGCCGACGACACAGCCTGTATGGCCCGGTGCCGCCGAGCGCAGGCGCCGGAATTCGAGAAACCACCTGGCAGGTGACGACCCCATGAGCAACAGAATCAGAATCAGGAAAGCCGTCTTCCCCGTGGCCGGCCTGGGCACGCGTTTCCTGCCGGCCACCAAGGCCAATCCCAAGGAAATGCTGCCGGTGGTCGACAAGCCATTGATCCAGTACGCGGCGGAGGAGGCCGTGGCGGCGGGGGTCGACGAACTGGTGTTCGTCACCAGCAGCAGCAAGCGCGCCATCGAGGACCATTTCGACAAGAATTTCGAACTGGAGGCCGAACTGGAGCGCAAGGGCAAGACCGAGCTGCTGAACATCGTCCGCAGCGTCGTGCCGCGCGGTATATCCTGCGTCTACGTGCGGCAGGCGGAAGCCCTGGGCCTGGGGCACGCCGTGCTGTGTGCTCGCCCGGTGGTGGGCAACGAGCCGTTTGCCGTCATCCTCGCCGACGACCTCATCGACGGCGGCGACCAGCCCTGCATGGCACAGATGGCCGCGGCATTCGAATACAATCGTTGCAGCGTGCTGGGTGTCGAGGAAGTTCCCCATGAAGAGACGGAGAAATACGGCATCGTCGAGGCGGATCCCGTCGACGAAGGCCTGGGCCGGGTGTGCGGCATCGTCGAGAAACCGAAACCGGCCGCCGCGCCGTCCTGCCTGGCGGTGGTGGGACGCTACATTCTGACCCCGCGCATCTTCGACCTGCTCGAGAACACGCCGCGTGGCGCCGGCGGCGAGATCCAGCTCACCGACGCCATCGCCGCGCTGCTGCTGGAGGAGCAGGTGCTCGCCTACCAGTTCAAGGGGGTTCGCTACGATTGCGGCAGCAAGCTCGGCTACCTCAAGGCCACCATCGAGTATGCCCTGCAGCACGAGGAACTGAGCGAGGAGTTTCGATCCTACCTGAACCGGCGCTTCTGCAGCACGGCGGGCAAGGTGGAGAAGCTGGATACCAAGAAGCGAGCGGGGTAGTAAAAAATGGCTCCCCGGGACGGGCTCGAACCGCCGACCTAGTGATTAACAGTCACCCGCTCTACCGACTGAGCTACCGGGGAATCGTGAAGGCCGGAATGATACGGAAGAGCCCCCGCAGGGTCAACCGAGGGGATATCCCGCCGGACCCATCGCGGCCAAGGCCGCTCCTACACAGCGGTGCTGCGAACGGGGGTGGTTTTTTGTAGGAGCGGGCTTGCCCGCGATCCCGGCGTGGTCGGGGTGAACGGTCGGTGGCCGCCGGACCCATCGCGGCCGGAGGCCGCTCCTACAGGGCGGTGCTGCGAACACGGATGGTCTTTTGTAGGAGCGGGCTTGCCCGCGATCCCGGCGTGGCCGGGTGACCCACCGGCCGGCGGCCGCCGGGCCCATCGCGGCCGGAGGCCGCTCCTACACAGCGGTGCTGCGAACACGGATGGTCTTTTGTAGGAGCGGGCTTGCCCACGATCCCGGCGTGGCCGGGGTGAACGGTCGGGGGCCGCCGGGCCCATCGCGGCCGGAGGCCGCTCCTACA
>JALSRI010000238.1 GCA_026984835.1 Thiohalobacter sp. | reverse complement strand
ATCGATGAAAAAACTGAAAAACGAGAACGAGCTGGTGAAAAAGGCCATTGCCGAAGGCGTCCGCTATGCCGAGGGGCGCGGCGTGGTCGAGTTCGAGCCGACGGATTCGGCCAGCGAGAAGATCGAGTACATCTACCGGCTGCTGGTGCACGACAAGGTGATCCAGCCCCTGCCCGAGGACCAGGTGTCGCAGCAGTCCATGAAACACAAGCTGGCCATCTGGGCTTCGAAGCTGGGCTAGGCCGGGTTGCGCCGCGCGGCGGTGCGTCCTAATATTTTGCGGGAAGGAGCAGCCCGTCCCGGTACGGGAGAAGAACAACAACTGCATAAGGAGGTTTGCCATGCCCGGATCGAGGCAGCAGGGCCGGCATCCCGCGCTGACAGGCGGCCTGTCGGGTGTGGCGGTCGCCGTGGCGCTGGCGGGGTGCGCGTCCGGTTTCACCACCATTGCGCCGGAGCCGCCGGCCAGATACGAGGTGCTGGGGACGGCCACCGGCAAGGCGACGGGGTCGCTCGGCATCCTTTCCACCGCCTTTAATTTCGTGCCCATGGGGCTGAACTCGCGCGTGCAGCGCGCCTACGACGCCGCCGTGCGCAGCGTGCCGGGGGCCACGGGGCTGATCGACGTGACCCTGCAGGAGGACTGGTTCTGGTGGGTGATCGGCACCGGGCGCACGGTCACCATCAGCGGCCAGGCGATCCGGGAGGTGCGCGAATGAATGTTCGGCGCTTCCTGTGCGTGGCGGGCCTGCTGGTGCTGCTGGGCCTGGCCGGTTGTTCGGGCGCGCCGGTGCGCCTGGGCGAGGGCGCGCGGCCGGCGGCCGGCGAGGTCGACTATTCGCGCGGCCGCACGCTGTCGGCCTCGGCCAGCGGTTTCCAGTTGCTGCTGTTCATTCCCATCAACGTCAACGACCGCCAGGAGCGCGCCTGGCAGTTGCTGCGCGGCCAGGCCGGCGGTGACTACATCACCGATGTGAAGATACAGGAATCCTGGACCTGGGCCTTCATCGGCACGGTCTACAAGACCACCCTGGAGGCCACGGCCTATCCGCGCAAGACGCCATGAGCCGGGCGCGGCGCGGGCCGCGGTGGGTGAAGACGTGGCAGTGGCTGGTCCGGCGCGGCGTCTGGCGGTCCCGCTGGCGGCGCTGGCGCTGCTGGCCTGTGGCACGGCCACCGCGGCCGGGGTGGAGAAGAAGCCGCTGTGGGAGATCGGTCTGGCCGCCGGCCTGTTCTCGCTGCCCCAGTACCCGGGCAGCGACGAGCGTTACCTGCTGCCGCTGGGCATCCCCTACCTGATCTATCGCGGCAAGATACTGCGCGCCGACCGCAAGGGGGTGCGCGGCATCCTCTATGACGGCGAACGGCTCGGTTTCGACCTGGGATTCGGCTTCGGCCTGCCGGTGCGCAACGGCAACGAGGCCCGCGACGGCATGCCCGACTTGCGTCTCACGGGCCAGGTCGGGCCGCGGCTGAACTGGCGCTTCGCCGTGCCCGAAGGCGCGCCCGCGGTCGGTTTGCATGTGCCGGTGCGTTACGCCCGCGACATCGGCGGCAAGTCGCTCGGCTGGGTGGCCGAGCCTTCGCTCTCCATCGAGCGCCGGCGCCTGGGACCGGGCGGGAAAGGCCGCCTGCGGGCCGACCTGGGGCTGCTGTATGCCTCCGCTTCCTACAATGACTACTATTACGGCGTCGATCCGGTGTACGCCACCGCCGGCCGGCCGGCCTACGCGGCGCGCCGCGGCCTGCACAGCCTGTTCGCGGGCCTGGCGGCGTCCTGGCAGTTCAGCCGCCGGCTCAACCTGGGCGGCTTCCTGCGCCTGCGCACGCTCAAACCGGGGGTGGTGTCGGACAGTCCGCTGGTGCGCGAGGAACTCGCCCTGTCGGCCGGTGTCGGCTTCGCCTGGACCTTCCGCCAGTCGCAGACGCGGGTGGAGGTGCGCTGAGCGGCGCGGCTCAGCCCGGCGAGCGGCGCGCCTGGCGGCCTTCGATCAGCACTTTCTGGAAGCTGTTGTCGGGGTTCCACAGGTCGCCCGACAGCAGGCCGGTGATGTCCTGCTCGATGCGCGGGTCGCGGCCGGCCTCGAAGAACAGGTGATGCACCAGGTCGTACTGGTAGAAGCGTTCCACGAACAGGCGCATGGAGCGGAAGCCGAACAGGTAGTCTTCGTCGCCGCCGGCGTGCAGGTCGGGCCGGTCTTCCTCGCCGTTCTTCAGGGCCGCGTCGACGCAGTCGGCGACGCGCTCGGCGCTGGTGGTGGCGAGGAACACGCCGGACGAGAACACCGGATCGAGAAAGCCCGAAGCGTCGCCGCAGCAGGCGAAGCGCCGGCCGTGGCGCTGGCGGTTGGTGAAGCTGAAGTTGGCCTCGGCGCGCACCGGCGCTTCCTGTTCGGCGCCTTCCAGCACCGCGTTCAGGGTGGGTGAGGCGTCGCGGTAGTGCTGGAACAGCGCCTCGCCCTTGAGCGCCAGGGCCGGGTCCTTCTTCACCACGATGCCGACGCTCATGCGGTCGTCCACCAGCGGTATCACCCAGAACCAGCCGATGTCCAGCATCAGGATCTTGATGTCGCCGATCTCGTACATGCGCCGGGCGGCCGCCGAGGTGGCGTTGCGGTAGTGGGTGTAGAGGGCGAAGCGGCCGAGGTTGTCGATGCGTTCCACGCTGCCGTGGCGGCGGCCCATGAAGGCGCTGCGGCCGCTGGCGTCGATGAAGTAGCGGGCGCGGTATTCGCCCTTGTCGGTGGAGAGGCGCACGCCGTCGTCGTCGATGTCGATGGCGGTGGCGTTCTCTTCCTGGTGCAGTTGCACGCCCTTGTCGACCGCGTTCTCCGCCATCATGTGGTCGAACTTCGCGCGCTCGACCTGGTAGGGCTGGTGCTCGTTGGCGAGCGTGAAGCGTGCCCGCTGCCCGGACTGTTCATCGATGAATTCGGCGCCGGCCTTGGGCAGGTATTCGCGCGCATCCCATTCGATGCCGAGGCGTTCGAAGACGGGTGCGCTCATGGGCAGCAGCGATTCGCCGATATGGAAGCGCGGGTGGCGGCCGCGTTCGATCATCAGCACCTTGTGCCCCTGCTGCGCCAGCAGCGTGGACGCGGTCGATCCGGCCGGGCCCGAGCCCAGCACGATCACGTCGAAATCCTTGCCTGCCATCAGATAATGCCTCCGGATACGTTCAGTACTTCACCTGTCATGTAGGACACGCCTTCGGAACACAGGAAGGCGACCACGGCCGCGATCTCCTCCGCCCGGCCGGCGCGCTGCATGGGCACGCTGTCGCGTATCACCTGCCCGGGAACGCTCTCGATCATGGCGGTGTCGACGAAGCCCGGCGCCACCACGTTGACGCAGATGCCGCGGCTGGCCAGTTCGCGCGCCAGCGAGCGGCAGGCGCCGATCAGGCCGGCCTTGGCCGCCGCGTAGTTGCTCTGGCCGCGGTTGCCGTGCAGCGCGGCGATGGACGAGACGGCGACGATGCGCCCCCAGCGCTTGCGCATCATGGCCATCACCAGCGGCCGCGTGACGTGGAAGAAGCCGTTCAGGTCGGTGTCGATGACCCGGCGCCACTGGGGTTCGTCCATGCCGGGGAAGGGGGCATCATCCACGATTCCCGCATTGTGGACAAGGATATCGAACACCGTGCCCCGATCCAGCAGCGCCTCCAGGGCCGCGCGGCTCCGGTCCCAGTCGCCGACGTCGAAGCCGACGGTGTCGGCGTGGCCGCCGTCGGCGCGAATGGCCTCGGCCGTCCGTTCCGCCCCGGCGCGGTTGTTGTGATAGTGCAGCCAGACGTGGACGCCGTCGGCCGCCAGACGGCGGGCGATGGCCTGGCCGAGGCCGCCGCTGGCACCGGTCACCAGGGCGGTGCGGGTCATGCGGGGTCTCCGAGTCGTGCGATCATCAGGGATGCCTCCAGGACGGTGCGGTCGTGGTGCCGGACTTCGCCGGTGAACAGGGCGGCCTGGTCGCTGCCGCCCTCGAAACGCGCGCGTATCTCCAGGCCGGCGCCCACCGCCAGGTCCGGGCCGCGCACGCGGAACGACTTGACCTGGGCGATGGCGCCGGCCGGTGGCGGATCGTCGTGTCCTCCGCGCGCGCCCAGCAGCAGGCCGCAGGCCTGGGCCAGCAGTTCGATGCCGGCGTGGGCGGGCAGGCGGCCGGCCACCAGCAGCGGGTTGTCGGCGCGGATGCGGGCGGCGCAGCGGATGTGCGTGTCGTCGGCCTCCAGCAGCCGGTCGATAAGGCGCATGGCGCCGCGGTGGGGCAGGGCGTGTTCCGGCGCCGCCTGCGCGTTCATGGCAGCACCAGCTCGGTGAACCAGGCCGGGTTGCCCGGGCCGAGTTGCACGCGGTGGCGACCGGGCGGGCCGTCCTGGATCTGTTCCAGCAGGGCCAGTCCCTGCACCGCCGGGTTGTGGACGGCGAAGGCCGGCGCCCGCGCGTCGGCCGCGGTGTCGCGGTAGGGCATGGCGAGCCGCGGGCGGTCGTCGCCGGGCGCGCCCAGCACCAGCGCCAGGGCGCAGGGCTGCCAGGTGTAGTCCGGCAGCAGGTGGTCGGGCATGGCCTCGTCGTAGCACACCAGCAGCACCTGCTGCGCCCCGGCGGCGACCTGGCAGGCGGCCTCGGTCAGCCCCAGCGCGAAACCGTCGGCCAGCGCCGCCATGGCCTGCATCGGCTGCCGGGTGTCGACGGCGATGCTCCAGTAACCGGCCGCGGTGTTGTGCACCGAGTTGTGGAACAGGGTCGGCGACAGGGGGAAGGCCCCGCCGGCGATGGCCTGGCAGAGCCGGTCCGTGACCTGCATTTCGCCGATGGCGGACACGAACACCGCCGGCATGTCGCGGCCGCCGCCGGCGTCGCGGCAGGCGCGGTCGGCCGCGCTGACGGCCATGCGCGTGGCCAGGCTGGTGCGGCGCCGGGTCAGCGGCGGCAGCAGCGAGGCGTCCAGGCTGCAGTCGCCGAAGCGTTCCGCCTCGGCTCCGGCCTGCGGCAGGCACAGCCCCCGGCCCAGCACCGCTACCACGGCCTCGCGGCTCACTGCGCCCACCCGAACAGCAGTGTGGTGTTGTTGCCGCCGAAGCCGAAGTTGTTGCTCATGATGCGGCGCGGTGCGACCCCGCTGCGGGTGTCCCTCAGCACTGTGGCGTCGAAGGCCGGGTCGGTCTCGCGCAGGCCGCAGGTGCCGGGCAGCAGGCCCTCGCGCAGGCTCAGCCAGGCGATGACGGCCTCGATGCCGCCGGCCGCGCCCAGGGTGTGGCCGGTCAGGCCCTTGGTGCCGCTGCACGGGGTGCCGGCGCCGAACACCGCCTGCATGGCGGCCATTTCCGAGGCGTCGTTCTTGGTCGTGCCGGTGGCGTGCAGGTTGACGTAGTCGATGTCGGCGGCGGCCAGCCCGGCCTGGCGCAGCGCCCGCTGCATGGCCAGCGCCGCGCCGCGGCCCTCGGGGTGCGGCGCCGTCATGTGGTGGGCGTCGGAGGATTCGCCGGCGCCCAGCAGGTGCACGCAGCCGGCGTGCTCCGGCTGCGGGCGTTCCAGCAGCAGCAGGCCGGCGCCCTCGCCCAGGCTGATGCCGGAACGGTGGCGGTCGAGCGGCGTGCAGGGCGTCTCCGACACCAGGTCGAGGCTCTTGAAGCCGTGCAGTGTCATGCGGCACAGCGAATCCACGCCGCCGGCCAGCACCGCGTCGCACACGCCGGCCTGGATCAGGCGCTGCGCCGAGATCAGCGACTTGCTGCTCGACGAGCAGGCGGTGGAGACGGCGTAGCAGGGGCCTTGCAGGCCCAGCTCCGCCTGCAGGTAGCGGGCAGTCGCCACCCAGGCGTGCTGGTGCACGAAGTCGTAGCGGGGCGGCAGGCGGCCGGTTTCCGCCAGCGACCTGTAGGCGTTCTCGGTCTCGTAGATGCCGGAGGTGCTGGTGCCCAGGATCACGCCGACGCGGTCGGCGCCGTAGCGTTCCCGGGCCCGCAGCACCGCCGCGCGCAGGCCGTCGTCCGCGTCGTCCAGCGCCGCCAGCGCGAGGCGCGCGTTGCGGGTGTCGAAGCGCGCCAGGTGCCCGGGCAGGGGCGGCAGCAGGGCGGCGTCGACCTCGCCGGTGAAGGCAGGGAAACCGGCCTCGAACAGCCGCGGCGGCCGCAGCCGCGTGCGGCCGTCGCGCAGGGCGTCGAGCAGGCTGCGGCTGCCGACGCCGCAGTCGCTGGCGACGGCGCAGGCGGTGACGGGCAGGGCGTGTGGGGGTGGCGGCGGCATGATGCTGTTGTTGTCGGAAGGGCGCCATTCTAGCGCGAAACGCGGCCTTGCAGCAGGACCGGGCAGAACAGGAAGCCGAGCAGCACGCCCGGCGCCACGGTGCCGGCCAGGGCGTGCAGGGCCGGGTTGGCGGCTGCCGCCAGGGCGCCGAAGGAAACCGCGCTGGTCAGCGCCGATGCGGTGATGGCGCGGAAGGTGAGGCGCCGGTCGCCGGAACGGTTCTCGGCGAAGAAGATGCCGTAGTCGACGCAGATGGCCGCCGCCAGCAGCAGGCCGATGAGATGCAGCATGCCCAGCGGCACGCCGGCCAGACCCCAGGCGCCGGTCACCACCGCCAGCGACAGGGCGGCCGGCGCCAGCACCCGCAGGCCCCGCCACAAGGACCGGTAGCGCAGCGCCAGCAGCGCGGCGATGAGGACGAGGCCGCCCAGCAGCATGGTGGCGGCGCGCTCGCGGTAGCGCGTGGCCAGCCGGGTGATGGCGTCCTTCTGGCTGAAATAGCGCAGGCCCGGCACCTCCGCCGCCAGCGCGCGCAACCGTTCGGGATCGTGGCGGCCCAGCCAGGTGACCACCGACACCCGGCCGCCGTTGTGCACCAGCTGGTGTGATACCAGCGGCCAGGCGGGCGTGTCGCGCAGGTCGCCGGGCCGCAGCGGCGGCCGGGTGTCGGGCTGCAGCGGCGGGAAGGCCGCGGCGGCCAGGTGCCGGCCTTTCAATGCCCGGCGCCAGCGCGCCCGGGCGTCGGCGTCCAGGCGCGCGTTCCAGGCCGCGCTGTTGCGCTCCTGCAGGGCCGGCGAGGCGAGCAGCGGCCACAGCGGGAAGAAGGCGTCCAGGGCGCCGGCCT
>JALSRI010000237.1 GCA_026984835.1 Thiohalobacter sp. | reverse complement strand
TGCCGGGCGACAACGTGAAGATGACGGTGTCGCTGATTGCGCCGATTGCGATGGAAGAGGGTCTGCGCTTCGCGGTGCGCGAGGGCGGCCGTACGGTGGGCGCCGGCGTGGTGTCCAAGATCATCGAATGATGGAATCCAGGAGGCGGATTGATGCCGCCGCCGTTCTTTAGAGGTTGAGATGGCAAATCAGAGAATCCGAATCCGGCTGAAAGCGTTCGATCACCGCCTGATCGATCAATCGGCGCGTGAGATCGTCGAAACGGCGCGCCGTACCGGTGCCCAGGTGCGCGGCCCCATTCCGCTGCCCACCAAGAAAGAGCGCTTCACCGTGCTGATTTCGCCGCACGTCAACAAGGATGCGCGTGACCAGTACGAGATCCGTACCCACAAGCGGCTGATGGACATCGTGGATCCCACCGACAAGACCGTGGACGCGCTCATGAAGCTCGATCTGGCGGCCGGTGTGGACGTGCAGATCAAACTGAACTGAATCAAGCGAAGGGCAGGAACATGACGATCGGTCTTGTAGGTCGAAAAGCGGGCATGACACGCATCTTCACCGAAGACGGCGTGTCCATCCCGGTGACGGTGGTGGAAGTCGAGCCCAACCGTGTCACCCAGGTGAAGACGGCGGACCGCGACGGCTACACCGCCGTGCAGGTGACCACCGGCAGTCGCCGCGCCTCGCGCGTCACCAGGCCGCTGGCGGGTCACTACGCGAAGGCCGGCACCGAGGCCGGCCGCGGCCTGTGGGAGTTCCGGCTCGCCGACGGTGAGGGTGAAAGCCTGGAGCCGGGCGGCCAGATCGGCGTCGACCTGTTCGAGGCCGGCCAGAAGGTCGACGTCGCCGGCACCACCATCGGCAAGGGTTTCGCCGGTGGCGTGAAGCGGCACAACTTCCGCATGCAGGACGCCACCCACGGCAACTCGCTGTCGCACCGCGCGCCGGGCTCCATCGGCCAGTGCCAGACCCCGGGCCGGGTGTTCAAGGGCAAGAAGATGGCCGGCCACATGGGCAACGTGCGCCGCACCACCCAGAACCTGGAAGTGGTGCGTGTGGATGCCGAGCGCAACCTGCTGTTGATCAAGGGCGCGGTACCGGGTGCCCGCGGTGGCGACGTGATTGTGACGCCCGCGGTCAAGGCGCGCTAGAGGATATATCGATGAATATTGACATGCATGGCGGCGGCAAGCTGGACGTGGCCGACGCCGTATTCGGGCAGGACTTCAACGAGGCCCTGGTCCACCAGGTGGTGACCGCGTATCTGGCGGGCGCCCGGGCCGGCACCAAGGCGCAGAAGAACCGCTCCGCGGTCAGTGGTGGCGGCGCCAAGCCGTGGCGCCAGAAGGGCACCGGCCGCGCCCGCGCCGGCACCAGCCGCAGCCCGCTGTGGCGCGCCGGCGGCATGACCTTCGCCGCGCAGCCGCGTGACTACTCGCAGAAGGTCAACAAGAAGGCCTACCGGGCGGCCATCCGCTCCATCCTCTCGGAACTGCTGCGCCAGGAACGGCTGGTGGTGGTCGAGAACTTCGGCGTCGATTCGCCCAAGACGAAGGGCCTGCTCGGCAAGCTCGGGGAGCTGGGCCTGGGCGACAACCTGCTCATCGTCAGCGACGAGCCCGACGAGAACCTGTACCTGGCGGCGCGCAACCTGCCCTGGGTGGACGTGGTCGATACCGACATCGCCGATCCGGTCAGCCTGGTGCGCTTCGAGAAGGTGCTGATGACGGCTGCCGCGCTGCGCCAGTTCGAGGAGAGACTGTCATGAATGCCGAGCGCCTGACCAAGATCCTGCTCGCGCCGCTGGTGTCCGAGAAGAGCACCCGGCTGGCCGACAACCATCGCCAGTTCGCCTTCAAGGTGCTGCGCGACGCCACCAAGCCGGAGATCCGCGCGGCGGTGGAGAAGATGTTCGACGTGACGGTGACCAACGTCCAGGTGGCCAACCAGCGCGGCAAGGTGAAGCGCTTCGGCCAGACGCTGGGACGCCGTTCCGACTGGAAGAAGGCCTACGTCACGCTGGCGGAAGGTTCCGATATCGATTTTATGGGCGCCGAGTAACGGCTTCCTGAACTGACTGGATTCGTATCATGGCAATCGTCAAGGCAAAACCGACATCACCCGGACGCCGCTTCGTCGTCAAGGTGGTCGAGAAAGAGCTGCACAAGGGCGCGCCCTGGGAGCCGCTGGTCGAGAAGAAGAACAAGACCGGGGGCCGCAACAACAGCGGCCGCATCACCACGCGTCATCGCGGTGGTGGTCATCGCCAGCGCTACCGGGTCATCGACTTCAAGCGCAACAAGGACGGCGTGCCGGGCCGCGTCGAGCGCCTGGAATACGATCCCAACCGCAGCGCGCACATCGCCCTGGTGCTGTACGCGGACGGCGAGCGCCGCTACATCCTGGCGCCCAGGGGCGTCAGGGCCGGCGCCGAGATCGCCAGCGGCAGTGATGCGCCCATCAAGCCGGGCAATGCCATGCCGCTGCGCAACATCCCGGTCGGCACCACGGTGCACAATGTCGAGATGAAGCCCGGCAAGGGCGGCCAGATCGCCCGCAGCGCCGGCACCAGCGTGCAGCTCGTGGCGCGCGAGGGCAAATTCGCCACCCTGCGCCTGCGCTCCGGCGAGATGCGCAAGGTGCTGGCCGACTGCCGCGCCACCATCGGCGAGGTCGGCAACGCCGAGCACAACCTGCGCTCGCTGGGCAAGGCGGGCGCCAAGCGCTGGCGTGGCGTGCGCCCGACGGTGCGCGGCGTGGCCATGAACCCGGTCGATCACCCGCACGGTGGCGGCGAAGGCCGCACCTCCGGCGGCCGTCACCCGGTCAGCCCCTGGGGCGTACCGACCAAGGGGTACAAGACCCGCAAGAACAAGCGTACCGACAACATGATCGTGCGCCGACGCAAACAGAAGTAACGAGCAGAGGTTAGAACAGTGCCACGTTCCGTGAAAAAAGGACCGTTCATCGATCTCCACCTGATGAAGAAGGTGGACGAGGCGGTTGCGACCAACAGCCGCAAGCCGATCAAGACCTGGTCGCGGCGTTCCATGGTGCTGCCCGACATGGTCGGACTGACCATTGCCGTGCACAACGGCCGTCAGCACGTGCCGATCCTGATCAACGAGAACATGGTCGGCCACAAGCTCGGTGAATTCGCGGTGACGCGCACCTTCAAGGGCCACGTGGCCGACAAGAAGTCCAGGTGAGGGAAGAACGATGCAAGCCAGTGCCAAATTGAGTTACGCGCGCATCTCCCCCCAGAAGTGCCGGCTGGTCGCCGACCAGATCCGCGGCCTGCCGGTGGAGCGTGCGCTGGAGACGCTGACCTTCAGCCGCAAGAAAGCCGCGCACCTGGTGCGCAAGGTGCTGGAATCGGCCATCGCCAATGCCGAGCACAACGAGGGTGCGGACGTGGACGAGCTGAAAGTGGCCGCCGTCTGTGTCGACGAGGGTCCTACGCACAAGCGCTGGCGCGCGCGCGCCAAGGGGCGGGCCAACCGCATCCTGAAGCGGACCAGCCACATCAAGATTACTGTCGCTGAACAGTAGTCCAACGACCAACTGACAGAGAGCACGGCATGGGCCAGAAAGTACATCCAACCGGTATTCGCCTCGGCATCGTCAAGGACTGGACGTCGAAGTGGTATGCGGATTCGAAGAATTTCGCCGATTTCCTGAATCTCGACCTGGAGATCCGGGGCTTCATCAAGCAGAAGCTGAAGCACGCCTCCGTGAGCCGTATCCAGATCGAGCGTCCTGCCAGCAATGCCAACATCACCATCCACACGGCGCGGCCGGGCATCGTGATCGGCAAGAAGGGCGAGGACATTGAGAAACTGCGCGCCGAGGTGTCGCGGAAGATGGGCATGCCGGTGCATATCAACATCGCCGAGATCCGCAAGCCGGAGATCGAGGCCCAGCTGGTGGCCGAGAGCGTCGCCCAGCAGCTCGAGCGCCGCATCATGTTCCGCCGCGCCATGAAGCGCGCGGTGGGCAATGCCATGCGCCTGGGCGCCCAGGGCATCAAGATCAACGTCGCCGGCCGGTTGAACGGCGCCGAGATCGCGCGCAGCGAATGGTACCGCGAAGGCCGCGTGCCGCTGCACACGCTGCGCGCCGACATCGACTACGGCTTCACCGAGGCCAATACCACCTACGGCGTCATCGGCGTCAAGGTGTGGGTGTTCAAGGGCGAGATCCTTGGCCACGAGGAGCAGGCGGCTGAAGCCGAGGCGCCGAAGAAGAAAGCGGCAGCGAGTTAACGGAGTCACGGGACATGTTACAGCCTAAGAGAACCAAATTCCGCAAGCAGCAGAAGAGCCGCAACCGCGGCCTGGCGCAGAGCGGCAACAAGGTCAGCTTCGGTGAGTTCGCCCTCAAGGCGACCACCCGCGGCCAGATCACCGCGCGCCAGATCGAGGCGGCGCGGCGCGCCATCACGCGCCATGTCAAGCGCGGCGGCAAGCTGTGGATCCGCGTGTTTCCCGATGTGCCGATCACCAAGAAGCCCATCGAGGTGCGCATGGGCAAGGGCAAGGGCAACGTCGAGTTCTGGGTCGCCAAGATCCAGCCGGGTCGCGTGCTTTATGAAATGGAAGGTGTGTCCGAGGAACTGGCGCGCGAGGCATTCCGCCTGGCGGCGGCCAAGCTCCCGGTGCGTACCACCTTCGTCAACCGGACGGTGATGTGATGAAGGCAGCAGAGCTTCGCAACAAGAGCGCGGACGAGCTGAAGCAGGAGCTGGACAAGCTGCTGCGCGAGCAGTTCAACCTGCGCATGCAGAAGGGTACCGGCCAGCTGGCCCGCCCCGACCAGGTCAAGAAGGTGCGTCGCGACATCGCGCGGATCAAGACCGTGTTGAACGAGAAAGCCACCTCAGGTGCAGCGGCATGAGTGAAGAGAAGAAACTGGTTCGTACCCTTACCGGTCGCGTCGTCAGCGACAAGATGGAAAAGAGTGCGGTGGTGCTCGTGGAGCGTCGCGTGAAACATCCCCTGTACGGCAAGTACATCCGCCGTTCGACGAAGTTTCACATTCACGACGAGAACAACGAGTGCCGGGAAGGCGATACCGTGACCATCCAGGAATGCCGCCCGGTCTCCAGGACCAAGGCATGGAAGCTGGTCGAGGTCGTCGAGCGCCCGGCCGGCTGAGTCGGACGTCAAACAGAAACACTGAACGAATTATTGTTGGGGTTTAATCATGATCCAGATGCAAACCGTACTGGATGTTGCGGACAACAGCGGGGCGCGCCGTCTGCAGTGCATCAAGGTGCTGGGTGGTTCACATCGCCGCTATGCCAACATCGGTGACGTCATCAAGGTGAGCGTCAAGGAAGCGATTCCCCGCGGCAAGGTGAAGAAGGGCGAGGTATACAACGCCGTGGTGGTGCGTACCGCCAAGGGCGTGCGCCGTCCGGACGGCTCGCTGATCCGCTTCGACGGCAACGCGGCGGTGCTGCTCAACGCCAAGCTGGAGCCGATCGGCACCCGCATCTTCGGGCCGGTTACGCGCGAGCTCAGAAGCGAGCGTTTCATGAAGATTATTTCGCTGGCGCCGGAAGTGCTGTAGGCGGGAGTGAGGATCATGCAGAAGATCAGAAAAGGTGATGATGTCGTCGTGACGACCGGCAAGGATCGTGGCAAGCGGGGAACCGTGTTGCGCGTGATCCCGGAACGTGACCGGATCGTGGTGGAGAACATCAATGTGGTGAAGCGCCACACCAAGCCCAATCCCCAGCGCGGTATCGCGGGCGGCATCGTGGAGAAGGAGATGCCGATACACATCTCCAACGTGATGCTGTTCAACCCGCAGACCAAGAAGGGAGACAGGGTCGGTTTCCGGACGCTGGAAGACGGACGCAAGGTGCGTGTATTCAAGTCCACCAACGAAGTCGTGGACGTCTGAACAGGTTGCTGACATGGCCAGGTTGAAAGAGACATACCAGAAAGAAGTGATGCCCAAGCTGCAGGAGCAGTTCGGCTACAGGAATGTGATGGAAGTGCCGCGCATCACCAAGATCACGCTCAACATGGGCGTCGGCGAAGCGGTCGGCGACCGCAAGGTGATGGATCACGCCATGGCGGACATGGCCCTGATCGCCGGCCAGCAGCCCATCATGCGCCGCGCCCGCAAGTCGGTGGCCGGTTTCAAGATCCGCGAGGGCTGGCCCAACGGCTGCAAGGTCACCCTGCGCCGGGAGCGCATGTACGAGTTCCTGGACAGGCTGATCAACATCGCCATCCCGCGTATTCGCGACTTCCGTGGCCTGAGTCCGAAGTCCTTCGACGGCCGCGGCAACTACAACATGGGTATCCAGGAACAGATCATCTTCCCGGAGATCGACTACGAGAAAATCGACGCGCTGCGTGGCATGGACATCAACATCACCACGACAGCCAGGACCGACGAGGAAGGCCGGGCGCTGCTGGCGGCGTTCAACTTCCCGTTCAAGAACTGAGGAAAGAAAATGGCCAAGGTTTCCATGATCGAACGCGAACGCAAGCGGACCAAGCTGGTAAGGAAGTACGCCGCCAAGCGCGCCGAGCTGAAAGCGATCATCTGCGACATGAACAAGTCGGACGAGGAGCGCTACGCCGCGCAGCTCAAGCTGCAGGCGCTGCCGCGCGACGCCAGCCCCGTGCGCCAGCGCAACCGCTGCCGCATCACCGGTCGTCCGCACGGTTACTACCGCAAGTTCGGCCTGGCCCGGAACAAACTGCGCGAGGCCGCCATGCGCGGCGACATTCCCGGTCTGGTCAAGGCCAGCTGGTAACAGGAATTCAGAGGTACGTATACCATGATGACGGATCCAATCGCTGACATGCTGACCCGCATCCGCAACGCGCAGGCGGCGGGCAAGCTGGAAGTAAGCATGCCGGCGTCCAAGCTCAAGCAGTCGGTGGCCAAGGTCCTCCAGGACGAGGGCTACATCGCCGGTTTCGAGGTGCAGGAAGACGACGGCAAGCCGGCGCTCAAGGTGGTGCTGAAGTACTACGACGGCCGGCCGGTCATCGAACACATCAAGCGTGTGAGCCGGCCCGGTCTGCGGATCTACAAGGGCAAGGACGACCTGCCCAGGGTCCAGGGCGGGCTGGGCGTCGCCATCATCTCCACGTCCAAGGGCG
>JALSRI010000236.1 GCA_026984835.1 Thiohalobacter sp. | reverse complement strand
CGGTTCATCCCCGCATGCGCGGGGAACACACTTCCTTCAACACATTGTAATTATGGATTATTTCATGACCGGCTTGATCCACCAAGCCATCCGGTAATTTTGCTGGCCACGGTCATATATTGTACAGATTGTTAAAGAGCGACATCCCCGTCTTCGGGGGGATGGAAGGAGACCAGTTTCAGTCCATCGAATTCCACCGGCATACGTCGGTTCTTGCCCAGTGTGAGAAAATCAAATCCGCTTTCGGTATTGGTCCGCCACACCATGACGGCGTTGCCTTCTTCGATGCCTTCCTCGACTTGCGACCAGATCATCTCACGAACCCGCCTGGAGGGTGCACCCACATAGACGCCGGCCCGGACTTCCACCAGCCAGACGGCGAGCCGTCCCCGGAGTCTGGGTGGTGCATTCTCAAGCACGATGACCAGCATCGCCGATGGAATCCGGGTTGGGGATTGCGGGGGGAAGAGCATCCTCCGGCGGCTTTGGTGGGGTGAGGCCGCCGGCAGCGAGGACTTCTTCTATGGTCGGAATGATTTTTCCAAGGATGCGCTGCTCGCGGAACAGGTCGCGACAGGCGAGGCGCACGGCGCGTTCCGGTTCCGCCGGTTCGCGTGCGGCAATCTGGAACGCCAGCGGCACCACCGAATCGAACTTGAACAGGTCGGCAATATCGTAGACGAAGGAAAGCGGCTTGCCGGTGTGAATGAACCCGACAGCGGGGGCGTAGCCCGCTGCGAGCACGGCGGCTTCGGTAATGCCATACAGGCATGCGGTAGCAGAGGACAGGCAGCGATTGGGCAGGTCGCCGGAGCCCCATTCTTCCGGGTTGTAGTTTCGGCGCTTCCATTTTACGCCATGACGCTGTGCCAGTGTCTGATAGAGTTTACGTACCCGCACGCCCTCGATGCCGCGCAACTGTTCCACGCTGCGCCGTTGCGGCGGTTTTTCGCCAAACCGGAACTCGTACATCTTGCGCACCACGCGCAGGCGCGCCTTTTCGTCCAGTGCCAGGCGGGCCTGGTACAACAGGCGGTCGGCACGCGCGCCGCCGGGCTGGCCGGATGCATAGAGGCGGACGCCGGCCTCCCCTACCCACACCAGCAAGGTGCCGACACGCGCCGCCAGGGCCGCCGCCCGGTGCGAGACGCGGGTGCCGGGTTCGAGCATCAGGCAGGCGATGGAACCCACGGGGATGTGGGTGCGCACGCCGTTCTTGTCGATGACCACGAAGGCGCCGTCCAGCACGTCGATCTGGCCGCGTTCGATGAACAGCAGGGAGATGCGTTCCTTCATGGCGATGGGCTTGAGCGGTGGCAACATGTCAGGTCGGCCAGTCGGACAACGTCAGTTGCTCCGCTTTCCTTCCCGGTCTTCCCTGACCCACTGTTCCGCGCTGCCTGACAAGGGCGCGGTGTGACCCCTGATCTCATCCATGGCCTGTGCAGTCCGGTGGCGCCGTTGCTGCTGCAGATAAGCCCTGAGCGCCCGGTTCACCAACAGGCTGCGTTCGCTCCTGGGATACTTCTGAAGTTCCTGCAAGATGTCATCGTCCAGCATCAGCTTGGTCCCATGTGACACGATTGCGATCCTCGCTCTATTACACAACCATCATGCACACTCACGCCAGCGGCCGCACCAGCAACAGGCCGCAACCAAAGGCTTTCGCCGGTCCGATACCCTGCACCAATGTCGCGGTAAACGCTTCCGGGTCTGTCACTTCCAGCACGCCGGTGAAATCCAGGGTGCTGAGCTGGATGGGTTTTCCCTTGCCCCGGGCGGGAAGCCGATGGCGGACATAGCCGTCCACGCGGACTGCGGTTTCTTCGAAGGCAAAACCGCAGCGTTCCGCCCGTGTCTCCAGCCAGTGGATGCCGGCTTCCTGCACCAGTTGCGCCAGCGGAGGACGCTCCCGTTCCGGCAGATCCCGGTAATCGGGCGCGTGCTTGCGGTTCATGACCACGTCGTGGCGCTGGCGGCGGCCGTTGCTGTCGGTTCGGGTGACCACGGGGTTGGCGCGCAGGCTGAACGCCAGACGCTGGCCGGTGCGCAGCCGGGGCCGGTAGGGCTTGTGCTCGATATGCCAGATGCCCTGGTCGCGTACCGGCGCACGCGAGGACACCAGGTAAAAGGCCGGCCGGCCCTCGCGCTGTTCGCGCCGGAACAGGAAATCGCGGTCGGCCCCGGCGTCTTCTTCGAACAGGCGCCACAGCGCCTGGTGTTCGCGATAGGCATCGGTACAGGCGTTTTGCGCCAGCCGCCGCACGTCGGGGGCGGGGCTGCGCACGGTGATACGGCTGAAATAGTGGTTCATGAGATATCCTCCCGGGGCAGGCCAGCCGCCAGCTCGCGCCGCTCGCCGAACTGCCAGCGGTGCCGGCTGAGCAGGCGGTCATGGCGGGTGTATTCCATTTTCAGCGCGTCGGCCGGGAAACCCGCTTCGTCCACATCCAGGAGTTCCCAGAAGGCCATGGGCTCGGCATCGGGCTTCAGTTCCGGCGGCAGGGCTTGTGTGGGCTCGGTGGTAGAGAACAGGGCGCACAGACTTGGAGCCTCGACGCACCGGGGCGCCAGAGGCAGTGCAGGTGGACAGGCCTTGCGCCCCAGGTACAGGACGAAACGGGGTTTCTCCAACGCTTCGGCGAGTGTTTCCAGGGTGTAGGGCGCCGCGTCACTGCATGGCCACAGGGCCACCCGGCAGGCCGCATCCATGCGGTAGTCGCGCTGCGACAGGATGGTACTGAGCTTGTCCGCCAGCAGCTCGTCACGGCGGGTGGCATAACGCACGCCCTTGCGCGCGGGCGGCACCTGGGTGGTGTGGTAGTCGCGCAGCAACTCACCCGGCGCGTCCACGCACACGGCCATGGCATAGTGCTCGGCCAGCGCCGCATGCGCCGCTTCATCGTCTCGCTCAAGGCCCAGGGCCGCCGCCACCAGCCCCAGTACGGCGGACTTGGATGGCTGCGACAGGCTGGGGCGCTGTTCGCCCACGGCAATGTCGCCCCAAGCCGCCATGGGACCGTACAGGCGGAACAAAAGATAGGTTCTCATGGCGTCAGGCCGTCGCGCAGGCGATCACGTCGGCCAGCGAGCCCTCGCCGGTCAAGGCGTTCATATGACAGCGCCGGTCGGCGCAGGCGCCATAGACCTGGTCCATGCCCTTGCGTGTTTCCTCCAGCTTTTGAATGGCCTCGGTCAGCATGTCCCCACCCTGCACCGGCTTGAGGAAGGCCACCGACAGGGAGCGCGGCTGCTGGTCGCCCGTCTCGCACAGCAGGTAGGACGCACGAGCGCGGGAGGCGAAGCTGTTCTGCTTGCCGGTGGGCGCCACGGTGGCGGCGCATTCGATCAGCGCCGCCAGGGCCTTGTTGGCCAGATCCCGGTCACCGCCCAGGTTTTTCTCCAACAGTTCGCGGTCGATGCAGGCGTAGAGATAGAACAGGCCGGCGGCGAATTCGGTTGCGCCCATGTGACCGGCGCCCATGTCTTCCTCACCGGTATTGAGGTCGTCGACCGCGGTGAAGAAATCGTCTTCCACTGTCACCCGGTGGACGCTGATGGCATGGGCGACCTGGGCAGCGGCCTCGGTATTGAAGGCCGGGGCATCCGCCAGCATGCGGCCGAACAAGGCCACGTCGGCCGCGGTGTGGCTCTTGCGCAGCAATTTCAGTTCGTCATCGGAAGGCCCCTCGCCGCGCGCTGCCAGCGTCTCGACCAGCTGGTCGATGGCCCTGCGTTCCTCGGGCGCGAAATGGGCCAGTTGCTCGATTTCCAGCTCCGTCAACTGTTTTTGCAACCGGGCTTCGTCGTCCAGTTCCTTGAGGCCCTCCTTTTCTTTCCTCGACAGGGTTTTCAATTTGCCGAACACGCTGGCGATGGTGCCTGCCCACTCCAGCGCCTTCTTTTCCTTGACACCTTTTTCGCGCAGCGCCTTGAAGATCTCGATGCCCATCTCCTTGGTGCGCGTGCCTACGTGCCCGTCGAGCGCGGACTCGAACAGATCAGACTTGCGCCAGGCGCGCTTGAGGCTCTGCGACGAAACGCGCAGCCTCGGGTGGCCACCCATGACCGCGGTCTTGGGCCGGCCCAGGTCATCCCGGTTGAGGTTGGCCGGGGGGTAGGAAGTCAGCAGATGCAATTGAACAAAGCGGCTCATTTCGGTTTCTCCCTGGTATCGGTTTCGGCGCGGCCGGTCAGGCGGCGCGGACATTCGGAAAATAGGCGTAGGCCCAGCGTTTCTTGACCTTGTCGCCCCAGAAATAGACATCCCGGCACAGTCCGGGCAGATCGGCCCGGTAGTTCAACTGGCGCAGAACGCGCAGCAGGGCCGGATACAATTCCTGGCGGTCGCATTGCAGCAGACGGCGGAAGCGCAGTTCGCTGACCACAGGCGGACTGCCCTCTGCCATCTGTTCCGGCAGGGACTTGCCGGGTGTGTTCTCGCGCAGGTGGGACAAGAGGCCGGCGATGGCCGCCAGCCGGTCCTGCCAGCCGTGTTCGCCGGCGAAATGCCCCTGCAGGGAATGGCAAAGGCGCGCAAAGGCCGCCGTCATGGCGACTTCGTCCACCGAGCCGCAACGCCGCAGCTCGGCGCGGGCGCCCCGGTTGTCGTCCAGTCCCCGCCACCAGTCCGCCAGCGCCCGGAGCAGGGGCGAATCGGCGGAAAAATCGAGTGTGTTGCTCATGCGGCTTCCTCCTGGGTGTTCACCATCAGTCTGTCTTTCAGTTTCCTGCCATTGAGCAGGCCGGTGAGTTTTTTGTGGGCCATGGCCAGGCGGCGCGGATCGCCAAAGGCGGGATCACCCTCGCCGGCCCAGAAGTCGAACAGGTCCAGCGCCACCTTCCTCAGGGTGGCATGCCAGGCGGCCAGCAGGCGGTTGTCTTCCCGTGCCGCAACGGCCTGTTTGAGCGCGCGCAGGCTGTCCTGGAAGCCGGCTTCCGTGTGCTGGAAGAACGCCGCCTTGAGAAAGGAGGTATCTCCGCGCGCATCCTTGGGCCGTTTGAACCAGGCTTCCTTGATGCAGGTCTGCACGTAACCGGCCACCTCGCTGGCGGTATCGATCAGGGTCTGGACGCGTTGCACGAATTCGTGCCGGATCTCGCTGTCGTCGATGAGAACCAGGGGGAAGGTCGCCTCGTACCAGCAGCGGGCCTTCATGTTGTCCATGTCGTAGCCGAACACCCACAGGCGCAGTTGCTCTTCGGGCAGGCGCCGGCCACTGTCCGGGTTGAACAATTCGACGACGCGCGCCGGCAGGCGGCTCTCGCTGCGTTCCACCCAGTCCAGCCAGTGGCGGTAGGTGAGCCCTTCCGGCTGTGCGTGCACGGGCATGGGCGCACCGCTTTTCTTGTCGACGTAGTGCGGGCTGAGAGGATGTTGCCAGGGACCGGTGTAGTTGACGCCGTAGTTGCGGGTCACATACTGCTGGACCCGTTCGGCCTGTTCACCGCAAAGTGAACAAGCGCCCGCTGTGCGCTTCGTCCAGTCGATGCGGATGCGACGCGGCATGCCCCAGTACATCTGCAGGGGGTTTGCGTCGGCCGGCGTGGTTGCCTGACCGGTTCGGGGTTCGCTGGTACGCGTCGGCGCCAACCAGGGAAAGATATCGCTGTGCTCGCTCCTTTCCGGGTTGCCACTCAATGACCGAACCGCATTGGCATCCAGCACGTTCAGCCACAGACGGCTCCACAAGGTATCCGGCAGACCACCCTCGGGGTCGGGCACGACCAGGGTAGTCAGGGGGCCGCCGCCCCGCAGCGAGGTCCGGTGACCGGCGCCCCCGCTGGGCGCATTGGTCTGCAGGGTGAACAACGCCGTTGCGGTACAGGCGGGACACAGGGCGTCGATCCGGCCGCGCTTGACGAAGTGGTCCGTGTTGTTGCGCAGGGTCTGGCCGGTCGGTTCATCGATCAGCAAGGCATCGATGGGGTTGGCCTCCCCTTCCAGTTCATCGAAGTCCTGCAGGAACCGGGGGCCGTCGGCGTCCAGGGCAAAGGCATCGAGGAAAGGTTCGAACCGCGCTTTCAGTTCCCCGGGGGGCGGCGGCGTTTCCAGCCACTCGACCCAGGCATCCTGGTCCGCCGGTGCCGCCGCCGTCTGGAACAGGCCGATCAGGAACTGCATGAGCGCGCCGTTGAAATCCGGCCGCGGCGCCGCCAGGGCAATGACGGGGTCATCGGTCTCGGTGATCTGCCAGGGGGCGATGCGTTCTTCCGCACCGCTTTGCCGGCGTATCGGTATCCAGGGGTCAATCGTCAGATTCATGGTGGGTTTTATCCTCCTCAGGATCATTTTTGAACTTGATCCAGATCGAATGAATATTGGTGAGCAGCAAGACGCCTCCTCCAGCAGCCATACAAACGAGCACTTCCAACAAACTGGGCATTTGGGGACCCCCAACTCACGTTTTGAGGAAGTATGGGCCCAAAATTAATTATTTGCAAGTAGTGTTCGCTTGTAATATGCTCAAATGCGTTCCCAAGCATCTGGGATGACCCATAGTGTTCGCTCGTAACACTATGTTGATAAAGCTGTTCCCCGTTTTACGGGGTTTCATGCGATGGCGGTGCTTTCAGCACCGCCATTCTTAACTGCCCTGGATTCCTTCGTAACCGTTATACTGCAGTTCCACCCTTTGGCCGCTTTTGGTTACCGCGCGGCCTTTCCACCATCCTTCCGATGCCCTCACCAGCGGTAGCAGAACACCCCATCGCCCCTTGCCCGGCAAGGTTTCTCTTGCCGATTCGATGACGCTGTCGGGAATTTCGTCATAGCGCCCGGTCTCGTACACCAGCGACTGCCGCAGGCTCACGCTGCTCTGCATCCAGCCTGTCATGCCCTGCCCCCACCACGGTGTCAGTTGCCCGTCTTCCCAGCGCGCCAGGTAGACGGTGGTCATGGGGTCGCCGAGGCGGGTGGGGGTGTTGGCCTCGTCCCACCAGATGTTGCTGCCCTCGCGGCTGTAGCCCTGATCGATGGACAGCAGGTTGAGCGCCGCCTGGCTGTCCTGTGCCATGCGCTCGCCTTCTTGGGCCAGCGCGCTTTCCTGCAAGGCGTCCGGCATGTCGTCCAGCGCGTCGTCGCCGTATACGCCCTCGATCAGTTCGCGGGCATCCTCCGGCATGCGGAAGCCGCCCTTTTCGCGCAACAGGCGAAGCCCCAGCCAGAGCTGGCCGTCCATGTCGCGGTAGACGGCGGCGGTTCCCGCCAGCGCATCTTTCAGCCAGCGCGGGCCGGGCTGGTCGGTCCAGGGCGGCGTGAGCAACGTCAGCCGCGGTTCACCTCGGGCATCGGGGCCGCCGATCCGGCGCCCTTCCCCGTCCCTCGGGTGCCGGCACAGGCGGCCGGCGCGCTGGATGAGCAGGTCGATGGGCGCGAGATCGCTGACCATGTGGTCGAAATCGAGATCCAGCGACTGTTCCACCACCTGGGTCGCAATCAGGATCTGACCCCGGCGTTCGTCGGGGCCGCTGTCGGGTCCGAAACAGCGCAGCACACGCTTCTCGATCGCCAGCCGGTCGGCGAGGGCGAAGCGGGCATGAAACAGATGAACCTGCCCGGCCGGCAGGTGGTCGCGCAGCCGCCGCCAGGCGCGTCGGGCGTCGTCGACGGTGTTGCGGATCCAGCACGCGCAGCGGCCGGCCCGGGCGTCGGCCAGCAGCGCTTCGACGACCTCCTGTTCCGATTCGATCGTCTCCACCCGTACCCGCCGCCGGACCCGTTCCGGCGTCTCCACCGCGCGGGTGTGCAAACGTCCGCCGCCCACCCGGGTCAGCAGGGGGTAGGCGGCGTCGGGCGGGATGTCCGCCTCCACCGGTTCACCGGCGCCGGCGGAAAATGCGTCGATCAGCGTCCGCCGCTGGCCCGCCGGCAGGGTGGCCGACAGCAGGATGGCGCTGCCGCCGGTTGCCGCGTGGGCCCGCAACAGGCCGCACAACAGTTTGTTCATGTAGGCGTCGCAGGCGTGCACCTCGTCGACGATCAGCACCTTGCCGAGCAGGCCCAGCAGGCGCAGCGACTGGTGGCGGGCCGGCAGCACCGCCAGCAGGGCCTGATCGACCGTGCCCACGCCGGCGTGGGCCAGCAGCGCCTTCTTGCGGTTGTCGGCCAGCCAGGCGGCGCAGTGGGCGCCGGCGGGCGCCGCTTCGTCCTTGCCGTAATCGGGTTCGGCGCCGTACGAAGCCCGGAAGGGTTCCGACAAGGCCCGGGCGCTGTGGGCCAGCACCAGCGACGGTTCGGGCTGTGGCGCAAACAGACGCCGGTAGACCATGCCCAGGCGTTCGTACATGGCGTTGGAGGTGGCCATGGTGGGCAGACCGAAATACAACCCCCCGCCCTCGCCTTGCGCCATCAGCCGGTGCGCCAGCAGCAACGCGGCTTCGGTCTTGCCCGCCCCGGTGACGTCCTCCAGCAGGAACAACTGCGGTCCCCGGGTGAGTTCGAGTGCGCTCACCGCCGCCTGCAAGGGGGTGGCGGTGAGCGCGTCGTGGGGCAGGCCCGGCAGGCAGTCGGCGAGATCGAAACGGCTGGATGCCCGCGCCGGCAGCAGCCCCCGCTGGTGTACCTGGCCTTGTGCCCACGGCAGGGCCTGTTCCCAGTAGGCATCGAGCGGAACCGGCGTACTCCGGTACGAGTCAGGGTCGCGGCCCGAGCCGAGCCAGTCGCACAGAACCGTGAAGCCGGCCAGCCACCAGGAGGCCCGTTTCATGGGTTCGCGGTCCAGCGCCGGCAAGGGGCCGGCGCCGGCCAGCAGCAGGGCCTGTAATGCGTCCAGGAAGCCGGTGGCCGCCTCGATGTCGCCGGGTTTCTCGAAATGATCCCGGAGCACCAGATCACCCGTTTTGGGTGGCAGGCCGTGGTGACCGGTCACCGCCCGCAGCCAGAAGTCCACGCCGTCGGCGCCGCGGCGGCGCCGCCCCTGTGGCGCGGGCGGCAGGATGCCCTGTTCGCGCGCGACCTCTTTCAACACCTCGCGCCACAACAGGTAGCCGAGCGTATCGTGCCGTGTGTGGTAGGGCCGGCGGCAGGTGCGGCGCAGGAGCCGTTCGCGCAGGTCGGGACGCAGGTTCTGGAAGGCATCGGCAAACTTGCCCAGGTCGTGCAGGGCGAGAAAGAACGGCGCCCAGCACAGGAACTGTGCTTCCTCCAGGCCGCTCAGGGCGGCCAGGTGCCGACACAGCGCCGGGTTGGCCTCCAGCAGCGCCCGACCGACCGCCGCCACATCCAGGCAGTGGAACGGCAGCAGGTGAAAGACGCCGCTGTCTGCCGGGCCGGCCTTGCCCCAGTAGCGGAACCAGGCCGGCGCGCCTTCAGACGATGTGTCGGACTGCGAAATGACGAACTCCCTGCCTCTGCCGTATAACCGGCTTCCATTGAAACATGCCTGCCTGGTCAAAACCTGACCAGGCAGGCGCATCAGCCCGGGTACTGCGCCAGCGCAGCCTGCAGCCGCTGTCTCACCTGCTCTCGCAGGCGCTTCGGTGCCAGCACCTCGACCTCGGCGCCGTATTTGAGAATATCCATCACCAGTTCGCGCGGATCACTGTAGGGAATGCGCAGTTCGTAACCACCGTCGGACAGCACCCTGCCCTGCTGGCGCGGGTGCCATTGCTCGTCGGCGACCCAGCGCGCGGCGTGCGGGGTGAAACGCAACACCGCCGTGTGGCGCGCCTGGCCGCCGAAAATGCCATAGGCTTCGCCGAAATGGTGGTCGAGTTCTTCGGGTTCGAATTCTTCGGCGGCCTCGTCGAGGATTTCCACCGGGTGCAGCCGGTCCAGCGAGAAATGGCGGAAGTCCCCGCGCAGGTGGCACCAGGCGTCCAGGTACCAGTTGGAGCGGTAGTAGACCAGCCGCTGCGGCGACAGGGTGCGTTCGGTCGTCCGGTCGCGTTCGCGGCCGTGATACAACACCAGGAGCCGGCGTCGCTGCAGCAGGGCCGTGGCGATACGGCGGAAGTGCTGCAGGTTGGTGGGACGCGCGGCCATCTGCAGGATGCGGATGCGCCGGCCCGGCTCCGCCACGGTGAAACCCCGCTGCCGGAGGAGCTGTTCGATGCGGCCGCGCACCGGCTCGATGTGGCGGCTGAGCAGGCCGGGTTGCAATTCCGCCAGCAACTGGTGCGACACCAGCAGGGCATAGAGCTCGTCCGGACTGAACCAGAGTCCCGGCAACTCGTAGCGGGTGTTGCCGGACACGTCGTAATACCAGCCGTTGCGCTCGCGATCGTAGGCCACCGGCGCACCCAGGTGGTCGCGCAGCAGGTTCAGGGTGCGGCGGGCGGTGGAGGCGGAGCATTCCATGACCTCCTGGATGGTCGACAGCGCCACCGGGCGGCGGCGGCGACTGAGCAGGTTGTGCAGTTCGTAGACGCGGTCGAACTTGTCCATGCGGATTCCGGACTGGTGGACATTTGTCCTCAACGATAAAGGGGTTTGGCGCCGCGGGCAACTCGCTGCAAGTCGCTCTTGCGCCCGCCCGTAAAACCACCGGATACCAAGTATTTATTTGCGCTTGAACACGGCTATACCTGCCCATATAGGAACGCTGTCGGCACCTGTGCGATGAGACAGCAAGGAGGTAGCCATGCAACGAGCAACACCGCAAACCGGCCATGTCGTCCATCGTTTCGATTCGCTGGCCTACGTCGGCACCGATCCCCTGCCGCGGGACCAGGCGCCGTCCCACCGGCTGCACGAGCCGGACAGGATGATCACCACCATCGACCCCATCACCGGGCGCGACATCGGCGATCCGGAGGGCAAGCCGTTCCTGGTGGACGGCAACCTGGTGATCTACTTCGAGTCGGAACAGACCCGGCAGGCCTACATCGACGAGCCCGTCGACCACCCCGTGCATCTGCCGGACAATCCGGTGGACGAAGGCATCGACGAAGGCTAGCCGGCACACCGTCTCCGCCGACCGCTGCGCTCACCCCAGCCTACTCGTGGATGGGTCGGCGGGGGCGCCACAGGCGCAGCAGGTGGCGCCGTCGCAGGTGAAGACCCCGAACGCCGGGGCCGTGCAGCGTCAGGCTGGCGAGCCGCCCGCGGCGCAGGCGGCGCAGCAGCGGTTCGATCCAGGTCGATTCCAGCCACTCCATGCAGTGTATCCATTGGCCGATGTCCCGGCGGGCGGCCAGGGGGCAGGGCGCGTCCAGCACCACCAGGTGGTCGCCGCCGTCCATGGCGTCGAGGCAGGCGGGGTCGTCGGGCACATCGGCCCGGGCGCTGCCGCCGTGTTGCGCAAGGCCCATCGCCAGGGGCCGGTCGGTCCAGACCTTCGCCCAGCGCCGGACGCCGGCGGGCAGTGCGCCGCCGCCCCAGGGCCAGACGCCGCTGACCACCGGCCGGCCCCGCTGGCGGCGGCGGACGTTGACGGGGTGGTCGTGCAGCAGCATCTGGATTTCGTTCAGCGCCGCGTTCCACTCGGCGGCCTGCGCCCCGGTCGGCAGGCTGCGGGAGACGTCCCGGCCGGTCAGCGGCAGCGGGCTGTGGGTGCGGATCCGCGGCGCCTCCGGCAGCGCCAAGTACCAGCGCGGCGGCGTCGCGCGATGAAACCGCCAGCCGCGCTCCGCGCCGGCGGCGTTCAGTGTCTCCAGCAGCGCGTCGGCCTCCTCGGCCGTCAGCTCCAGCGCCTCCGGCCCGAACAGCAGCAGGCCGCTGGCGTCGACGCGCAGGTGCACGGGGTCGGCGCGCAGCAGCGGCTGCGCGGCCGGGCTGCCGAAATCGGCCAGCCAGGTCAGCGCCGCCACCGGCGGGTCGGCGTCGGCCGCGACCGGGGCGCCGAACAATGCCAGCAACGAGGATTCCAGGTCGGGGCCGGCGGCCGGCAGGCGGTCGGCGCGGCCGGCCAGCAGCGACAGCGCCGGCAGCCGGGGCCGCACCGTGGGATCGATGCCCCCCGGCTCGGCCGCCAGGCCGGGCACCAGTAGCGTGAGCGAAGGTCGTCTTGCCATGGTGAGCGCCGCACCCCCTTTGGTTCCCGTCACCCCTTCTGCAGGAGCGGGCTTGCCCGCGATCCCGGCGTCGGGTGTCTCCGCCTTTCGCGGCCGAAGGCCACTCCTGCAGCGTCCCGGGAGGGGCGGCCCTCTGCAGGAGCGGGCTGGCCCGCGATCCCGGGGCGTGGATCAGGCCGGGGGCAGGTTGTCGAGGATGGCGTCGCGGACCGGCGTCAGTTCGGCGTCGACGGTCAGCATGTCGGCCGTGCACTGCCGGATGGCCGTGTCCGGATCCTTCAGGCCGTGGCCGGTCAGGGTGCAGACGACGGTGCTGCCTTCCGGTATCCGGCCGCGCTCGATATCGCGCAGGGCGCCGGCCAGCGAGGTGGCCGAGGCCGGTTCGCAGAATACGCCTTCCTTTTCGGTGAGCAGTTTCTGGGCGGCCAGGATCTCCTCGTCGGTCAGCTCGTCGAACCAGCCCTCCGATTCCTTCTGCACCGCCCAGGCCTTGTCCCAGGACTGGGGGTGGCCGATGCGGATGGCGGTGGCCACGGTGTCGGGATCGTCGACCATGTGGCCGCGCAGGAAGGGCGCGGCGCCGGCCGCCTGGTAGCCGACCATGACGGGCCGGTTGTTGACGATGCCGTGCTCGAAGTACTCGCTGTAACCCATCCAGTGCGCCGTGATGTTGCCGGCGTTGCCGACCGGCAGGCAGTGGTAGTCGGGCGCGCGCTCCAGTTCCTCGATGATCTCGAAGGCGGCCGTCTTCTGGCCCTGCAGGCGGTAGGGGTTGATGGAGTTGACGATGGTCACCGGCGCCTGTTCGCCGACTTCCTTCACCAGCGCCATGCCCTCGTCGAAGTTGCCGCGGATCTGCAGCACCACGGCGCCGTGGATCATGGCCTGGGCCAGTTTGCCCAGCGCGATCTTGCCCTCGGGGATGAGTACGAAGGCGGTGATGCCGGCGCGCGCGGCGTAGGCCGCCGCCGAGGCCGAGGTGTTGCCGGTGGAGGCGCAGATCACCGCCCGGCTGCCCTCCTCCACCGCCTTGGTCACGGCCATGCACATGCCGCGGTCCTTGAACGAGCCGGTGGGATTCAGGCCCTCGTATTTCACATAGATGTCGACGTCCCTGCCCAGCTCACGCGGGATGTTGTTGAGCCGGATCAGCGGCGTGTTGCCCTCGCCCAGGCTGATCACCCGGGTGTCGTCGTGCACGGGCAGCCGGTCGCGGTACTTGTCGATCAGGCCGGTATAGCGGGGGCGAAATGGCATGTCAATATTCCCTTTTCACACAATATATTGGCATATATTTTTAATGGAAATCATTAACCGCAAAGGACGCTAAGGACGCGAAGGAAAATAAATTATTTCATATTCGAATTTTTCAAGTTTTTCCTTCGCGTCCTTAGCGTCCTTCGCGGTAAAAAACGTCACGAACTGTCCAGATGCTCCATCCGGATGCGGGTCACCGCCCCGTCGATGCTGTCCAGGGCTTCGATCTTTTCGATGGCCTCGTTCATCTGCGCCTCGCGCACGCGGCGGGTCAGCAGGATGATGGGGACTTCCTGCACGCCTTCGGCCGGTTCCTTCTGGATCATGGCCTCGATGCTGATGCCGCGGTCGCCGAGCAGGCGCGTCACGTCCGCCAGTACGCCGGGGCGATCGACGGCGCACATGCGCAGATAATAGCTGGTCTCGACCTCGTCCATGGCCAGGATGGGCAGGTCGGACAGGGCGTCGGGCTGGAAGGCCAGGTGCGGCACGCGGTTCTCCGGGTCGGCGGTCAGGGTGCGCACCACGTCGACGATGTCGGCCACCACCGCCGAGGCGGTCGGCTCGGCGCCGGCGCCGGCGCCGTAGTAGAGCGTCGGGCCGACCGCGTCGGCCTGCACCAGCACGGCGTTCATGACGCCGTCGACGTTGGCGATCAGGCGCCGCTCCGGGATCAGGGTCGGATGCACGCGCAGCTCGATGCCGCTGTCGGTGCGGCGGGTGATGCCGAGGTGCTTGATGCGGTAACCCAGTTCACCGGCGAAAGCCACGTCGTCGCGGGTGATCCTGCCGATGCCTTCCGTGTAGACCTTGTCGAACTGCAGCGGCACACCGAAGGCGATGGACGCCAGGATGGTGAGCTTGTGGGCGGCGTCGATGCCCTCGACGTCGAAGGTCGGGTCGGCCTCGGCGTAGCCGAGCGCCTGCGCCTCGGCGAGCACGTCGGCGAAGTCGCGGCCCTTGTCGCGCATCTCGGTGAGGATGAAGTTGCCGGTGCCGTTGATGATGCCGGCGATCCAGTCGATGCGGTTGGCGGCCAGCCCTTCGCGCACCGCCTTGATGATGGGAATGCCGCCCGCCACCGCCGCCTCGAAGGCCACCATGACGCCTTTTTCCTGGGCGGCGGCGAAGATCTCGTTGCCGTGCAGCGCGATCAGCGCCTTGTTGGCGGTCACCACGTGCTTGCCGTTGTCGATGGCTTTCAGCACCAGTTCGCGCGCAGGCGAGTAGCCGCCGATCAGCTCGACGACGATGTCCACGGCCGGGTCCTCGACCACCTCGAAGGCGTCATCGAGCACCCGGATGTCTCCGATGCCGGGCAGCCGCGCCGGGTCATAGTCGCGCGCCGCCGCCACCCCGATCTCGATGCCGCGCCCCGCGCGGCGGGCAATCTCCTGGGCGTTGCGGCGCAGCACGTTGAAGGTGCCGCCGCCGACCGTGCCCAGTCCCAGCAATCCCACGTTGACCGGTTTCAAGAGACCTCCTTCGATGCCAGTGCCTGTTGTTCGTCGTTGCGGAACATGTCGCGGATGCCGCGCACCGCCTGGCGGGTGCGGTGCTCGTTCTCGATCAGCCCGAAGCGCACGTAGTCGTCGCCGTACTCGCCGAAGCCGATGCCGGGCGACACCGCCACCCTGGCCTCCTGCAGCAGCTTCTTGGAGAAGTCCAGCGAGCCCAGGTGGCGGTACTGTTCCGGGATGGGCGCCCACACGAACATGGTCGCCTTCGGTTTCTCCACCGCCCAGCCCAGCGAGTTCAGGCCGTCGCACAGGGTGTCGCGGCGGCTGCGGTAGGTCTCGACGATTTCCTGCACGCAGTCCTGCGGCCCTTCCAGGGCGGTGATGGCCGCTACCTGGATGGGCGTGAACATGCCGTAGTCCAGGTAGGACTTGATGCGGGTGAGCGCCGCCACCAGCGACTTGTTGCCGCACATGAAACCGACCCGCCAGCCGGGCATGTTGTAGCTCTTGGACAACGAGTAGAACTCCACCGCGATGTCCTCGGCGCCCGGCACCTGCAGGATGGAGGGTGCGGTGTAGCCGTCGAACACCAGGTCGGCGTAGGCCAGATCGTGCACCACCCAGATGCCGTGCTCGCGGGCGATGGCGATCACCCGCTCGAAGAACGGCAGCTCCACGCAATGGGTGGTGGGGTTGCCGGGGAAGTTGAGCACCAGCATCTTGGGCTTGGGCCAGGAATCCCGGATGGCCTTCTCCAGCTCCTCGATGAAGCGTTCCTCGCCCTCGTTGATGGGCACGTGACGGATGTCGGCGCCGGCGATGACGAAGCCGTAGGGGTGGATGGGATAGGCCGGGTTGGGCACCAGCACGGCGTCACCCGGCCCCACCGTGGCCAGCGCCAGGTGCGCCAGGCCTTCCTTGGAACCGATGGTGACGATGGCCTGGGTCTCGGGGTCCAGGTCGACGTCGTAGCGGCGCCTGTACCAGTCGCAGATGGCCTTGCGCAGGCGCGGCACGCCCCGCGACACCGAATAACGGTGGGTGTCCTCGCGCTGCGCCGCCTCCACCAGCTTGTTGACGATGTGGCGCGGCGTCGGCCGGTCCGGGTTGCCCATGCCGAAATCGATGATGTCCTCGCCGCGGGCGCGGGCGGCCGCCTTCAACTCGTTGACGATGTTGAAGACATACGGCGGCAAGCGTTTGATTCTGGGGAAATCTTCCATCTGGGCTGGCACCGGGCCACGGCTCGTTGTTGTGGACAAGACAAAGCGCGTAGGGTACTGAAACTACTGGGAAGTAACAAGGCGTCCGGGGCCGTCCCGGTGGCTGCAGAACCGGCGGCCGTCGAGCCGCAACGGCGGCTGCACCAGTTCGACGCCCCGCCCGCCCGCCGTCACCCAGCGGTCGATGTCCGCCCACACGCGCCGCGCCTGCAGGTCGCGCAGCAGCAGGTGATGGCCCTCGGCGTAGACCAGCGCCTGCCAGGCCAGGGTGCGAGGGTCGGGCATGTCCTGCAGCAGGCGGCAGAAGGCGCCGGCGGGAATGATTTCGTCGCGGGCCCCGTACAGCAGCAGGGCCGGACCGCGCAGGGCCGGCAGGGCCTGGGCCGCCTCGTGGATCAGCCGTGTCATGCCGTAGATGGCGTCGATGCGGGTGCCCTTGATGACCAGGGGGTCGGCGTGCAGCGCGCGCAGCACGGCGTCGTTGTCCGAGGCCTTGACGTGCAGGCGGCTGCCGTCCAGCCGCAGCGCCGGCACCAGGTGCGCCAGCACCGACAGCAGGCCGCGCTGGTAGAACGGCATGTAGCGCCGGTCCAGCACCGCCGGCGCCGCCAGGATCACGCCGTCGACGTCCAGCGGCCGCAGGCCTTCGGCCGCCACCACCACCGCCGCGCCCATGCTGTGGCCCAGCACGTACAGCGGCGGGCCGGGGAAGCGCTGGCGCAGCAGCCGCACCAGGGTGTGCAGATCCTGTTCCATGCGCCGGCCGCCGTGCCACAGGCCGGCGCCCTCGGTGGCGCCGAAGCCGCGCTGGTCGTAGGCCACCAGGGTGATGCCCCGCGCCGCCAGGTAGTCGCCCAGCCCCGCGAAGGTGCGGCTGTAGTCGTTCATGCCGTGCACCCCCAGAATGATCGCGCGGGGCTCGCCGTCCGCCTCACGACGCAGCAGCGGCAGGCGGTAGCCGTCGTCCATGATGGCGTAGCCGGCCGTCAGCGCAGGAACGGCCGGCCGCGGGGACGCCCGATAGACATAGGGCGAGGCGCAGCCGGCCGCCAGGGTCAGCAGCGCGGCAGCCAGGCAGAACTTGAATGCAGACATGGTCACTGTGGCCCCGGGCGCGGATTTTCGGGTATCGTTGCAGGCATGCATTTCGCCCGCGACGATTTTAACAGTGAACTGCTGGTGCGCGCCTGGTCGCCGGGCGAACTGCGCGTGGGGGACAGGCACTACCGGCGCAACCTGGTGCTGACCGCGGACCGGGTGATCGAGGACTGGGCGCCGCAGTGTTTCGAGGAGCTGGACGCCGCCTGCATCGACGCGCTGGCGGAACTGGAACCGGAAGTGGTGCTGATCGGCACCGGCGAGACGCTGCGCTTCCCGGCGCCGGCCTGTACGGGTGGCCTGCTTTCCCGGGGCATCGGCGTCGAGGTGATGGATACGGGCGCGGCCTGCCGCACGTTCAATATCCTGCTGTCGGAAGGACGGCGGGTGGTGGCGGGGTTGTTGTTGAAGTAAGGGCGGCGCCGGCCGAGTGGCAGCCGCCACTCAGCCGAACAACGCGTCCGAGGAAAAGCCCTCGCTCTCCAGTATCTCGCGCAGGCGCTTGAGGGCATCCATCTGGATCTGCCGCACCCGCTCGCGGGTGACGCCGATTTCGTTGCCGACTTCCTCCAGGGTGGAGATCTTGTAGCCGTGCAGGCCGAAGCGCCGCTCCACCACTTCGCGCTGCTTGTCCGACAGCCGCGAGATCCAGATATCCAGGTTGGACAGCACGTCGGCGTCCTGTAGCACGTCGGACGGATCCGGGTTGTTCTCGTCGGGGATGCCGTCCAGCACCGAGCGGTCGGTGTCCTTGCCGGCCGGCACGTCGACCGAGGTGACGCGCTCGTTCAGCTTGAGCATGCGTTCGACGTCGGCGATGGGCTTGTCCAGCAACTGGGCGATGTCCTCCGAATTGGGTTCGTGATCGAGCGACTGCGCCAGTCGCCGCGCCGCCTGCAGGCAGCTGTTGAGTTGCTTGACCACGTGGATGGGCAGGCGGATGGTGCGCGTCTGGTTCATGATGGCGCGCTCGATGGTCTGGCGTATCCACCAGGTGGCATAGGTCGAGAAGCGGAAACCGCGTTCCGGGTCGAACTTCTCCACGGCGCGGATCAGGCCGAGGTTGCCTTCCTCGATCAGGTCCGCCAGCGCCAGGCCGCGGTTCATGTAGCGGCGCGCGATCTTGACCACCAGCCTGAGGTTGCTCTCGATCATGCGCTTGCGCGCCGCCTCGTCGCCACGCTGGGCGCGGCGCGCGAAATAGACTTCCTCTTCCGCCGTCAGCAGCGGCGAGAAGCCGATCTCGTTTAGGTACATGCGTGTGGCGTCGAAATGCGCCTCGGTGAGTGGGGGTTCATGACGCGCCTTGCTGCGCGCCACACCGCGGGTGAACTCCACGATATCGCCGACGCCGTTCGCCATCGCGCCTGAAGGAGCCTGCTTGCCCGCGTATCCCGCTGCCTTGCCCTGCAGTTTCCTGCCCATGACCTTCCCCTCCGTTCGTGGTTGGCACCGGACCCGGGGTCCGGCGACGAACGCAGGGTGCCGGCGACTCAGCGTTTCGGCAGGTAGCGCAGCGGGTCGACCGGTGATCCGTTCCTGCGGATCTCGAAATGCAACCGGGTCCGGTCCGTGCCGCTGCGCCCCATCTGCGCAATACGTTGTCCCGCCTTCACCCGTTGTCCCTCCTTTGCCATCAGCTTCCTGTTGTGCGCATAGGCGCTCAGGAAGACCTTGTTATGTTTGATGATGATAAGCCTGCCGTAGCCGGAAAGTCCACTCCCGGCGTAGACCACCACGCCGTCCGCGGCGGCGCGCACCGGGTCGCCGGATTTACCCGCAATATCAATACCCTTGCGGCCCGGTCGACGGGCATCGAAACGGCTGATCAGACGCCCCGAGGCCGGCCAGCGCCAGCGCAGCGGCCCCCTGGCCGCCGCCGCGGGCGCCGTAGCGCGGCTGGCGGCCGGCGCTTTCTTCCCGTACCCGGCCGGGGTCTGGCGGGCTTTCGCCTTCGCCGTTGTCGTGGCACGGGCCGGCGGCGCCGCGGTCTTGGGCCGCGAGGGCGCGGGGGAGGACGCCGTCTTGGGTACCGAAGCACGCGGCGTGGACGGCCCGGATACCGAGGCGCGCGGCCGCGGCGCCTCGCGCGGCGGCGGCCGCAGGCGCAGGCGCTGGCCGCGGTAGATGCGGTACGGCGGTCGAAGCGCGTTCCAGGCCGCCAGCTTCTCCACGTCCAGGCCGTACTGCCAGCCGATGGAGTACAGGGTGTCGCCACTGCGCACGGTATGCGTCGCGGGCACGCGCAGCGGCGCCTGGCTGCGATCGCCGACCGGCGCGCGCGCAGCCACCGGCGCGCAGGCGGCCAGCACCAGGCACAGCATGACGAGCGAGCTCAGGGACGTCCTGCGGTACGGCATGAAGTGGGACTCAATTCCTCAACAGCAGCCAGGCGACGGCCACCGCCGCCACCAGCAGCCAGCCCAGGGTTTCGACATGTCTGCGGATGCGCCGTTCCATGCGCTCGCCGCCCCAGGCCAGCAGCCCCGCCACCAGGAAGAAGCGCCCGCCGCGGCCGACGGCGGAGGCCAGCACGAAGGGCAGCAACGGCATCCCCAGAGCACCGGCCGAAATGGTGAACACCTTGTAGGGGATAGGCGAGAAACCCGCCACCAGCACCGCCCAGAACCCCCAGTCGCGGAACCAGGCCGAGGCGCGTCCGTAGGCCTCGGCCCAGCGCCCGCCCTCGCCGATCAGGGGCTGCACCAGGTCGAGGGCGAAATAGCCGATGGCGTAACCGGCCAGGCCGCCGGTCACCGAGGCCAGGGTGGTGAGGGCGGCGAAGCGCCAGGCGCGCTTCGGCCGCGCCAGGCTCATGGGCATGAGCATCACGTCCGGCGGCACCGGGAAGAACGAGGACTCGGCGAAACTCAGCCCGGCCAGGTACCAGGGCGCGCGCGGATGTCGTGACCAGCGCAGGGTGACGTCGTAGAGGCGGCCGAACACGGCCATCAACCGGCGCCGCTGATCAGCGGGACGAACGCCACCGGTTCCAGGTCCTCGCGCTCGAAGACGTTGCCGTTGCGTGTCACCACCGTCAGCTGCTGCAGGCTGCGCGAGCCCACCGGCATGACCAGCCGGCCGCCCGGCCGCAACTGGCCCAGCAGGGCCTCCGGGATCTCGGCGCCGCCGGCGGTGACGATGATGGCGTCGTAGGGCTGGTGTTCCGGCCAGCCCCAGGAACCGTCGCTGTGCTGGACGCGGATGTTGCGGTAGCCGATGCGACGGAAGCGCTGCCGCGCCTGGCTGGCCAGCGGCTCGATGCGCTCGGTGGTGAACACCTTGTCCACCAGCTGCGCCAGCACCGCCGCCTGGTAGCCGGAGCCGGTACCCACTTCCAGCACCTTGGCGGGCGCCACCGCCATCAGCAGTTCCGTCATGCGCGCCACGATGTAGGGCTGGGAGATGGTCTGGCCGTGGCCGATGGGCAGCGCCGTGTCCTCGTAGGCACGGCTGGCCAGCGCCTCGTCCACGAACAGATGGCGCGGCGTGCCGCGGATGACGTCCAGCACCGCCACGCTCCGGATGCCCTCCTCCACCAGGCGCTGCACCAGCCGGTCGCGGGTGCGCTGCGAAGTCATGCCGATGCCGCGGTCGGCCCGCCTCATGCCGGCAGCGGTCCTTCGCCCAGGCAGGCGCGCAGTTGCTCCAGGGTGTCGTGGCGGGTCAGGTCGGCGTGGATGGGGGTCACCGACACGCAGCCGTTGCGCACGGCGTGAAAATCCGTGCCCGGCCCGGCGTCCTGCTCGGCGCCGGCCGGCCCCACCCAGTAGATGGGCCGGCCACGCGGATCGGTCTGGCGGATCACCGGCTCCGACTTGTGGCGGTGGCCGAGCCGCGTGACCCGCCAGCCCTGCAGGTCCCGCCAGGGCAGGTCCGGCACGTTGACGTTCAGGATGGTCTCGGCGGGAATGGCGTCGCGCTGCAGCCGCTCCAGCAGTTCCAGGGTGACGCGCGCGGCGGTCTCGTAGTGCGCCGGGCTGCCCGCCGCCACCAGCGACACGGCGATGGCCGGCAGGCCCAGGAAGCGCCCCTCCATGGCGGCCGCCACCGTGCCCGAGTAGAGCACGTCGTCGCCCAGGTTGGCGCCCGAATTGATACCGGCCACCACCATGTCGGGCTCCTCCTCCAGCAGGCCGGTGATGGCCAGGTGCACGCAGTCGGTGGGCGTGCCCTCGACGCGGGTGAAGCCGTTGTCCATGCGCAGGGCGCGCAGGGGCGCGTCGAGGGTCAGTGAATTGCTGGCGCCGCTGCGGTCGCGGTCCGGCGCCACCACGGTGATGCGCGCCACCTTCTCCAGCGCTGCGGCCAGGCAGACGATACCCGGCGCCTGGTAGCCGTCGTCGTTGCTGATGAGAATGTGCATTGGAGCACAACTATACCGGACTCCCCAGCCGCCGCCCATCCTGCGACGGCGCCAAACCGGTACAATGGCGGCATGGACAAGAAACCCGCCATCAGCCGCGAGGAGCGCGAACTGTTCCGCCAGGCGGTCGGCGAGGTGCGGCCGCTGCGCGACGACCGCCACCGCCACCGGCCAAGACCACCGGCGCCGCGGCCGCGCTCGCGCGAGGCCGACGAACAGGCGGTGCTGGACGACCTGTTGTCGGACGGCTTCGACCCGGCCGAGCTGGAGACCGGCGAGGAACTCGTCTACGTGCGCCCCGGCATCCAGAAGCGCACCCTGCAGAAGCTGCGCCGCGGCCAGATCGGGGTGGACGCCGAACTGGACCTGCACGGCATGACGGTGCCGGTGGCGCGCCAGGCGGTGGCCGGCTTCCTGAACGAATGCGGCCGGCGCCGCGTGCAGTGCGCCCGCATCATCCACGGCAAGGGGCTGGGCTCGCGCCATCGCGGGCCGGTGCTCAAGGGCAAGGTGGGCGGCTGGCTGCGCCAGCGCAGCGACGTGCTGGCCTACAGTTCGGCGCGGGCGGTGGACGGCGGCACCGGTGCGTTGTACGTGCTGCTCAAACGCGCCAGGCGGAGGGACGGCTGATGGAAAGAATACAACGCGTGCGCGTGTGGAGCGCCGGCCTGCGCCTGGCGCACTGGCTGATCGCGCTGCCGGTGCTGGTGCTGCTGGCGACGGGCTGGCTCATCGGGGTCGCGCCGTCGCTGGCGGCCGCCGCCAGCGACGTCCATGGGGTGGCCGGCTTCGCGCTGACCCTGGGCCTGGCGCTGCGCCTCTACCTGCTGCTCGCCGGCAGCGGCGCCGCCCACTGGCGCGCCCTGGTGCCGGCGCCCGGCGACCTCGGCAAGGCCGGCATGATGCTGCGCTTCTACCTGAGCCTGGGCAGGACGCCCCTGCCCCGCTGGTATTCGCACAACCCCTTGTGGGTGCCGCTGTATGCGCTGATCCTGCTCATCCTGGTGGCGCAGTCGGCAACCGGCCTGCTGATGGAACACCGGCCGCTGCTGGCCGGTTTCTACCTGCCCGCGGTGCACGCCTTCCTCGCACCGGTCATCCTGGCCTTCAGCGCGCTGCACATCGTGGCCGTGGTGCTGCACGACGCGCGGGGTACGAGCTCCGACGTCTCGGCCATGATCAACGGCCACCGCATCTTCGTCATCGAAAAACCGCAGACACCCGCCCAGGCGGGCATCCAGAGCATACCGATAGAACGGATCGGCAAACGCTGAACGCCGGGCGCTTCGCCGGCGGCTAGCGCTGCAGGCCGGCAGGGTCGCCGATTGCGCGGCCGCCGGCAAACAGATGCAGCCGCTGCGGATCCAGGCAGAGCCGGAACCGGTCTCCCGCCTTCACGCCCGCGTCGGGATCGATGCGCGCCACCAGCGACCGGCGCGTGGCGTCGCCGGTCTGGATGTCCAGGTCCGCCGGCAGCTCCAGCGGCCCGAAGCCGTCCAGCGCCACGTCGAAATACACGAACAGGTCGGCGCCCAGCCACTCGACGATGTCGGCGCGGGCGTCGAAGCACAGGCCGGTCGTCTCCCCGCTCGCCGCCAGCCGCAGGTCCTCGGGCCGGAAGCCGGCGACCAGCGGCCCGGCGGCCCCGGCCGCCGCCCCGCGCAGCCGCTCCGGCAACGCCAGCGAACCGACCGGAAGCTCGAGCCGCTCCCCGGCCAGGCGCGATGGCAGGAAGTTCATGGCCGGCGAACCGATGAAGCCGGCCACGAACAGGTCGGCCGGCCGCGCGTAGAGTTGCTGCGGCGTGCCGGTCTGCACCAGCTTTCCACGGCGCATGACGGCGATGCGCTGGCCCAGGGTCATGGCCTCGGTCTGGTCGTGGGTGACATAGACGGTGGTGGTTCCCAACCGCCGCTGCAGGCGCGCGATCTGGGCCCGCATTTGCACGCGCAGCCTGGCGTCGAGGTTGGACAGCGGCTCGTCGAGCAGGAACACGCGCGGCTCGCGCACCAGGGCACGACCCATGGCCACGCGCTGACGCTGGCCGCCCGACAGCGCCGCCGGCCGGCGTTCCAGCAGGGCTTCGAGTTCCAGCATGCGGGCCGCCCGCAGCACGCGCTCATCGATATCCGCCGCCGGCAGCCGCGCCAGCCTGAGCGGAAAGGCCAGGTTTTCGCGCACGCTCATGTGCGGGTAGATGGCATAGCTCTGGAACACCATCGCCATGTCGCGGTCCCTGGGATCCAGCTCGTCGACCCGCTCGCCGTCCACGAGGATCTCTCCCGACGACAGCGTCTCGAGGCCCACGATCATGTTGAGCAAGGTCGACTTGCCGCACCCCGACGGCCCGACCAGGATGAAGAACTCGCCGTCGTCGATGCTCAGGTTGACGCAGTCGACGGCCCGCGTGGCGCCGAACTGCCGGCTGACCTCACGAAGCTCGATCGCAGCCACGTACCTAGCCCTTGACTGCGCCGGCCGTCAGGCCGGCGACGATGCGGCGCTGGAACAGCAGCACCACCAGGACGACGGGCAGCGTCACCACGACCGACGCCGCGGCGATGGAGCCGGTGGGCTGCTCGAAACGCGAACTGCCGGTGAAGAAGGCGATGGCCGCCGGCACGGTGCGTGCGTTGTCCGTGGAAGTGAGCGAGATGGCGAACAGAAAGTCGTTCCAGGCGAACAGGAACACCAGGATGGCGGCGCTGAACACACCCGGCGCGGCCAACGGCAGGATGATGCGCAGCAGGGCCTGCATCGGCGTGGCGCCGTCGACGCGGGCGGCCTTTTCCAGCTCCCAGGGGATGTCGCGCAGGAACGCCGACAGGGTCCAGATGGCCAGTGGCAGCGTGAAAGTCATGTAGGGCAGGATCAGACCGGGCCAGGTATCATACAGGCCGAGGCTGCGCCACAGGTCGAACAGCGGGCCGACGATCGAGACGGGCGGGAACATGGCAATGGCCAGTGTGGCGGCCAGCAGCAGGCGTCGGCCGGGGAATTCCAGGCGCACGATCGCATAGGCCGCCAGCAGGCCCGGCAGCAGCGCGGCCAGCGTCGACAGGCCGGCGATGCCGACGGAATTCCACAGGGCGGCGGCGAATTGCGGGTCCTGGAATACGGCCCGGTAGTGTTCCAGGCTGACCACGGCCGGCAGGAAGCGGTGGTCACCGAGGTCGGCGCCGCGTTTGAGTGACAGCGACAGCAGCCAGGCCACCGGCACCAGGGCGTAGCACACCACCAGGACGCTGCCCGCGCCCCACAACAGCCGTTCCCTGCGCCCGCGCGCGCTGGTCATCGGCCCTCCTCCCGCCGCGACAGGTCGATACCGAAGCCCCTTATGTAGAGCGCCGCGATCGCCAGCACGCACAGGAAGATGAGCACCGACACCGCCGAACCCAGGCCGAGGTTGAGCCGCGTGACCAGGGTGTTGTAGCCGACGAGGGAGACCGACTCGGTATCCTGCGCGCCGCGCGTCAGCACGAACACCGTGTCGAAGATGCGGAAAGCATCCAGGGTACGAAACAGCAGCGCCACCAGGATCACCGGCCGCATCAGCGGCAGGGTGATACGGCGGAAACGCTGCACGGCGCCGGCGCCGTCCACCCGCGCCGCGCGCAGCAGTTCCTCCGGCACCAGCGCCAGGCCGGCCAGCAGCAGCAGCGCCATGAACGGCGTCGTCTTCCATATCTCGGTCTGGACGATGACGAAGAAGGCCGGCCCGCGTTCGGCCAGCCAGGCGTGGTCCAGGCCCGGCAGGGCGTCCACGAAGCCGGTGACGGGGTCGAAGGCGAAGCGCCAGGCCATGGCCGCCACCACGGTGATGATGCCGTAGGGCACCAGCAGCGCGGTACGGACGATGCGGCGCCCGACCAGGGCGCGGTGCATGACCAGCGCGAAGGCGAAGCCGAGCACCAGCTCCACGGACACCGAAGCGACGGTGATCAACAGGGTATTGAACAACGCCTGCCACCAGACCTCCGAACCCAGCACGCTCAGGTAGTTGTGCAGGCCGACGAATTCGGTGCGATCCGGGAAACGCAGGTCGTAGCGGAACAGCGACAGCCACAGGGCATGGAGCATGGGCCAGGCCGCCACCAGCAGCATGGCGGCCAGCGCCGGCGCACACAGCAGCCAGGCGAGGCGGCGGCTGGCGGCCGCTCCCCGGCTCACAGCAGCCCTTCCGAGCGCAGCGCCCGGCTCACCGCGTGGCGCAGGCGCACGGCGTCCCTGGCCGGATCGATGTCGCGCATGGGATGCAGGGTGCGGCTGATGGCGAGGGAGACATCGGCGTAGAACGGCGTCTGCGGACGCTGCACGGCATCGCGCAGGGTCTCGCGCAGCAGGCCGGCGAAAGGAAAGGTGGCGCGGACATCCGGGTCATCATAGAGGGCGCCCAGGGTCGGTGGCAATCCGCCCCGCGTCGCCGCCAAGCGCTGGTTCGGTTCGGAGGCGAGGCAGGCGGCGGCCTCGAAGGCGAGATCGGGGTGGCGACCGTAGGCGCCGATGCCCAGGTTGATGCCGCCGATGGTCACGCGGCCCCGTCGCCCGGCCACCACGCCCGGCCAGCGCGCCCAGCCCATGTGCGCGGCGACCCGGGGGGCGTTGGCCCTGGCGCTGGGCCATACGTAGGTGTAGTTCACCATGAAGCTGGCGTGGCCGGTCTCGAAGGCCAGCCGCGCCTGGTCCTCGCGCGCCGTCGACAGGGCCGGGTCGGCGGCCGGCGAATTGCCGAGACGCCGCATGAGCTCGAGTGCGCGGCGTGTCGGCCCCGTCTCGAGTGACGGCCGGCTGCCATCGGGCGTCAGCACCGATCCGCCCGCCGACGCCAGCAGGGAGACGAAGAACACGGTCAGCCCCTCGTAGCGCTCGCCCTGGGCCTCGATGGTGCCGTCGGGGCCCAGGCTTTCGGCCATGTCGATCATCTCGTCCCAGGTCGCCGGCGGCCGGGGCACGCGATCGCGGCGGTACCAGAGCAACTGGGTGTTGGTGGTAAAGGGTACGGCCCACAGCCGGTGCTTCCAGCTCGCGCTGTCGACGGCGCTCGCCAGGCGTCCGGCGCGCAGCCGCCCGGCCAGCGGCCGGGGCCAGGGCCGTATCCAGCCGGCCGCCGCGAACTCGGCCGTCCAGATCACGTCCATGCCGATGATGTCGATGGCCGGGTCGAAGGCCGCCAGGCGCCGCACCAGCTGCTCGCGCTGCTGGTCGGCATCGGTCGGCAGCGGCGCCAGCCGGATACGGTAGCGCCCGCCCGATGCCGCGCTGCACCGCCGCGCGGCCGCGGCAAAGGCGCCCGAGGGTTCGTCGAAGACGTACCAGTTCAGCACCGGCACGGCCTGGCGCCCCTGGCCGTCGCAGCCCGCCATGGCAAGCAGCACGATGCCCAGGCACAGTGCGAGGCGGGCATGGCATTTCCGCTGATCACTGCTCGCCGGCCGCATGGGCTCAGGATAGCGCATGGCGCCAGTCATGCAACGCGTGGACTTGCTGTGGCTGCGGCCGTATCCTGCGCCTGTCCACAGACCTATCCGGCAGCCACGCGTGACGTCCAGGCCGAAAACCGAAGCAGAAGACAGCCTCTGGGTCGAACAGGTCGGCGACGGGCCGGTGGTCGCCACCGCCATCCACGCCGGCCACGAGGTGCGCCGCGACCTGCTGCCGCTGCTGGCCATCGACGAAGCCACCCGCGCCCGCGAGGAAGACCCCTACACCGACGCACTGGTCAAGGTGGTACCGTCCTGGATCGTGTTCAAGCGTTCCCGCTTCGAGGTGGACCTGAACCGCCCGCGCGAGGAGGCCGTCTACCTGGCCCCGGAAATGGCCTGGGGCCTGCAGGTGTGGAAACAGCCGCCCGGCGAACGCGAGATCGAACACTCGCTGGAAGAATACGACCGTTTCTACGACGAACTGTACCGGCTGCTGAAGAAGATCGAGCGGCGCCACCGCTGCTTCGTGGTGTTCGACCTGCACAGCTACAACTACCGCCGGCGCGGCCCCCACGAACCGCCGGAGGCCCCGCAGACCGCGCCCGACGTCAACGTCGGCACCGGCTCGCTCGACCGGCGACGCTGCGGCCCCATCGTCGAACGCTTCATACGCGAGCTGCGCGACTACGACTTCCTCGGCCACCACCTCGACGTGCGCGAGAACGTGAAGTTCAAGGGCCGCCACCTGGCGCAGTGGATCCACAGCCGCTTCCCGGACTCGGCCTGCGTGCTGGCCATCGAGTTCAAGAAGTTCTTCATGGACGAATGGACGGGCGTCGCCGACATCGACCAGGTGGAAGAGATCCGCAAGGCCCTGCACGCGACCCTGCCCGGCATCCTGGAAGAACTGCAGAACATCCCCGGCTGCAGGGACGACGGCCGTGCCCGCGGCTGAACTGCAGGAAGTCGCCGGGCGCCTGCGCGCCGGCCAGGGTGTCGACCTGGTCCTGGAGGGCGGCGGCCGGCTGCACATCGACCGGCCGCTGCCCTTTCTGTGCGTGTTCCGGCGGCCCGGCGACCGGGCCTGGCCCGACACCGAGGCCCTGCTGACCAGCCAGTCGGCCTGGCTGATCGCCCCGGCCTCGGCGGACCTGTCCGCCCTGTTGTGCGTACTGGCCGAGTGTCACCGCGAGCTGTTCGGCGGCTGGCTGCTGCTGGAGATCTGGACCGACGTCCCGCCGCCGGAGGAACCGCCGCCGCACGCCTTTCGCATCGTCGCGCCGGAGCAGCGTCCACCGGCCGAACTGCTGGAGGCCCTGGAGGCCGCCCTGCTGCGGGTCACCCTGCGGCGCCGTGCGCCCGGGGTCTCGGTCGAATACCGGCCGGCGGTCGGCGCGCCCGGCCTGGCACCGCTGCTGGACACCGACCAGCAGACCCGCTGCGGCGCCCGGCTGGTGGGGTTGGGCATCAGCCCCGTGTACCGCGACCCGGACAGCGGCGCCACCTACACCTTCGCCCACCGGGCCTTGCGGCGGCGCCTCAACCGCGCCCTGAAACAGGCTTTCCATGCCTTCGCCCTGCACTACACATCGCACCGTCCACCGCACTACCATGCGCTTGGACCGCGCAGCCTCACGTCCCGGGTCGAGCGCGTGGACGCCGCCCTGGCCGACATCAGCGACGGCTTCGACCTGCTGCTGCACGTCACCCCGGTCAACGGCGAGGCGGCCTGGCAGGCCTTTCGCAGGCACCACTACGAACGTGAGGTGGAATTCCTGTACCGCCCGCGCACCATCGACCCGGCGCAGATGAAACGCCGGCTGTGGAACATTCCGGTGGACGACATCGAGGACCCGACACTCTTCGACCTGCTGGCGGCCAAGCGCGATGAACTGGACCGTCAGATCACCCTGGTCTCGGACCGCAACACGCCCCGCTTCCTGGCCGGCGCCCGGCAGTTGTTCGGCGAGGTGGACGACACGCTGCTGGGGCTGGCGCGGGAACTGCTCGAACGGCTGCCGGCGCCGGAAGCGGACGGGGAGGCGGGGCACTGGCTCGACGCCCGCGCCCTCGCCCGCCGCGCTGAACAGGAACTGGCCTGGTACCGGCAACGCGACGCCAGCTTCGCCACCCGGGTCGAGGTGCGCGACGACATCGCCGGCATCCTGGTGTCGCACGGCAACTTCCTCATCGGCACCGACGCCCGGGTGGCCGCCGACCGCGTCGATGCCGCCCTGGCACACGAGATCGGCACCCATGCGCTCACCTGGCACAACGGCCACAGCCAGCCGCTGCAGGAACTGCGGGTCGGCATGGCGGGCTATGAACCGCTGCAGGAAGGCCTGGCCGTGCTGGCCGAATACCTCAGCGGGGGCCTGGACGCCGGCCGCCTGCGGCAACTGGCCGGACGGGTGCTGGCGGTGCGGCTGGTCTGCGACGGCGCCGGCTTCATCGAGGTGTTCCGCCGCCTGCACCACGACCATGGCTTCGGTGACCGGGCGGCCTTCATGATGACCATGCGTACCTTTCGCGGCGGCGGCTATGTGAAGGATGCCATCTACCTGCGTGGCCTGGTCCGGCTGCTCGACCACCTCGCCGGTGGCGGCCGGTTGGAGGCCCTGTATCTCGGCAAGCTGGCCCAGGCCCGCCTGGCGCTGGTCGAGGAGCTGCGCTGGCGCGATATACTGAAGCCGCCGCCGCTGCTGCCGCGCGTTCTCGTGCAACCGCAGGCCGAGGCGCGCCGCCGGCGCCTGGCCGGCGGCATCAGGGTCCTGGAACTGCTGGAGGACGGCGTCTGATGCGCATGGGAATCATCGTCAACGACCTGTTCACCGAAGAGGACGACTACACCACAACCGCGCTGGCCATGGCGGCGGTCAACCGCGGGCACGAAGTCTGGTACATCGACGTCGACGCCTTCGCGCTGCGGCCCGACGACCATACCTACGCCCATGCCTGGGCCGTGCCCGACACCCGCCACCGCAGCGGGCACGCCTTCCTCGAGGACGTGCGCAAACACGCACAGGACGGCCGCACCGAAATCGACCTGCATGCGCTGGACGTGCTCATGCCGCGCAACGATCCCAGCCTGGACGCCCTCAGCCGCCCCTGGGCGCGCGCCGCCGCCATCAATTTCTCGCGCCTGGCCCTGCGCGCCGGGGTGCTGGTGCTGAACGACCCGGACGGCCTGGACCTGGGGCTGAACAAGCTCTACATGCAGTATTTCCCGGCCGATATCCGGCCGCGCACCCTGATCACCCGCGACAAGCGCGAAGCAAAGGATTTCATCGCCGCCGAGGGCGGCTATGCCATTCTCAAGCCGCTGGCCGGTTCCGGCGGCCGCAGCGTGTTCCTGGTGCAGCCCTGGGACACGCCCAACATCAACCAGATGCTGGACGCGGTGGCACGCGACAACTACTTCATCGTCCAGCAATACCTGAAGGACGCCGTCCACGGCGATACGCGCCTGTTCATGCTCAACGGGCGGCCCTTCCAGGTACAGGGAAGATACGCCGCCATCCACCGCCAGCGCCGCACCGGCGACGCCGACATCCGCAGCAACCTGACCGCCGGCGCCCGGCCGTTGCGCGCCGAAGTGACCGAAACCATGCTCGCCGTGGCCGAACAGACCGGCCCGCGCCTGCGCCGCGACGGCATCTTCCTGGCCGGCCTGGACATCGTCGGCGACAAGATCATGGAAATCAACGTCCAGAGTCCGGGCGGCCTGCCCAGTGCCGAGGCGTTCGAAGGCGTGCCTTTCGCCAGCGAGATCGTGCGTGCCGTCGAGCGCAAGCTGACGCATCGCGCGCAGCACCCGACGATGACAGGCAATGCCGAACTCGCCGCCTGGGAATAGCGACGACCCGACACCACGAGGCCCTGACTTTCCTCTGTTACACCTGTCTTGCCCCGAACAGCCCGGTCCCCACCCGCACCAGGGTGGCGCCTTCCTCGACGGCGATTTCGTAGTCGCCGCTCATGCCCATCGACAGTTCCCGGAAAGGTTCCGCACCGAAGCGCCGCGCCGCCTCGTCCGCCAGTTCGCGCAGGGCCGCGAAACTGCGCCGGGTGTCGTCGGGACCGGCGTCGCGCCGGCCGATGGTCATGAGGCCGCGCAGGCGGATGCCCGGCAGACCCTGTTGCAGCAGGCGCTCCGCCGCCGGCAGCAGTTCGCCGGGCGCGAAACCGTACTTGGCCGGATCGCCGCTGACGTTCACCTGCAGCAGGATATCGATCACCTTGCCCTGTTGTTCCGCAGCGCGGGCGATACGGGCGGCGATCTTCTCGCCGTCGACCGAGTGCACCCAGTCGAACAGCGCCGGCACGAAACGCGTCTTGTTCGACTGCAGGTGCCCGACCAGATGCCAGGTGAGGTCGGGGCGCTGCGGGATCTTGGTGCCGGCATCCTGGATGGTGCTCTCGCCGAAATCCGCCTGGCCGGCCGCTGCCAGCACCTCGACATCGGCCAGCGGCCGCGTCTTGGACACGGCCACCAGCCGCACGGCCTCCGGACGGCGGCCGCTGCGGGCGGCGGCCGCCGCAATGCGCTCGCGCACCTCGTCCAGCCTGGCCGGCAGATCAGTCACCGGGCATCTCCGCCTCCACCAGTTCGCGCACCACGCTGGTGGCGTAGGCGCCGGCAGGCAGGCTGAAACGCAACCGCAGGCCGGCGTCTTCCAGCCGCGTCCATTCCAGGTCCGGCACCGGCACACGCAGCGCCCGCCGGGCCTGTTCCAGCCCGGCCCGTTCCAGTCCCTCGCACCAGCCGGCCCAGGGCGCCAGTGTTTCGAGTTCGAACGACCGCGCCCCGCCGACCGGCAGCGGTTCACCCCGCCCCCACAGCGGGCCGGTCGGATGCACCTCCCCCGCGTCGACCCGCCGGGCAGTCTCCCCGTCCGGCCGCGCGGCCACGAAACAGCCGGAGCGGCCGTCCAGTTGCAGCGCCTCGCCCGGCAGCGCCCGGTTCCAGGTGCCGGCCGCGATGCGCGCCGCCAGCACCCTGTTGAACAACGC